>CABSLQ010000001.1 GCA_902478605.1 uncultured Oscillospiraceae bacterium
CGCGGCCAGCAGCGCAATCCCCCAGGCGCCGCCCTCGCCCGCCGTTTCCATTACGGCAACCGGCACGTCAAGCGCCGCCGCCATCAGGCGCTGCCCCACCACCTTGGTCTTGAACAGCCCGCCGTGTCCCAGCAGGCAGTCCAGCCGGACGTTTTCCTTGTCGACCAGGATATCCATCCCGAGCTTCAGCGTGCCCAAAATGGAGAACAGCTGCGCGCGCATAAAATTGGCCAGCGTGAACCGGCTGTCGGGCAGCCGCGTCAGCAGTGGCCGCCCCTCCTCCAGGCCGGTGATCGGCTCGCCGGAAACGTAGTTGTACGCCAGCACCCCGCCGGCGTCCGTCTCCCCCTCGAGAGCCTTGGCGTACAGGGCGTCATACAGGGCGGGCTTGCTCATCTGCGCGCCGGACAGGGCGACCAGCTCCCCAAACAGCCGGACCCAGCTGTCCAGCTCCGATGTGCAGTTGTTGCAATGGACCATCGCGACGGGCCGGCCGGCCGGCGTGGTCACCATATCGATTTCGGGATACGCGCGGGACAGCTCCTTTTCCAGCACGACCATGGCGAAAATCGAGGTGCCGGCGGACACGTTGCCGGTGCGCACCGCCACGCTGTTGGTGGCCGCCATGCCGGTGCCGGCATCCCCTTCGGGCGGGCAGAGCGGAATGCCCGCCGCCAGCCGCCCGGACGGATCGAGCCGCCGCGCCCCTTCCTCGGTCAGCACGCCGGCCTTCTCCCCGGCCGGCAGCACCCGGGGCAGAATGTCCTCCAGCCGCCAGGGATACCCGTGCGGCGCGATTTTTTCGTCAAACTGCCGCACCATGCGGGCCGCATAGTTGCCGGTGCCGCTGTCGATGGGGAACATGCCCGACGCTTCGCCCACGCCCAGCACCCGTTCCCCCGTCAGCTGCCAGTGGACATAGCCGGACAGGGTGGTGAGAAAATCGATCTGGGGCACATGCGCTTCCCCCTTCAGGATGGCCTGGTAGAGATGGGCGATGCTCCACCGCTGGGGAATCTGGAAATTGAACAGGGCGGTCAGCTCCTGCGCCGCCTGTCCTGTGATGGTGTTGCGCCAGGTGCGGAACGGGACGAGCAGGCGGCCGTCCCGGTCAAAGACCAGATAGCCGTGCATCATGGCGGAAAAGCCGATGGCCGCCAACGAATGGATTTCCTCGCCGTAGGCGCTCTGCACCTCGGCGGCAAGCTGGCGATAGCTGTCCTGAATGCCCTGCCAGACGTCCTCCAGCGCGTAGGTCCAGATGCCGTTTTCCAGACGGTTTTCCCAGGCATGGCTGCCCGAGGCGATGGGATGGTGATCGCCGTCGATCAGGACGGCCTTGATGCGGGTAGAGCCCAGCTCAATGCCGAGGATGGCCTGACCATCCCGGATGGCTTGGGCGGCGCTGTGCTTATCCAAAATACCCTCTCCTTTACTGCTGTGAAATGGCCCCTGTCGCAAAATATTGCCGGGCGCGTTCGTCTTTGTCCATCATACCAGAGATGGCCGCCATTTCCTAGTCCCTGCTTTCATAAAAAGCACGATATAATGCAAAGATCCAAGTACTTTATACTTTCAAATGATTGACATTGGTTATTCAAAAACATTACTAATCGTGGATGGATTTGGCTCACCGTTTCGGCTGCACAATCCAAGAATTTGAACAGCAAATTTTTAGTGGGAGGAATGGAATTTGAAAAAGCGAAGCATACTGGCGGCGTTGTCGGTCTGCCTTTTTCTCCTTGCATCGTGCAATCACCCTCCGAAAGCAGAATCAGAAAACGGAAGCGCCGCCGATCATCCCGTCGACAGCGCGGCGGCAGCCACAGAAAAGGCGATTTCCCCGGCCATATCGGATCCATCCGCTGTCACCGACGGAGAGCTGGAGGCCAATTTCAGCGAATTTACGGCCTCTATTGCGGCTCTTCGGGCTGACAGCATGCAAAGCGTCGCGCTTTCCATTACCACCCCCTCCGGCACGGAAAATCACGCCAGCTCGGATGCACGGCTTATTGCAGAATGGGTTACCCTTCTGCAGAAGATGAAGTTTGTATCCAAACCGTTTGCTCCTGTTGGGGGAATTGGATTTCATTTGGGTTTCACCTCAGCGGATGGCAAAGACATATCGGTGGCGGGCTTTGTGGATCAATATGTATACACGTCATCCGACCGCACGATGCTTGTGATCGCGAATTTCGATGCGCTGTCCGATGCGATAACCGCGCTGGTAAACCAGCTGAAAAGCATGGGATAACAGGAGACGGCAGGCTGCGCCAGAAAGGCGTAACCTGCCGTCTCCTTTTCCTTAAATTATGCCTCTCCTGCGAAACGGCGGCGTTGCGGCGTTTCCGTGCCGCACGGGCTGGCGGTCGCAGCCGCCTGCATCCCGCCGCGGATCGCCCACCACGACCCCCTTCATCGCCGTGTTCCCTATCTCTCAATGGCGGCCGTGCCCGCCGCCGATGTGCCCGCCGCAGGTGTGCTCGCCGCAGCCGTGATCCCCGCAGGTATGAGCCTTGCCGCCGTGTTCGCTGTCGTGATGCCGGCAGCGCACATCCGGGTTATAGGCGAGGGTCCCGTCGAGCAGGGCCTGCACCGCGTCGTCCGCCCGGCCGCTCACCCCGCCGTAAAGCCGGATACCCGCCTGGGCCAAGGCCGTCTGCGCCCCGCCGCCGATGCCGCCGCAAATGAGCACGTCCACCCCGTTGTCCGCCAGAAAGCCGGCCAGCGCGCCGTGCCCGCTTCCGTTGGTCGGCACCACCTGCTGCGCGGTGACGGCATGCCCCTCCACGTCGTACAGCTTGAACTGTTCGGTGTGCCCGAAATGCTGAAAAATGTCTCCGTCCTGATAGGTGACTGCAATTCTCATGATACGCTTTCCTTTCTGCGGAATATCCGCCTGGATCTGGGGCCGGCACCGGCATTTCCTGCCGCAGCCGGCCGTGCTCTCGCCGGTACAGAGGCGATAATGCCCGCCCGCAATGGTCAGCCGCCGGCCATTCACCAGGCAGTCGGCGATCTTTTCCCGGGCGCTTTCGTATATCTCGGTCACCGTGGTGCGCGAAACGCCCATCTGCGCGGCCGCCTCCCCGTGGGTCTTCTTTTCATAATCCACCAGGCGGATCGCCTCAAATTCGTCCACGCGGAGCGTCACGCCGCCGGCCGCGATTCCGTCCGCCGGCACGAAGGCCGGATACTCCGGCTCGCAGCACACAATCCGGCATCTTGGCGGCCTTGGCATACACATTTCTCCCCTCGTTTCCGGCATATGTCGATTATACTCCAAACTCTGAAAAAAAGAAAGGGCCCGGCGCATAAAATTCGGCCCGCCGATTTTGTACAAATCGGCGGGCCGTTCTGCTGTTTCCGATCACAGAATGCGGAGAAACTGCCTGTCGGGCAGAGGGGCCAGCGGCACAGCGGGTTTGCGGGAGTACCAGAACGCCGTGGAGCAGATATCGTGGGTGCCCGGCATATAGGTGCCGTCCGTGGACCAGCCGAGCGCCTGTATCGTCACGCGGATATCCTGCCGGAAGCGGATGGGATCCATGATGTGCCACCGGTACATGCAGTGCCGGTGCTGGCTGTTGTACAGGCCGTCCGGGAGGAGCACCTGATGCATGCCGCAGAAGGCGGTGGAATAGGTCGTATACCGCCCGTCGATCTCCCAGTTGTAGGCGCCGCCGAAATAGTCCTCGGTTCCGGTGCCGCACAGGGTGGGGTAATCGGTATCCCCGTCGAGGTAGAACTTGATTTCCCCTTCTCCCCACCAGCCGTTGTTGTTCACGCCATAGCCCATGCTGGTGCCGACATAGTGCCCCTCGTCCTCCACGTTGTCCAGGATCGTGTACACCTCGCCGTAGGGCAGCGGGTTCACCCGGCGGAACTGCGCGTGAAAATACCCGCATTCCTCCGGCACCTGCGTGAGCGTATAGTTGATCTGATAAAAGCAGGCTGCCGCATTGACCGGATGCCGGTTTTCCAGCGTGATATACGCCCGGCTCCGGAAAGGCATCTCCCAAAAGCAGTTGAACGCCCGGTTGGGATTGACCGCCACAGGCAGGCTGTTGATATGCACGGCCGGGCCGTCGCAGGGCTTGAGCGGGTCCTGCATGGGAAAATGCACGCCGAAGAAATCAGGCAGTGGGCATTCCACGGCCGGCTGGTCCGCCTCGTCCCAGTAAATACGCAAAATCATATCGCGGTTGGCGATGCCGCCGGCAAACCACATGCTTTGGATCGCGCCCGGGCCGGCAATGTCGGCAAGCACCAGCGTCTGACCGGGCCCGATGCCGGTGCAGGGGGCGCATTTCCATCCTTTGCCCAATTCGCGCGCCGGGCTGTCAGGCGCGGCTTCCGCCCGGGCGCCGCCCCCCTTTTCGCCCCGCGGGTTTTCCGCCGTGATGCTCCTCGTCCGGGCGTCGGACAAGCGCGGCAGGTTGCCCAGGCTCATGCCCAATCCGTTAAACTGCATAGGGATCCTCCATTCTTTTTGTATAGTGGCCGCGTTTGGGAAGCCGGTAGCTTTCCCCCTCCCGCAGCTGCAGCGGCTGGGGCTCCCGCCCCCTGACGCACAGGACGAACGCCGTATCCCGGCGGGCCGTCAGCAGAGCCGTTTCGTCCTCCTCTTCCCACTTGATGGTCACCAGAACGTGACACCGGGTGGCCAGCGGCCCGATGCGGCCCGCCTTCCAGGCGGCCGGCAGCGCCGGGAGCAGTTCCACCCGCTGCCCGTCCGAATACAGCAGCATTTCCTGCACGGCGGCCGTGAAGCCCATGTTGGCGTCAATCTGGAACGGGGCCATGGGCATTTCCAGACAGATGCCCATATCCCGCCAGTCGTTATGCAGCGTCAGCAGGTTTTCCATCAGGCAGGAGCGCGCCATCAGCCACAGGCTCTTGTACGCGTTTTCGCCGTCCCGGCAGCGGGCCATCAGGCAGGCGTTCTGCATCAACGACCAGGAGGTCTGGTATTCCAGTGCCCCGTCCACCCGCTTGAGTCCGCCCAGCCGATAGCCCGCCAGCGTCCGTTCGTCCGCGCGCGCCAGCTCCATCCCCGGAAATACCGGGTAGAGATGGGACTGATGCCGGTGCTGTTCCCGGTCCGGGAAGTCGTCGTCCAGCCATTCCCGCGGGCTGCCGTCTTCATTATAGCGGTAGGCGGGTGCCCCGCTGCGCAGCCGCTGCCACACGGCCATTTGCGCGGCCGGGGCGCCGAGGCGGCGGCCCATGTCCAGCAGGTTGTCGAACAGCGCCCGGATCAGCGCGATATCCAGCGCGGCGTCCACCGCCGTCTGCACCGATTCGGGGAACTCCGGCTGTCCCCGGAAGGAGGCCGTATGGTTTTCCGGCGACAGGGAGGGGATCACGTGCCAGGTATCCCCCTCCCAGACCAGAAAATCCTCATAGAACAGCGCCGCCTCCTTCAAAAAGGGGAAGGCCCGTTCCCGCATAAACCCATCGTCGCCGGTATACTGCCAATAATCCACATACATCTGGGAGACCCAGGCCGCCCCGCCCGTCCAGTTAATGATGTGCGGGAAGGGGCAGCAGGCGCGCATCGCGCCGGGGACGGTCACCGCCGACAGATAGATGCCGCGGCAGTGAAACAGCTTGCGGGCGCACTCACGCATGTCCTCCATCGCCTGCTCGTAATAATCGAACACCGCCAGCATATACTCCGGCAGCAGGCCGGGGGCCGCCTGCCAGTAAATCATTTCCAGGTTGATGTTGGCCATATTGATGCCCCAAAAGGCCTTGTAGTCCCCGGAAAACAGGCTGGTCAGGCTGCAGGGAAGGGAATCGGGCGCCGTGCTGCTGATCAGCAGATACCGCCCGTAGGCCCACAGCTTTTCCGCCAAAGCCCCCGGCAGCTCCTGCGTATACGCCATGTCCAGCAGCCGGCGGTTGGACAGATCGCGGGTATCCCCCTCCTCCCCCAGATCCAGCGCAAAGGCGCAGCGTTCGAACAGCGTGCGGAACAGCCGGACATGCCGGTCAAACAGCGGTTCAAAGCGGGGTTCCAGCCGGCGCAGCGCGTCCGCCGCCTCCTGCACGGCTTCGTCTCCGTCGGTATGGGGCAGGACCCGGCTGAGCACCAGGGTGCCCGTCCGGTCGTGCACGACGCGCACCACCACGCTGTACATAAGCGGCACGCCATCGTCCCCGTACGACACCTGGGCCGTCCGGTAGATTTCCCCGCCGCGTTCCAACGTACCGCAGCGGAAGGTTTCCGGATAGGCGGCCTGTCCGTTGACCTGATCGGTATGGTGCATGGTCAGCTCCACCTCGGCCGGGCGGTTGACATGGGTGACCACCACGTCGTCCGCCTGCGAAACAAAGGTGCGCGAGCAGACGGTCTGTTCCCCGTCCCGGTACTCCACCACGCTCAGGCCCTCATTCAGATACAGGCGGCGCGAATAGGCGGTGAAGGCCTCCGCCATGGGGATATGGAGCCGCAGATCCGCCGCGGGAACCGGCACCGGCTGCCGGATGGCGTAACCCCGCTGGTGCAAAGCGTCGGTCAGCATGGTGTCGGCCCCCACAATATCGCCGGCGCGGATCGCCCGGCGCATGGGTTCCAGCCGATCCCCGACATCGGGCAGGCAGCCGTTCTCGCCGCCCGCCCAAAGCCGGATATGGCTGAGCATGATGCGCTCGTGCCGGGCATTGCCGTAAACCATGGCCCCGTGGAACCCGTTTCCCAGGGGCGTGGCATCCCGGCAGAGGTCATTCCACCAGGAGGCGGGACGATTCATATACAGTACGTATTCCATGCAGTGTCTCCTATTTCCGAGATTTTGTCCTTTTGAAGTGCACAGCGGCCGTTTTATTCCTTAAGGCCGGAGGTCGTCATGGTCTCGATGACGCGGCTCTGGGTGACCACAAACACCACGATGGGCACCGACATCATCACCACCGAAATGGCGGCCGCCACGCCGGTGCGCGCCACGCCGCCCGCGGCGATCTGGCCCAGCGCATACGCGAAGGTTTTATATTTTTCCGAATACACCATGTTGTTCGCCCCCATGGACCAGAGGCTCTGGGTGGAGAACACAATCAGCGTCAGCCAGGCGGGCTTGACCTGCGGCATCACGATTTTCCAGTAAATCTGCCACTCGTTGGCGCCGTCGATCTTGGCCGCTTCCAGCAGGGAATCGGGGATCTGCTCCATAAACTGCTTGAGGAGATACAGGCCCAGCGTGCTGCCGAACACCGGGATGATCACCGCCCAGTAGGTGTCCAGCCAGCCTATCTTCGACATGATGAGATAGCTGGGGATCGCCGTCACCGTGGTGCTGAACATCAGCGAGGTTACGATGAGGCTGAAGTACAGATTCCGCCCGGGGAAGGCGTGCTTGGCGAGCGGATAGGCGCACATGGACGAGATGAGGATCTGTCCCGCGATGCCCACCACCGTGATGAATACCGTGTTGAAAATATACCGGGAAAAGGGGACGGTGGAATTGCTCATCATGATGAACAGGTCGGAGAGGTTGCTCAGCGTCGGGTTCAGCACATAAAAGCGCGGCGGGAACAGGAAAAGCTCGTTGAGCGGCTTGAGGGCATTGATGATGGACAGATACAGCGGCAGCGCCGTAAATGCCCCCAGCAGAAGCAGCATGAACAGGATAAACACATTGCCGCCCAGCGATCGGTTCACCCGGGTATGGAACCGCCTTTTCACGCGGCGCGCACGGGAGGTTCGGGAGGCCGTCATTTACTTTCCCACCTTTGCTATCAGGGTCTGCACCACTTTATTGGTTCCCACCATGAGGATAAACAGCACCGTGGCAATCGCGCAGGCATATCCCATCTCGTAGCGGATGGTCCCGTAATCCTGCAGGTGATTGATGATGGTGTGCGCCTCATAGTTGGAGCTTGGAAAGCCGCACAGGGCGGTAACCACGTCGCCCACGCCGAAGGAACTGGTGATGCTCATCACCGCCGCGAACAGCATCTGCCCCTTCATGGAGGGCAGCGTGATGAACCACAGCTCCTGGTACCGGTTTTTGATGCCGTCCACCGCCCCCGCTTCATACAGGGTGCGGTCCACGTTCTGGAATCCGGCGATAAAGGACAGGAAGCTGACGCCCAGACTTTGCCACAAAATGACCACAATCACGCAGATCTTGATGGTGGCGGGGTTGACCAGCCACTCCTGCGGCAGCGAAATCAGTCCCAGCGAAAACAGCCAGGAGTTGAGCAGCCCGTTGCGATCCGAGCTGAAAATATAGGTCCACAGCGAGATGGACGCCGTGCCTGCCAGCGCCGGCGCGTAGAAAAGCAGCGTCATCAGGGAGCGGAACACCGGCGACAGCTCATTGATAAACCAGGCGACCAGCAGGCAGAGAAAATAGCTGATGGGCCCTGTGATCACCGCGAAAATCAGCGTGTTTTTTATCGCGGTGGTACCTACAGGAAAACGAAGAAGAGTTTGCAGAGCTGCTTGCCCGGAAAACTTCACAGGATTATGAGCGTGAAAAACGCTTCCGCCAGCAAAAGCTGGCGGAACTGAACGCCCGGTACAGTGAGGTTGATATGCTTTTTGAACGCACCTACGAGGACAACGTAAGCGGTAAACTCTCTGACGAACGCTTCATGAAGCTGTCGCAAAGGTATGACGAGGAACAGCAATCCCTCAAAAAAGAAATCGCAGAGCTGGAAAGCATCTGCGATAAAGAGGACAGCCGGGTATATTCCAAAAATCAGTTTCTGAAAGCGGTTCGGAAGTTTATGCAGATGAAAACCTTAACGCCTACCATGCTTCACGAACTGGTGGAGCGGATTGACGTCTACCACATTCAGGGGACAGGAAAAAACAGGACGCAGCGCCTTGTGATCCATTACAAGTTTGTCGGCGTACTGGATTTACCGCACAGCCCTGTTTTGCCGGGGAATGTCGTTCTCAACAGCAGACAGGGCGTAGAAATAGAATATCTGGTTGGGAAAGCCGGATAAACGAGAAAAGGAGCAGCCCTTTCGGACTACTCCTTTACATAGGAATGTTCAGTTGCGTTATGAACATTCAAACTGGTAAGAGAGGCGGGCATTCAGCTAAGCGGTTACGATTCTTTTTTGCGTTTGGACAGCGCGATCAACACACCCGCCCCCGCTGCCAACATTAAGGCAGCCAGCGGCAGCGCCACGCCGGTATCCGGGATTTCATCGTCGCCCGGATCTTCCGGATCGGTGGGATCTGCCGGGTCTTCCGGATCCGTCGGATCGCCGGGATCCGTGGGCACTTCCGGATCTTCCGGATCGGGGTCTACAGGCGGGGCCGGCTCTTCCTCCACCGGATCGAGGGCCTCGTCATACGCGCCCAGCTCATAGGCGACCGGATCCAGATACACGTTGTTGTTGTCGACGTTCAGGGTTGTTCCCTGCACGCAGAAGCGGAGGGCTGCCCCTTCCTTCATGGCAATTTGCAGATCCGGCAGGGTGGTTTTCTCCAGCGCGGTGCTCAGCGCCAGCGGCTGCCCGTTGGCCGGCCACACCATCGTGCCGTCTACTTCGATCCATACCTTGATGGGATTGGCGGTTGCCTGCCCTTCCCAGATGCCGAACTGATCGGTGACCTCGCCGCCGGTGATAAAGTAGGTGGCATCCTTGGGCGCAACAAAGGCCAGCGCCGCCACCGCGTTCTTTTCATCGGGCAGCCAGCCGGAGTTGAGCACGTGCACCATCTGATTGCCCAGGAAGCCGGCGTTCTGGATAGTGGTGGACGGCCAGGTAGTGCCGTCACTCAACTGGAAGCCGCCCCAACTGTGGATCGTGGCCGCCACGGCGGTTTCAAACTTGGCTTCGTTGATATCGTCGATGTCGCCGGTGCTCTCTTCGATGCGGTACTGGAACTGCCACGGCAGATCGTACACCTCAAAGAATTCGAACGCCTTGTCCTTGTCGCGGCCCTCACCGGCCGCTTCAATGGCGTCCTTGATGGTGGTCATCGAGTCCAAGCCGTTGTCCAGCACGGCCAGTGTCACCGTCGCCGGTTCGGAATCGTTAATCCCGTCGTTCGCCTGGAAGGTCAGGCTGTCCAGGCCGGAGAAACCCGCTTCCGGCGTATAGGTAACCTTGTCGCCCTCCAGCACGGCGGTGCCATGCGCCGGTTCCTCTGTCAGCTTGTAGGTCAGGGTGGTGCCGGCGTTGGCGTCCGTGGCGCCGAGCGTGAACTCCACGGCGGTGTCCGGCTTGGTTTTCACCGTCTGGGCGTTGGCGACGGGGGCCTTGTTCTCCTCCACCGTCACGGTGACGGTCACATCAACGGTGGTTTTGCCGTCGGCCAGGGTGACCACAAAGGTATCTTCGCCAAAGAAGCCTTCTTCGGGCGTATAGGTGAAGGTGCCGTCTTCATTGAGAGCCAGCTCGCCGTGCGCCGCATCGGTTTTCAGCGTCACGGTTACAGCGTCTTCGTCCTCATCGGTGGGATTCAGCGCGCCTTCCAGCGCGGTGTCCTCCAGCGTCGAAAAGGCGGTGGTCCCGGCAGCGGGGGCCTTGTTGCTCACAAAGGTGATGGTCACCGTACCGTCGGCGGAAGCGTTGTTTTCGTCGGTGACGGTGTACACAAAGGTGTCGGTTCCTTCCACATCGGCGCCAGGCGTATAGGTAAAGGTGCCGTCCGCGTTGACCACGACGCTGCCCTTCTGCGGCTCCGTCTTGAGAGAGTAGGTCAGCACCGCGCCTTCATCCGCGTCGGCGCCGGCCAGCTGCCCGGACACCGTGCGGCCAACGGTGCAGTCAAACGCGCCGTCCCCCGCCGTGGGCGGCGTGTTATCGGTGTTGGCCACCATCGGGCACATCGCCGCGGCCAGCAACCAATCCTCGATACCGTCGCTCTCGCGGGCGTCCAAAATGAAACGCAGCCGCTCGCCCGCCTTCAGCTCGACCTCGTCGATGGTCGGGAAGGCAAAGGAGGTGGTTTCCGCCGTCAGATACTGGTAATTGCCCTCGGCCGGCCACAGCTTGGTGGCGCCGGCCGGGTCGTAGGTGTCCATATCGGCCTCCGCCCCCATCTTATGGATGGCGAAGCCCAGCTTGTAGGTGCTGCCCTGCGGGAGATACTGGCCGTCGTTATACTCCTCGCCGCCGGGGAAGTATCTGGGATACATCACCCGGATCTCCCCGAGCGTGTCGCTGGGATAAATCTTATAGGTGCCGTCCTTGGGCGCGATATAGGTGAAGCAGATCACCGGCGCATCGTTGGTGGCGGTCGTCAGATAAGGGATGCCGCTCTGGAAGTTGACCTGCCCGGTGGTCGCCAGCCAGTCGTGCCCCACGACATACTCGTCAATCGCCTCGTCGCCCCAGCTGTTGCTGGCCTTCAGCGACTTAAAGCTGTAGAAGCCGTCCCATTCGGGGTTGCCGTCATAGTATTGGACCCGCCAGGGGTAATCGCCCATCAGCGTATCCTGCACATTGTCCGCCGTATACCAGCTTTTGTGGTCCTCGCCGCCGAACAGATCGTCGATGTAATCGACGATCCCCATCGGACTGCGGCTGGAAGGCGGGGTGTCGAGCGCGCCCGGCGTCAGGCCGGGCACAACCGCCGCGGCCAGCACGGCGGCAGACAGGGCAGCCGCCATTGCCTTTCGTTTCAAACCAAACATGTCCGTTCCTCCTCTTGATTTTTTGTCTAGTTTCATTATACCGGCTGCTTTTCGCGGAAGAAATAATGGATTTTTAGGTTGGCATATAAGAATTCTTATCCCGCACGGTTTCCGAGTCAGCGGGAGACGGCAAGCGGTTCCTTTTCGTCCTCAAGGGTCCGGATGCGCGCGAGAATATCCGCGGCGCTGACGCTGGGATTGGCCGCTTCGGTATAATACGCTTTCAGCCGGGCGTCCATTTGGGACAGGTAATAGCCGTGATAGTCCGATGCAGAAAAGTACACCTTTTCCCGGGAAATGTCCAGCGCGCGCGTCCCGTCCAGCTGCGCATAGGGGTTGAGCGTCCCCTCCCTCGACAGGAAAGGAAAGGAGCCGATCCCCGTCTGCTGCAGGTAGGCACGGGGATCCGCCTGCAGCTTATGCAGCGTGCTTTTGAGCGGGGTCACCCCGCCGTTCACCAGCACCCAGTCCTCGTCCTCCACGCCGTATAAGAAGGTGCGGCTTGCCTGCGAGGAGGACAAGGTCTGCAGCAGCCGGGCCGCCGCTTCGCCGTCGCCTCCGCGGAAAACAAAAGTTTCGTAGGTACCCCATCGGCTCTGCGCCTCCAGATAGCCGTCAGGCGCGAAGGGCGGGGTCACTTCCACGAAGGCGGAGCCGGGATTGGCCAGGTTGAAGCTCTGGATAAAGGCGGCCGGCCCGATGTAGACAAACACCTGCTGCCTGAGCAGCTCGGTCAGCCGCCGATCGGAATAAGGCTCAAAAATCGGGAAAACGCTCAGGGCGTCGAGAGAATCGAAAAAGGCCATGGCCTGCCCGACGGCGGGCGAAAAGATCCGGTGATAGCTGCCCGTCCCCTCCTGGTAAAAGGGGTGCACCCCGCAGATATGCTCCACCGTGGCCAGGCCGCTGCCGTTCACGCCGAACACCACCGGTACCAGCTCGCCGCTGTTCACCAAGGTGTTTTCGGCCGCGAGGCGGACGAACGCCTCCACCGCCCGGGCGAACCTTTCCACCGTATCCATGGCCGGATCGCCCAGCAGCGAAGCGTATTCCTGCCGGACATACACCCCTTCCACGGCCACCGGCCGGTAATTTTCCGCCGTATACCCGCCTGGCAGAGAGAACAGCTCGCCCGAATTGTTCTGGTATACCTGCCGAACCTCGTCCGGGATAGACGTATACAGCTCCTCGGACAGCTCCTGTATGTTCCACACATTGCCGGAACCCAGCACCTTTTCCCGCAATGCGCCGCCCGCCGGCACGGTAAGAATATCCGGTGTCTCCGCCCGGGCCAGCAGGCGGGAAATCAGCACGTCCTGCTCCCCGGCGTAATAGGTAATAACCGGCGTCTGCTCCAGCCGTTCAAACACCTCCCGCACGGCGCGGCCGTCCCAGTATTCTTCCTTTCCGGTCCCCTGGCTGTCCACGATTAGCCAGCGCAGCGGCTCCGGTTCCGCGGCCGGAGGCGGTTCGCTTACCGGCACGGCCCGGCACCCCGTACACAGCAGCAGCGCCGCCAGTCCGGCCGCCATTTTTATGCCAGCCGTTTTCATGCCGGTTCCTCCTCTCCTCCATCGGGCGGCGCCGCGCGCAGCGGGATGTGAATCGTGCACAGCGTGCCGCCGCTCACCCCTTCGATGCGCAGGCCGTAATCGTCGCCAAACAGCAGCCGCAGCCGCTCGTCCACATTCCGCAGGCCGTATCCGCCGGTTTTCTCCACAAACACGCTGCGCAGCACCTCCGGGCGGATGGAATCGCCCGTGTTGAACACCGAAAACCACAGCGCGCCGCCCTGCAGCCGGGCGGTCAGCCGAATACGCTTGTCCGCCGTCTTGTCCCGCACCTTGTCCACGCCGTGTTTGACGGCGTTTTCCAGCAGCGGCTGCAGCATCAGGTTGAGGGTGATATACCCGCCTAGTCCTTCCTCAATATCCTTTTCAAAAACAAAATTATTGTCGTGCAGCTCCAGCTGCAGGTTCATGTAGGCAATGGCGTTTTTAAGCTCGTCCGCCACCGTGATGGTGTTTTTTCCCCGGTTGAGTGAGGTGCGGTAATAGTCGGACAGCTGGGTAATGACGTAGGAGGAATGCTCGTCCCCGCGCAGGATGGCGTACCAGTTCATGTTGTCGAGGCAGTTGTACAGAAAATGCGGGTTTATCTGGGTCTGCAGCGCTTTGAACTCGGATTCCCGCTGGGCGATTTTGCTCTCATATACATCGTGTATGAGCGATTCCAGCTGGGTCACCATGCCCTCGAAGGCACGGCTGAGCTGCCCTACCTCATCGCGCTGGTCGGCGCTGGGCTCGATGAGCCAGTTGCCCTTGGAAACCTGCTTCATCTGCCGGATGAGAAGATCGATGCGGCTGGTAAAGCCGATCGAAAGCAGATAGGCGATCAGCGCGATGAGCACGACGCCTGCCGCCATGGCGGCCACGGTACTCGCCACGATGTTGCCGGTGCGCTGTACCGCGTATTCATACGACATGAGGATATACAGCCTCCAGCCCCCCGCCTCCAGCGCGGCGGATCCGAACAGATATTGGGCGCCGTTGTACTGCACCAGGTTCTGGGAGGCGTTTTCCAGAAAGCTGACAGGCATGACGCCGGTGGTCATCACATTTTTCACCAGGCTGATGACGCTGCCCCCGCCGCTGTCCGCCACCAGAATGCCAAAATCGGGGTTTTCCCCCATCAGGCTCTCGCGGAAAAAGCTCTGCTTGTCCATGACCATGACCAGCCGGGCCGCCTCCTGGTTGCGGTACAGATCGGGCACGGTGCACACGGCGTACAGCGCCTCCTCGGCGGCGAACCAGTACACGCCCGCGGCGGCAAGCTGCGCCGCACTGTCTTCATGGAGGCTCAGCGCCTCTTCTACCAGCGCGGCAAGCGCCGCATCGTTATACCGCAGGCCTGTATCCCCGCTCAGCAGGACGTCGAGCCGCTGGATAGAAGCCGACACCGGCTGCAGCCGCTGCAGACAGTCCTCCATATACAGCTGTACCTCGCCGATGCGCACCTGGTTGTTTTTCAGCGCCACCAGTAGGGCGAGCAGCTCGTCGCTGTACACCACGTTGTCCAGCGCCTCCTGGGTACGCCGGTAAACGGCGTTCAGCTGGGTGCTGACCCGATCGACGTAGTCCGCCACCCGGCTTTCCATCTGATCCCGCAGGGAATCCCGCGCAATGGTATACGACAGGATTCCCAGCACCACCAGCGGCAGCAGCGATACACTTAAAAAGCCGCAGAACAGCTTGGTGCGGAATTTGGAGCGGCTAAGCAGCCGGCGTGCCCGCTTCAGCATGACGCTTCTTCCCGGAAACGGGCCGGTGTCAGCCCGGTGTAGTTTTTAAACAACAGGCAGAAATAGGAGGAATTGAGATAGCCGACCATCTCGGAAATGGTGATGACCTTGATGTCGGTGGTGCGCAGCAGCTCCTTGGCCTTTTCCAAACGGAAAACGGTCAGGTATTTGATAAAATTACGCCCCGTTTCCTTTTTGAAATAAAAGCTCAGATAACTGGGCGAAAGCTGTACCCGGTCAGCGATCTGCTCGAGACTGATATCCTTCATATATTCCTGCTCCACGATCTGCAGGATCTGCTCGATGGTGCTGCGGTCCCCTTCTTCGTCCGGCATGGCCTCGCCCAAAATGTCGAGCAGCACATCCCGCAGCTGGTAGATGTTCGGGCACTGAAACAGCCGGTTGATGTAATCGGACACGATCTGTGCGTCTGCCCGGCTGCTCTCGGTGCACAGGTGGACGAGATTGCTGCACAGGTATTTGACATACATAGGGGACAGGGCGCCGCTGTGCTCCAGCGTCTGAAACAGCAGTTCCGTCTCCGCGATGGCGCGCATCTTTTCGCCGCGGCGGATGCAGGCTTCCACCTCCTGCACCTGCTGCTGATAATCGCCGGTGGCCGCGTCCGCATCGCCGGCGATGTCCAGCACCCCGCTTTCCCGGGAAAAGAACTTGGCGTCCAGGCGGGCCTCCATGCGCGTATAGCAGGACAGCAGCTCCTCCGGGCTGTCCGCGGCGGCGCCCAGCACCACCGTCACCATCGCGCCCGTTTCCTCTTCCACACGGCGGCAGAAGGTCTGCGCCGCCCCCGGCAGGCCTCCCTTTTCGGTGAGCAGCACGATCTGAAACTCGTTAAGGCTGACGCACAAAAGGGGACGGAACATTTCCTGCGTCAGCCGCTCGATCTGCTCCGGCTTGTCCGCAAAAAGCGGCAGTGACAAATCCACGAGCACCGGCCGGCCCGTTACCTCCAGCTTTTCCTGCGGCAGCTGGCCGAGGAGCAGCAGCCGCAGCAGCTGCTCCTCCTGCCGCTGGCGCCCGGCCCGGCGGCAGTCCTCCAGCACCTCCCGCATGGTGGCCTGGAACTCCTCGAGCTTGAGCGGCTTGAGGATATAGTGGCGCACGCCGTACTGCATGGCCTTTTTGGCATATTCGAACTCCCCAAAGGCACTGTAAATGATGCATTCCAGAGTCGGGTGCCGCTGCCTGGCCAGACGAATGAGCTCCAGCCCGTTCTTCTCCGGCATGCAGATGTCGGTAAAGAGGATGTCCACCGGCCGGCTGTCCAGGATTTGCAGCGCCTCCTCCACCGAATCCGCCATGCTTGTCTCAATGGGAAAAGCGTATTTCCCGATCAGATACGCCACCCCCTGCCGATCCAGCCGCTCGTCATCCACAATCAGCATATGTATCACGGCGCCCTCTCCTCCGCTTCCCTTTCTGTTTGAAAAGACTATTTTCTGTTTAATATTTCAATATAATTAGATCCTTTATTTACAGGATAACGCCGCACCCATTGTATCCCAATTTAGGACACAATGCAAGCAAATTCTGCATAAACAAACCAATCCCGAGCAGAAAAATCCACTCGGGTTGGTTTGTTATGCCGTATTTAACGTCCCTTCAGGGTATCATCCAGATTCTTTTGCCAAATCGGCCGCATTTCTTCCATCAGCGCGCTGAAGTCGCCGTTTTTGCGCATATAGTTGCCGAAGGACTGGCAGAAGCTGTCCTCCATGCCGTAGCCGTACAGCCAGGTGATGCGATTTTCTATGGTGTCCATCATATCCAGCTGGGCCTGGGTGAAGAGACTCTCACTGGAGCCGTCTTCGGCCTTTTTGGTCCAGTAGTTGTACTGGTATTCGCCGAAGGCGATGCCGCCGATGGCATTCTTGGCCCCTGCCGCCACGCCGAAGCCGTCGCTCGAGGAGTAGCCGATGTACGCCTTATCGCTGTCCTTGGCCTTGGGGAAGGGGGCGATTTCCCAGTTCTTCATGCCCTTGTTGAGAATCTTTTCCGCTTCGCCGGACGGGCCGTAATACATGGCCACGTTGCCGTTGGCGAACTCTTCCCATATGCTCCAGCGCACGGGCGTGTAAATTTTATCCTTGTTCACGCCGTCGTAATAGGTGAGCAGCGCATTGCGCCATACCTGATCGTCGATGTTCAGCGTGGGCTTGCCGTTGGTAAACTTGATGATGTCGGTGCCCTGGGCCAGCGGGAAGATGAATTCCAGCTCGGTGCCGAAACCGTAGATGTCCGGCTTGCCGTCCTTGTTGGTGTCCTGGGTCAGCTTGCGCGCCATCTTCTCCAGCTCTTCCCATGTCCACTTGTCCTGCTGCCACAGCTTGTAGGGGGTATCCACAATGGCCGCGTTCTTGAGCATGGTGGTGTTGTAATACAGCACCGCCGGCGAACGCTTGCCGATGATGGCGTATTTCTTGCCCTCCCAGGTGGTCACGTTGTCCATCACATAGGTGTCCAGCGTATCGGTCACCTGGATTTTGTCGGTCAGATCCATCAGCAGGCCCTTGATGGCGCGGCGGGGGAAGTCAAAGACGCCCGTCGGCACATAGTCGGGGGAAGCACCGGAGCGGATCAGCTGCATCAGCTTGATATCGCGGGTGCCCCATTCGCCGTTGGTCACCTTCACGCTGGTGCCGGGATACTCCTTCTTGAAGCCTTCCACAACGGCCTTGAAATCCGCATCGCCGGAGGTGTCCCAGGGAATGAACAGGTTGACCTCTCCCGTGACGCCCTCACGTTTGTCGAACAGCTTCTTGCCCGTTTCCTCGCCGCCGGCACTCCAGCCGCCTTCCGCGGAGGTGGTTTGGGGCGTGGTGACCTTGGTGGTGGTTTTATTGGTGGTGGTGGGCTTGGCGGTGGTTTTGCCGCCGGCCGGCGCCTTGGTGGTGTTGCCGCCGCTGCTGCCGCTCGTTTCGCCGGTGGCCGACGGGTCGCCTGTTTCGGTGGCCAGACCCGTATCCGACGGGGCGGTGGATTCGCCGGCCGCCGAGGACATGCCGCTGCTCATCGCGGTGGATGAGCTCGGCTCCTGCGTACCGCCGCAGCCCGCCAAGCCCGCGCTCAGCAACAGGGCGCAAAGCAGCGCCGCCGCGCTTTTTGCGTATGCTTTCATCAGAGAACGCTCCTTTCCGGTTATGGCTTTGTCTGCTTTCATTATAAGGCCGCGCCGTCGGGATCGAAATCACCGGTTTCTTAGACGGGATAACGGATTTTTACTGTCGCGTTTTTCTTCTATACGCGGCAGGCACCCATTTATCCCACAATGCCGCTGCGTTCGATGCCCTCGGTAAAATACCGCTGCGCAATGATAAAGAGGATCAGCATGGGGGCAATGGCCAGCAGGGCGCCTGCCTGTACCTGCACCTGCACCATGAGCTGATCGCTGCCGTTCTGGGTGGCCAGCCGTTCGAGCGTCGAGCGCAGGGAGGCCAGCGCCGTGGCCACCGTCTGCCGCGTTTCGCTGAACACGGCGGGAACGTAATAATCGTTCCAGTGCCACACCACCGAGAAGATGAAGACGGTGATCATGGAGGAACGGGCGTTGGGCAGCATCACCCGGAAATAGGTGCGTATCCCGCCGCAGCCGTCGATGAGGGCCGCCTCCTCCAGTTCGGCGGGCATCCCGCGGTAGAACTGGCGGAAGATGAAGATGAACAGTCCCGAACGGAAGCCCATGCCGAACAGCGACTGCAGCCAGAAGGGCCAGGGCGAATCGATGAGCTTCAGGGTACCGCTGCCCTCCGCGATGAGATCGAGGATCTGCGACACGCCGGGAATGCGGAAAAAGCGGAACATCATGTACAGCGGCGACAGATAGGTCTGCACCGGTACGATGATGGTCAGAATCACGATGGCGAACAGTACCTTTTTGAGCGGGAACTCAAACCGGGCGAAGCCGTAGCCCACCAGCCCGCAGACAAAGGTCTGCAAAAAGGCCGAGACGAAGCTTATCTGCGCCGTATAGCCGAGCAGGGCGGGATAGTCCATGGCGTCGATGAGCATGGTGATGTTTTCCAGCGTCCAGGTCTGGGTCAGCCAGACAATCGAGGGATCCTCCATATCGGCGCGCCCGCGGAAGGCGGTGATCACCATAAAAAGTATGGGATATATCAAAATAAACTGTATGCCCAGCAGCAGGATAAAACGGGACAGCTTCCATGTGCCCCGGCCCAGCCGGTTGCCCCACACCTTGGCCCGCAGACCCGGTGCGGCCTGTGCATGTTTCATGGTGCTTCCCTCCTACTTCTCCAGATAAAAGACCTTGCGTGAAATGAACCAGGCGACAATCCCCGTGACCACCAGCACCAGCAGGCAGTACGACACGGCCAGCGTGGTGGCGGAGGATGTGTACAGGTTATTGAAATACTCCTGAATCCGCTGCATCACCGGGTTGGTGTAATAGGTGAAGGAATCGATGATGGAATACACCGCGTTGAGCAGAATGAAGGGTGTCACCAGCGGGAAGGTCACCTTCCAGAAGGTCTGCCAGGCGTTGGCGCCCTCCACGCTGCACACCTCGTACAGATGGGCGGGCACCGCCTTGATGCCGCCCAGGAACAGCAGGATCTGCACCCCGCATTTCCACAGCAGATCGAGGATGTTGGACACCGCGCCGGTCAGCTGGGACACCAGGCTGGGATCCAGGCCCAGCCGGAGCATCGCCATTTCGAGTGCCGCCGACTGAAAGATGGTGACATCGCTTGTCTGCGCCATGGAGCTGGCGAACAAATCCTGCCGGAAGACCTCCAGCAGCACGCCGGAGGACACGATGATGGGCAGGGCGAAGATGGCCCGGGCCACCGTCCGGCCGCGGAATTTCTGGCTGAGGATGATGGCGATGAAAAGGCTGAACGCCAGAATCAGCACCACCTCGCCCAGCGTCTGCGCGATGGCGGTCAGCATCATGCGCACATTTTCCGGATCCTTGAACAGCACGTCCTGGATGATCTCCATCCCCACGTATTCGGCGTGCGCACCGTCGGGCCGCACCGTGACGTCGTTGAACATGTACACGATAGACTGCCCCATCGGGATGAGGAAGAAGAGCAGCACCCCCACTATCCACGGCGCCACAAAGAATAGCCCCAGCAGGCCCCGCCGCTGCTTTATCGTCAGGCCGTGCGCCCCAAGCGCTCTGGTTGACTTCATTGGGCGCCCTCTCCTTCCACAAAGACATAGGATTTTGCGGCGACGGTTGTGCCGTCCACCGTGCGGGAAACCGCCCCGTAGTTGACCATCAGCTGCGCGCCGTTGGTAAAGGTCACCCGCCGCAGCTCCTTATCCAGAAAGGCGTAATCCGCGATGGCGCTGCCGCCTGTTTTCTCCCGCACCTGCATGAGCTCCTGTTCGGCGGCGAGGATCGCGTCCTTCCACTGGGCGTAATCGGAGGCGTACAGGCTGTTCATCGAGGTGCGCGCCACCTCTTCATAGGACGCGCCCATCACCGAATAGGCCAGGGCACTGTTGGATTCCACCGCATGCAGCAGCATGACGTGCGGATCCGCCGCGTAGTTGACCGCCGGCACCGAATACCCGCGCAGGCCGTCGAGCACCATCTGCACAAAGGGAATGGCCCCGTCGCTGACAAAGTGGCCGCTGTCGGTATGGGGCAGGTACAGCAGCGCGTCGGCATAGGGCATAGCGTAGGCGTTGGGCGCCTCGAGCAGCAGGCGGTTCTTCTCCCCCAGGGAGGCCAGCAGGCCGGTGAAGGTATCCTGTACCGCGCCGATGCTGTTGTTCTCCCCGCCGTAATTGCTGTACAAATCCTGACCCAAGGAAGTGGGGGCCAGTGTCGTCAGCCCGCTTTTATCCAGACTCGTCTGCAGCTTCTGCACCGCTTTCTCCACATTGGCCGGGCGCAGCAGATACCGCGTCGGCCGGTCGTAGTCGCGCAGGCCGGTGGCATAGTGATAATCGAACAGTTTGGCGGTTTTTTTGTTCACCGCCGTGACCGAATGCAGGAAGGCATACACGCCGTTGCCCCCGCTAGTAAACTGGGTCAGCTGCACCTCGGGGAACACGTTTTTCCAGCGCTCGGTGAGTGCGGCAAGCTGTTTCACACTGCCCAGCTTGCCGTCCACCGCCAGCTTGGAATCGATTTTGCCGTAATAGGCGCCGCTGGAATCCAGCCCGCGCAGCCGCACGACAAAATCCTCCACCCCGCCGGCCTGCAGCTCTTCGAGCATGCTCTGCGTCTGGTCCAGCGTGGTCAGCGGTGTGATGTCCTGATACCCGAAGCCCAGGAACTGCTGCTGGGTGCGCACCGCGGCGGCAATATCCAGGTAAAGGGCGTTATTCAGGCTGTCGCCCCGCGTCTCGCCGGCAAGCAGCATGGCGGCATACACGTCCGCCGCCCCCTTGATGGTGGCCTGCTCCCCCTGCAGGAAGCGGTATTCCACCTGCGGGTTGCGGGGCAGGCTGCGTTCCTCGGCGTACAGGATGCGCTTGATCTCCGCCCAGGTGCGGCTAAGCAGGGTGGTTTCCATGTTGGTGCGGTACAGGAAGGTGAAGTTCGCCGTGTTATAGCCGGTGTCGTACCCGGCGACCGACACGGCCACCTCGCTGTCCGCCGCCCCCTCCCGGATGGCGGCAAGGAAGCCGGCCTGCACATCCCGGCCCGCCGGTGCGGCAGCGCTCTCCTCGTTTTCTTCTGCCTCCGCCGTCTCGTCCGTCTCTTCTGTTTCGTCCGGTTCTTCCTCCGGCTCCTGGGCGGGCGGCGTCACATGCGTGTACAGCCCCGCAAACATGGGCAGCAGCACCGGCTTATAATCGTTGGGCTTGGTGGTGGAAACCTGGGTCAGATCGCCGCCGTAAATTTCCCGGCGGTATTCCCCCTGGGCGAAGCGCCCGTTGTTGAACCCAATGTAGGAGCCCGAACCGTCTGGCAGAATAAAGGCTCCCTCATCCCCCTGGCGGGCCGCACCGAAAAAGGGCAGCAGCGTGATGTTCAGCACGCGGCAGTCTCCCGTCTCCTGCACATGCGCATAATCGATGGTTACCAGCAGGGAATCCTCCGTCAGCCGGTATTCCAGCGGGATGACAAACCCCTGCTCCGCGAAGGTATAGGTGACCAGCAGGGAATCCCCCCGCCGCGCCGCCGTCAGGCCGCCCTCCGAGGTGGCCCCCACGAAAGAATTGACTTCGTCAATCGACCGGTTCGCGTCCAGATAGGTGACCAGAATCTGTGAAATCATGCGGGTGATGTTGACACCTTGGGCCACCATATCCAGCTCATAGTCCACCGGATTGGAGGCATATACCATATCCGTGGCCTTGTCGGTCACCTGAAAAAAGCCGTTGGACAAATCGAGATCCAGACGCAGCCGCCCGTTCTCCAGCGTCGGGTTTTCGGTCACCTCGACCGCCGCCTCCGCCGTATCGCCGGCCGGGTTTTCCCCCTCGGCCAGGGTGGGGCCCGCCGTCATGCCCAGCGTCATGGCCGCGGCCAGCAGAAGGCCGCATACCGTATGGATCGCTTTCCTTTTCATATCGTCCGGCCTCCTTACTTGAGTTTCAACGACAGCTCATCGAGCAGCGAGGTAACAAACATGGCCAGCTGGGTGAACAGGCTCCACAGCAGCAGCGCCAGGAAGAGAATGATCAGAATGCCAATGAAGGAATACAGCACGGCCAGCACCGTCCGGCCGAAGGAGAACTCGTGTATTGCCTTGAGCCCCAGCAGCATCAGCACCGCTGACCAGAGCAGGAAGATGACCATCAGCAGGGTGAGAAAGGCCCCTTCCTCCCGGACGAGCACGTTGGTCAGCAGCAGCGAGAGCAGCTGGTACGCCACATAGGGGATCAGCCCCACCGCCAGCACATATACGATGTCCAGCAGCTTGCCGCTGCCGTCCATCATGGTGGATACGAACCAGTTGGCCAGCACAAACAGGCTGAATACCAGCAGCGTGCTGCCCAGCATCACCCAGATGCTGAATTCCTCGGGGGTGTTCTGATTGAAGACATACCCGTTGTACTGCCAGGTCAGGGCGGTGGCGAAAAACCACGCCGCCAGGCACCCGGCGGCTATCACCGCCTTGGAACGCACGGTACCCCGCCGCACCGCGCTTTCGTAGCCGCCGGTGGGATGGAACAGGGTGTACCGCAGCCGGCGTCCCGGCCCCAGCGCACCGGGATCTACGTCGCGCGAGCGGCTGACCCGGTCGCGGGAGTCGGATACCACAATCCAAACGGCCAGAATGGCCAGCACCGCGAAGATGGGATAAAACCACTGGCGCAGGCCGGCGTTGCGGTGCTGCTTGAAGGCGTCGGAATACAGCTCAGGCGCATGCCCCATGCGGAAATAGGCCATCGCGTTTTCATAGTCGCCGGCGTCCAGATACGTCTTGCCGATGCTGATATACGCGGGGTCATAGCCGCCCGCATACCGGATCACATCCTGCCACAGAGAAACCGACTCGTCATAGTCGCCCTGGTTGTACAGCTCCATGGCGGCAAAGATCTTTTCGCCGAAGGCGGAAGGGGTGAACATGGTCACCGTATCGGCCATCTGGTCGAGCACATAGATGCGCTGCCCGATGGTTTCGATCGCCACGGGTATGCGGAAGGTGCCCTCCAGCACCCCGATACCGCCGAACACCGTGATCCACTGGCCGTTTTCGTCGTACAGGAACACCCGCCCCTGTGTGGCGTCGAGGGCCGCAACGAAGCCGTTTTGCATCACGTCAATGTCCACAAACGCCGTATCCAGCAGCCGCCCGTCGCTCCAGGCCACCTCCAGATCGCCGTAGTTGTCTTCCTTATACACGTTGACGCTCTTGGCGTTCATCTTCTTAATTTCGTTGGTGGAAACCACGCTTCCCCCCGCCACGCTTTTCTGGGTCACCGTATAGATGAAGCCGTCGGGCGTGATGTCAAAGTTGGAATATTCCACCGGAATATAACGGGCCATGCTGTCCTTCTGATCCTCGTTGAGCAGCCCCTTCCAGAAGTAATCCAGCAGCATGCGGGCGGACAGCTCCACCTTGTTGGACCCGAAAAAGGTCAGGAACTCTCCCTGCGGGGAAAAGACGCACGCCCCCCGGTACAGGCCGGGAAGCAGCACGAAGATGGTCCCCTGCTCGTCCACGAGCACCTTGTCCGGTGCGAACAGCACATTCTCGGGCAGCAGGGCGCTGTCCGGCCGGGTGATGACCTGCTGAATATGCAGCCCGCTGTCGGCGACGATCACCCGCTGGTTTTCGGGGTCGGCGGCATAATACCGGCGCTCTTCCCCATTTCCCTGGATGAACAGGCCCGCCAGGCCGGGCAGCGGGGTGTCCGCCCCGTTTTCCTTGAAGGTCAGTGTGGTTTGATATGCCAGCTCCTCATCCAGCACCACGATGCAGCCGTTGTCCGTATCCACGATATACAGCTGCCCCTCCGAATCCGCCACCATGTCGGAAGCATTGCCCAGCGTGCCGACGGGCATCTGCCGTCCCGAAACGGTCTTCTGCGGCAGATAGCCAACCGGCGCGGCCACCGCTTTGTCCTTTTCGTTGTACTGGTAACCGTCGTAGGGGGTGTCCACCGCCGCCGCGGCCGGCAGCGCGGGCAGCAGGAGCAGCAGCCCTGCCAGCAGAAGGGCGCCCGCGCCCTTGCGTATGGTTTTCAAACCGGCTCCCCCCTTATTCCTTAATGCCTGAATAGCTCATGGTGGCCATGACGTTGCTCTGGCTGACGAGAAAGATGACGATCGGCGGAATCATCAGCACGATGCTGCCCGCCATGGCCACGCCGTAACGGGCGGTGCCGCCCGACATGATCTGTTTAATGGCGAGATTGATGAGCTTGAGCTCCTCACTGAAGACCATGTTGGCCTGGGTCGCGTTCCACACCCCCTGGAAGGAAAAGACGAGCAGCGTCATCCACGCGGGCTTAACCTGGGGCATGACGATGCTCCACAGGGTGCGGATCTGCCCGGCGCCGTCGATGGTGGCGGATTCGATGAGGGGGGTGGGCACCTGCTCCATGAACTGCTTCATCAGGAACAGGCCCAGCGGGGTGGCCAGCTGGGGCAGGATATAGACAAGGTAGGTGTCGATCATGCCGGTCTTGGCCATGATGACATACTGCGGCAGCCAGAGGATGGTGGTGTTGAACAGCAGGGCCACCACCACCAAATCGAATATCCACCGCACCCGCAGGTTGAACTTGGCCAGCGGATAGGCCGCCATGCAGGCGAGCAGCACGTTGCCGCCGGTGGCCACGATGCTGACAAACAGGCTGTTGAACAGATAGCGGCTGAAGGGCACCCACATGTTGGACGCCAGCTTGAACAGCAGGAAATAGTTGGAGGTGGTGGGCCGCACCACAAAGAACCGGGGCGGAAAAGCGAACAGCTCATCCACCGGCTTGAACGAATTAATCACCGAATAAATCAGCGGCAGGGCCATGAACAGCCCCAGCACCGTCAGCACCAGAAAAAGCACCGCGGTCACCCAGGGCCGCCGGCCCGAATGCCGGCGCTTCTTCTGCACCCGATAGTGCCGCATCAGCCTGGACGCAGACAACACAGCTTTTCTCTCCCTTCCTCAATCGCTGCTGATGCGCCGCATCACCAGGCTGACCGCTTTTTTGAACACGAACATGATGACGAACAGCACCACCGCAATGGCGCAGGCATAGCCCATCTCGTACCGCAGGCTGCCGTAGTCCTGCATGTGCAGCAGGATGGTGTGGGCCGAATACCGGGTGGACGGGAAGCCGCACAGCTCTTGGGAAATGGTGCTCACCGAGAAGGAGGCGGAAATCTGCATCACCGCGCCGAAGAGCAGCTGGGGCTTCATGGAGGGCAGGGTGATGTAAATCAGCTCCTGATACCGGTTGCGGATGCCGTCGATGTCACCCGCTTCATACAGGGTGGTATCGATGGCCTGAAAGCCGGCGATGAACGCCAGGAAGGAGGTGCCCAGGCTCATCCACAGCTGCACGACGATGAGGATCGCCAGGTTGTACCGGGGATCGGTGAGCCACTGCACCGGCTCGCTGATGATATTCAAATTCATCAGCAGGCCGTTCATAATGCCGTAGCTGTCGCCGCTGAAGATCAGCTGCCACACGAAATAGACCGACGTCGTCAGCGAGGGCGCGTAAAACACAAAGGTCAGAAACACGCGCAGCCCTTTGGGCATCTCGTTGATGAGCCACGCCGCGAAAAAGCAGAGCAGATAGCTCAGCGGCCCGGTGATCACCGCGAACAGCATGGTGTTTTTCAGGGCGATGAAAAAGACATCGTCGTTAAGAAACAGGTTGATGTAGTTGGTCAGGCCGATGAATTTCGGCGTGTTGAACATGTTGTAATAGGTCAGGCTCAGCACCATCGACGCCACAATGGGGATGATGAACATCAGCAGGAACACCAGACAGAAGGGCAAAAGCAGCAGATACAGCTGCGCGTTGTCCCGCACATCCCGCAAAAAAGGCTTTTTAACAGGCTTCGGCCTGGCCGCACGGCGCGAACCCGCCCGCCGCAGCGCTGCCACAAGGCTACTCAAGGCCAAACTCCTCCCTCTTCCGGTGAATTTCCCCGTTTATCTGCTTGTCGTACAGACGCAGGGATTCCTTGGGGTTTTTCCCCTCATAGACCACCTCGCGGAAGGCGTTGTCCAGTCCGCGGATGAGATAATAGCCGCCCAGCACCTCGGGGATCTCCTGCACGTCCTGCCGCTGCAGCTCGATGGCGGCCAGCTGTTCCTTGGTCCAGGCCAGGTCGCGCAGCGCCTCGGTGTTGGCCACCGGCACCCGGGCGATGACGCCCATCTGGGCCTCCACGTCCTTGGCGTACCGGGTCTGCGCCTCGGCGGAACAGAACCATTTGAGGAAATCCCACGCCGACTCCAGCTTGGTGGTGTTGCTGAGGATCACGCACGCCGTGCCGGAGCCCGCCTGGGTCCGGTCGATGGTACCGTCCGCCCGGCGGACGCCGGGAATCGGCACCATTTCCCACAGGCCGCGGATTTCGGGCGCGGCCGATTCCAGCCGCGCAAACTCGGTATAGGTGGCGATGCCCAGCGGGGTTTCCCCGGTGCGGAACCGGTTGTAAAAATCGTAGGACACGGGCAGGCCGTATTCCTTGTACAAAGCGCACCACTGGGTGAAGGCCTCCACCGCCTCCGCGGTGCCCAGTGCGGTGCTGCTCTTGTCCGCGGTGTAAAAGCTGCCGCCGTGCTGCAGCAGCAGAGCGGGGAATATGTTGCGCACGCCCAGCCCCGCGTCCGCGGCGCCGAAGGCGTCTACCGTGGTGTACGGAATGCCCACCTCCATGTTAAAACGCTGAATCTGGGGGATGGCGTCGTAAAACTCGTCCCACGTCTCGGGGATTTCCAGGCCCAGCTCGGCGAGGATATCGGTGCGGGCAAACATCATGTAAAAGCTCTGGGTGTCGGGCAGACCGAAGCAGCCGTTCTCAAAATAATAGGGATCCAGCGCGCCGGGCAGGAACCAGTCCCTGACCTCCCCGAAATCCTCAAACTGGGTCAGATCGGCCAGCGCACCGCGCACCGCCAGATTGAGGGGCTGGCCGCGGCCAATGGTCAGCGCCACGTCGGGCGTCTGCCCCGAGAGAAAGGCCTCCACCATGCCGGCGTTGACCAGCTTGAGGTTGACGCCGATCCGGTGCGACGGGGTGTACAGATCGTTGACCATCATGCGGATGATCTGGGCCTGATCGCGACCCGAACCCACCCATACGTCGATGCTCTCGCCCGTGCCGGACGAACCCATCGTGTTATAGTCCTCCGAAAAGGAGGCGATAAACGCCCGCAGTTCGTGGATCAGCCCGTCGAAGAAGCCGGTCTTGGCTTTTGGCTGAGGTGCCTGCTCCTGATACAGATAAATATAATCCAGCTCGAGCGGCTGGCTCCTGAGATCCAGTACCCAGGCGGCCAGTGAGCCCACGTTGTTCTTGAATTCGCTGATGCGCAGGGGGATGGACTCCGGCTCCTCCAGAAAGCTGTACAGCTGCGCGGAAAAGACATTGAGGATCGCGGCCTGCGCTCCCCGGGACTGGGTGATCTCCTGGATCCGGGCGTATTCGTCCCGCAGGGTGTCGGCCGCGCTCTGCAGGGTATCCATCATGCCGGGGATTTCCCGGTCAAGATAATAATCCTGGTATTTATCGGGTGAAACGCCGGTGACCATGATAATCTGGCGGTACAAATCGTTGAGCGCCGTCACCGTACCGTCCAGGCTGTCAAGCAGCTCGGCGTAATCGCCCAGCACCGCCTCAAGCCGCAGGGTATGCGGCCCCTTGGTCAGATACACCTTCAGCGGCCGATCCGCAGTATCGGTCAGCGTGACGTATTCCCAGTCCTGGTTGTAGGCGAAGCGCAGACGCGCCGCCTCCTCATAGGGGACCTGCCCGTCGATGGACAGGCGACGGGTGACGAAAAAATTGATGTTGGTGAATTGCTGATACCGGAAGCCAAGGTAATAGTACCCGTCGCGCGGCGCCTCGAAATCCCATTCCAGCCATTGGCCCGGCGAGGACCAGCTGGAGGACAGGATATTCATGCGCACCTTGCTGGGATGGTACGGGCTGGTCAGCGGGCTGGTCCGGTCGGAGGCGGGGCGCAGACTCTGATCCGATTTCCGGTCGGCCAGCTCCGCCTCAATTTTGATGTAATCGCTGCCCCCTTCATCGGGGCGTTCCGCGCAGTAGGCATCGAAGCTTTCCACCGCCGGCGGAGGGGCAAGGCGAATGCTCTCGAGCACATACGGCTCCGCCAGCGTCTGCAGCGTCAGCGTGTGCTCCCCCGCCTCCAGATACAGCTCGACGGGATCGTCCACCGTGCCGTCCAGCAGCTTCATCGGCGCTTCGAACCAGTCAAAGTATTCCACCTGCCGGGGCGTATACTGATTGCCCTGCGCGTCCTCCTGGATGGCCGTCTCGTTGACAAACTGGCGGTTCAGCAGAAAGCGCTCGGCCCCCGAAAAGGGGTACGCACCGTCCACCTGCAGTCCCAGTTCAAGAGACCGCTCGCTGTTCCGGATGGGATAGTAGCAGAACACCACCTGATACCGCCCCGCCGTGGGAACCGTCAGCGTATAGGTCAGGCTGTCCTCCTGATCCGCTATCATCAGCACGTCGTTGCGTCCCCGGTATTCGGCCAGCTTTTGGGCTGATCCGCCTGGATTCTCCTGAAAGTCGACGGCGCGGATCGTCACCTCGCCCGTCCCCGCCGGCTGCCCGGCTATCTCCTGCTGATACTGGCGGTATTCTGTTTCATTCGCCTCATCTGACACGGACGCCGAAACGGAGGGTTCTGCCGTCTCTCCCGGCGTCCCGTCCGCCGATGCGGACAGCGGTCCGAACAGCGCCGCGGCCGCCAGCAGCAGACTCAGAATGCCGGCCCCCATACGGTTTTTCAATGCGATTCACTCCCATCCTTGGATAAAGCCGGGCCGGCCGACGACGGCCGTCAGCCGACCCGATAGAGGTACACGCAGGACATGCGATCCGCCACACCCACCGCCAGCCAGCTTCCGTCCTCCGACAAAGCACAGCATACCGGCTGGGAACTCAGAGACATATAGGGTTCCTCCGCCGTATAGACGTAGTTGCGTCCCCGCCAGCGCAGGCCGTTCTCCCCGTCATACTCGAAAATCATGCCGAGATCCATCTCATGACCCGCCACGCCAAAGGCCCGGCGGCCCGCCGCATCGGTGGCCAAATCGTGTACCGGCCCGTTAAAGGAGGCGGCGCCCAGGCAGAACACCCGGCCGTCCCGGATGGTGCACAGCATGCCGTCCCGTGTACCGACCAGCAGGGAGCCGTCCCCCAGCCGTACCCAGGCCGACGGCTCGGCCAGATACTGCCGTCCCGGCACTGCCGGCAGGCGCGTTCCTTCGGGCAGCGGGGCCGGCTCCTTTTCAGGGAACCCGTCCGCCGGCGCGGCGCCGGCGAATTTCCCGTCCCGGATGGTAAAAGCGGTGGCGGTCTCCTTCCCGCACACGCCGGTGAGGGTGCCGTCCTTTTCAAAGCGCAGCGCCCGCACCGGCTGATCGAAGCCCAGGTGTTCCCACAGGCACACCACCCGGTATTCCGCCGCCCGCATGCTCTCGGCGTTATCCTCGTAGAACTTCCAGTGATTCTGGATGCGGGCGAGATAGGCCAGATACCGCCCGCCCAGCTCCTCAAAATCATCGTATGGATACAGAGCCCGGCCGTTTTTCACCGACAGATAAGGCGCCACCTCATGGCAGAGAGGCCCCTGCCGGCCCGCCTTTTCGGCCCGGCGCAGGGCAGCCAGATCGATGCGCACCATGCCGCAGCGGTCAAACAGGTGGTTGCCGTCGCAGACATACAAAACATCGCCTTGGCCCTTCACTTCGCTGAGGGTGTGCACGCCGCGCAGGTCGCTGGCGATACACCCGTGATCCACCGGCCGGCCGCCGTGCAGGATATCCCAGCTGCACAGGTGACAGCCTGCGCTCTCCCCCACCGCATTGAAAAGGAAGATGCCGTACCAAAGGATCCCTTCGGTATCGAAATGCAGCCCCACCATCCAATGCTTGTGCGGCCAGTCGAGTGCCGCAGGCAGATAACTGCCCAGGCTTTCCAGCTGCAGCGTTTTGGTGTCCAGGGCGAACAGCGCGTCGCCCCACACCACCTGCATATACAAGCGGCCGTCCGGCCCCGTTCCGGCGTCGTTGAGCTGGTTGCGCGTCGCGGAATCGAGAAAGGCGGAGCGGGGAAAGCGTATCCCCAGCTCCTCCACCTGCCGGGTATCGGTGTTGATGCGGAACAGCCGGCCTCGCCGGCTGGAGGCGTAGATGTGCCCGTCCGGCCCCACGACCCAGCGATACGCACCGAATTCGGTCGCCTGGCCGAGATCGGTCACCCGGTTGGCCTTCACGTCATAGGCGTAGGCGTGCCCCCGGATCATGCCGCCGAAATAATACACCCCGTGCCGCTTATCGTAGGCACCGCCGTAAATGGTTTCGTGCGGCACCGGGATCCCCCGGTTTTCGAGCGCACCCGTATGGGGATCGTAAATAAGCAGGTGGGAACCGGGATACCCCTCCCACAGATGCTGGTAGTACCCCTCCACCATCCAGGTGGGGTGCTGGGGTGCCTGGGCGGTGGTGTGGGTCGCCATGATCAGGCGGCCGTCCTCCATGAAAGCCATCGAGGTGTGCACCTTGCTTGCCCGGATCTCCCGATCTTGTACGATGATGCGATCTTCCAGCCGGAAATGCAGCCGGAAATCGTTGCGGTCCGGCAGGTATTCGTACAGCCGCACATACCGGCTCTCGGCCAGTTCGGCGCACAGGCTGAAAAACACCCGTCCCTCAGGGGAAATGGCCAGATCCCAGATGGCATTATGCTGCGTGTCCTGTTCCAGAAGCCGGTGCGTCACCGCCTCGGGCGGCAGGGCCCGGAAGAAATCCGCGGGGCGGGACGCGATGGAAAGCAGTGTGTCGTAGGTTGCGTTCGCCACGTTATGTCATCCCCTTGTCAGCCGGCGGCGATTTTCATCAGTTCCAGGCGGGCGTTCATCAAATTGGCATTGGTACGGGTAAAGGTGGTGCCGTTGCGTACCAGGCTGTCGACCAGCTGCTTGGTTTTGCTGCTGTTTTTCTTCGCCGCCAGCACCAGCAGCTCGTAATCCTCCCAGCTGTCCCGCACCGATGTGGAACGCGGTCCCTCGAACACCGACATGTTCAGGGAATCGGGATACACCAGGAAGGCGTCGCCCGCCGCGTCCTCGCAGTACATGTCGGTAAAGGGATCGTTGCGGGCGTACGCGGCCTGCTGCCAGAGATTCCATCCCCAGTGGAGGTAGCCCTTGATCCCCTGCTGCCAGCTGTACCAGCCGATGATGCGGGCGGAAAGCAGCGGATAGTCCGCGATGCGGGTCATATAGTTGCCCTGCGGATTGACGCAGGTGTACATCCACACGTCGACGCCGTTGTCCGCCTTGTTCAGCGCGTTGTACCCGTCGCGGTTCCGCTCGTAATCGTCAAGCTGCGGGCAATTGATGCGCAGCTCGTTGTCCGGGAAATTGGTCAGCTGGTGGCTGCCCGCGTCCAGGGTGCGCACGCCGGGCATCTCCTTCAAAATGCGCTTATACATCGCGGAAATCTGCTTGGCCTGTACCTCGGACAGCGGCTCGTCGCACACATGCTGCAGCCACATCTTGTCCCAGCCCTTGGCCTTCAGATGATTGTACAGCGCGGGGATCAGCTGCTCGAAATGCCGCTCCGCCTCAGCCGTTTCGGCATACACCCATTTGGTGGTGCAGCCATTCCCCTCCCGGATGAAAACAGGGGCCACCAGCGAGCCCTCCGGCCAGGTATTGGCCTGGGTGGGCGGATTGATGTACCAGTCCTTTTCATAGAAGAAGCCGCCCTCCAGCGCCTTAACCGATCCGTTCTGTATAAAGGTTTCTATGTAGCGGTCAAAGTTTTTGAAGGTGAACTGATAGTTGCCCGCGCCGTCAATGGTCATGTCGGAGGTGAGCAGCGCCATGGTGGGCACATAAATCACGTTCTGCCGCTCCTTCTTCATCACCTTGGCGTAGTTGGCCATGACGGTGAAGAAGTTTTCATTGAAGCTTCCCGCGTCGTAATACGCGTCCATGAAGCTGGGAAACCCGGCCTCGTTCATGTTGCTCGAGGAGAACCAGTTGGTGTAGGAAAAGGTGGAATCCTTGGGATCGGGCAGGGCGGCGTTCCACACCTTGACGCTCACGGGAATGCTGCGCGTGCCCTGATCGCCGCTGAGCTCCACGGTGGTTTTATACTCGCCGGCCGGGGTGGACTTGGAGGCGGTCACCTCCACGACGATGCCTGCACTTTCGCCGGCTGGTATGGTGTACTGGATCCCCTTGGGATTGCCCACGATGTTGTTGTTCACATCGTAGTATTCCGGGAACATTTTCGGCGATTCGCCCCGGCTGTAGTTGGCGGCGTTGCCGCCTTCCGCCGTGAAGCCGCGGGAGGGGTTGGAGTTGTAGACCAGCCGGATGGGCACCGCCATGATGGAGGGGGCGTTGCTGCCGCTGAAGGGCTTGACCGTCACCCGCAGGTTGGTCAGCTCCTCGCCGGCCGCCCGCACCCCGATCTGGATGGACTCGCTTTCGTTTTTCAGCAGATCGATGTGGCCGCTTGCGAGCGACGCGTCCGATTTGGTGGTTTCGGGGAAGATGTCGGCCAGCGGGCCCTCAAACCAGGTGACCACGTCGGCGGCCAGTGCCTTGCCGGGCGTCTTGGTGGTCGTGGTGGAGGTTTTACCCGATGTTTTGCCCGTGGTGGGCCGGCGGGTCGTGGTATTCTTGCCGCCGGTGGGCTTGCTGCCGCCGGGCTCCTGCGTCGCCCCGGTATCCTCACCTGAGGGATCGGTCCATGTACCGCTCTCCCACGTATCCTGCGTGCCCGTGGGTTCGGTGGCGGCGGCGTTCGGGGTTGTGCCGGTTCCCGACCCGCTGGAGGTCGCGGGCGCGCGGGAACAGCCGGTCACCAGTTGGGAAAGGAGCAGCATAGTCAATGCACCTGCCAATACACGTGTTTTCATGGGCAATCGTTCCTTTCTGCCGCACAGAGAGGCTTCCGATGCTTACAGGGTCTCTCCTTTGTGCTTTCTGTTGATTGTATGGTAACAAACGCCGTCCAGTCGGTGCAATCCAAGATTTCTTGGATGGGATAACGCATTCTTACACCATAAAAATCCGGTATCAAAAATCGGTTATATCCTTTCCGGCGGTTTTCCGCTATACTCAAGGCAGAAACCACCCGATTTGAGCCGAAGCAAGCGCCGCGCGTAAACACGCGGGACAATGCGGGCATGCCGCCGCTGTCTCTCCGCCTGCTTAATCCCCCCGCGCCGCTGCATAGCCGGGGCCGCACGGATCGCGTTGGCTTCCGCTTATGTAAAGGAAAGGAGTTCTATCATGCGCATTGAAAAGACAGCCCTGCTCTATCCTGCGCCTCTGGGCATGCCGCTGACGCCCCTGACGCCGCCGCCCAGCACGGGCGGTCCCCAGGCGATGGACGGCGATATCCACCCGGCGGTGGATCCCCGGCTGGAACGCAGCTTCCAGGACTGCGCCCGTCTGTATATGGCCCGGGGGGATTTTTCCGGCTGTATGGCGGTCATCCACGGACTGGAACTGGGTCTGTACGTCCGCCGCGCCCGCTGCTTCACCCTATATGGGGCGCACGCCCCCCAGATCGCGGTCCATCCGCTTGCGCTGGGTGAGCCCGTCCGCCTTTCGCAGACGGTTCCCCCTGCCCTGCCCCACCGCTGTACCGCCCTGCTGCTGACGGTCACCACCGCGCCGGACACCCCGCCCGGCAAATACCGCACCAACCTGGAGATCGAGGGGGAGGCGGCGGTGTCCTACCTGCCCGTGGTCATCGACGTGGCCGATACCCTGCTCCAACCGGTCGAGACCAGCGCGCCGGCGGCGGATGCCGACCCGCTCTCCATCCTGTTTTCCGCCGCGGAAGAGGGGCCCCTCCCCTTTCGGGAAGGGGAGGATTACGCCGGCCTGCTGTATCGGGCGGCCCGGCACGACCGCATGCTGCATCAGGCAGCCCGGCGCGTCGATCCCCTGCTGACCGACACGCTGCTGGCCGGCCTGCGCGCGGCACAGCCCCGCGGAGAAGACGACGCCGCCCTGCTGCACAAGGTGCGCCGTACGCTGGTGTATCGTCTGGATTCCCGCTTTGACGCGGGCAACCGGGAGCCCATCATGAACCAAGGAGGGAACGCCAGATGAAGCCGTTATGTTTTACCGCCTCGCCGCTGGAGGATATCTTCCCCGATACCCCCTCCACCGACCGGGACCACTACGATCTGCATATGGCCCGCGGCGAGGGTGAGGGCTTTCTCGTCGGTGTGCGCGCATCGGAGGAGGCACTGCAGGCCGTGCGCGCGCAGGTGAGCTGCGCGGCCCCGGGGGTCACCTTTGCCGTGCACCCCATCGGCCTGGTCCCCTTTTCCCAAAACACCATCCATATCGGCAGCCGGTCGGTACGGGCGAAAGCCCCCGGCGTACTGCCCGAATATTTCCGGAAGGAAGAAATCTTCGACGTGCCTGCCGGCGAATCCCGCGGGCTGTATGTGGCGGCGCGCACCGCGGCGGACGCCCCCGCCGGCCGTTATGACGGCACGGTGTCGCTGGAAGCCGCGGGCTTTTCCGCCCGCATTTCCTTCACTCTGACCGTTCACGATGTCACCCTGCCCGAGCCGCAGGATTCCCTCTTCACCTACGTCTGCTGGACGCAGCTGCTCTGTCCCGACAACGCCCGCGAGGTATACGGGATCGAGCCCTGGTCGGACGCATACTGGACTTACGTAAAAAACTGCGCCCGCGTTCTGCGGACGCAGCGGCAGAATATGATCAACATCGAGCTGGAGCATACCCTCAGCTATCGGCTCAAAGCGGATGCCAAGGGCCGGCTGGTGTTCGATTTCACCATGTTTGACCGCTTCGCCTCCCTCATGCTGGATCCGGCTTATATGGGCGCCAAATACCTGTGCGGCATGCACCTGATGGGCCGCGACTGGATGCTCGACATGCCGCCGGGCAGCACCTGGAGCCAGCGGCCCCTCATCGCCTGGATCTTCGAGCCGCAGGCGGACGGCACCGTCGAACGGGTATGGAAGCCGGCAAGCGATCCGGTGGTGGAGGATTTTCATCACCAGCTGTTCGCCGCGTTGTCCGCCCATCTGCGGGAAAAGGGCTGGGCCGACATCTGGGTACAGCATGTGGCGGACGAAATCGACAACGATATCCACTACCAGCAGACGCTGGAGGTATACCGACTGATCCATCATTACCTGCCCGAAGCGCGCACCATCGACGCGGTGCGGCGGGAATCCCCCTACACCTTCGGCAAGGAACTGGACATTCACGTGCCGCTGCTGTGGCATCACGACCTGTCCTCGGCGGCTTACGCCGCGATGCAGGGCGGGCGCACCGAGGTCTGGCAGTACACCTGCCTGCAGCCGCAGTTTGAATACCTGTCCCGTCTGGGGGATTACCCCCTGTCGGCCACCCGGCTGCTGGGCTGGTACAACTTCCGGCATCATCTCACCGGCTTCCTCCATTATGCCTGGAACAACTACGGTCCCTGCGTCAACCGGTACGATCCGTACACCGACGCCTGCTGCTTCGGCTCCTTCCCCTGCGACGCCTTCATTGTCTATCCGGACAGGGAGAACCTCTCCGTGCTCGAAAGCGTGCGCAGCGAGGCACAGCGGGATGCCTTCGAGGATTACGAGCTGCTGTGTCTGGCCGCGGAAAAGGCGCCCGACACGGTCCGCCGTCTGGTGGAAACGGTGGTGGCGGCCGCCGACGATTATGTGCGCAGCCCCGGCTTTATCCTGAGCCTGCGCACCCGCCTGCTGGAAATCGCCGCTGGCACATGCGCATAAAAAAGATGGCTGCAGCACGAAACATGCTGCAGCTTTCTTCTGCCTGTCGGTCGTTTTTCTGTCGGATACCGGAACGGCCCGTCCCCGGCGGGGACGGGCCGTTCCAATGCAATTGGCTCCAGGCAATACCACGGCACCCGTTACGAGGCCTTGTCAAACTGGCTGTTGTACAGGTCCGCATAGAACCCGCCCTTCTGCAGCAGCTGATCGTGGGTGCCCTGTTCGATGATATCGCCGTCCTTCATCACCAGAATGAGGTCGGCGTTCTTGATGGTGGACAGCCGGTGGGCGATGACAAAGCTGGTGCGGTGCTCGGTCAGCTGATCCATCGCCTTCTGCGTAATCAGCTCGGTGCGGGTATCCACCGAAGAGGTCGCCTCGTCGAGAATCAGCATGGGGTTGCCCTGCACCATGGCGCGGGCAATGGTGAACAGCTGCTTCTGTCCGGCGGAGATGGCGATGCTGTCGTCCAGCACCGTGTCAAAGCCGTTTGGCAGCGTCTCGATAAAGTGATAGATCCCGCAGGCGCGGCAGGCTTTTTCCAGTTCCTCGTCGCTGACGCCGGTCTTGTTGTAAACCAGGTTTTCCCGCACCGTCCCTTCAAACAGCCAGGTGTCCTGCAGCACCATGCTGAACAGGTTGTGCACGCTTTCCCGGGTCATCTCCGTGGTGGGGATACCGTCGATTTTGATGCAGCCGCTGCTCAGCTCAAAAAAGCGCATCAGCAGGTTGACCATGGTGGTCTTGCCCGCGCCGGTGGGGCCGACAATGGCCACCTTCTGGCCGGGCTGGATATGGGCGGAAAAGTCCTTGATGATAATTTTTCCGGGATTGTCCGGGTAGCTGAAGCGGACATGCTCAAATTCCACTTCGCCCCGCACTTCCGCGGGGGCCGGCCGTTTGCCGGTTTCCTCCGGCAGCTCCTCTTCCTGCAGGAAATCAAAGATATGATCGCCGGCAGCCGCGGCGGTCTGCATCTGGGTCATGCCCTGGGCCAGCGTGCTCAGCGGCGAGGTAAACAGCCGCACATACATAACAAAGGCCACGATGACGCCGAAGGAAATCTGCCCGTCCATCGCCAAGGCGGAACCCAGCACGCACACCACCACATAGCCCAGGTTGCCCACGATGTTCATTAGCGGCTGCATCACGCCGGAGAGGAACTGGCTGCGCCAGTCGGCGTCGTACAGCATGCCGTTCAGACCGCTGAAGGTGTTTTTGATCTTCCGGTTCGCGCGGGAGATCCGCACAACATCATGCCCGGAATACATTTCCTCGATATAGCCGTTGAGCGTGCTCAGATTCTCCTGGCGGGCGGCAAAATATTTCTGCGAGCGCAGCATGACGATGGCCATGATCAAAAAGCCCAGCAGCGTCACCGCAATGGCGGCGAAGGCCATGTGCCACTCGGTGACAAACATCATCACCAGGCAGCCAATGAACTGCGCCGTCGCGCTGATGATCGAGGGCAGGCTGTTGGCCATGGCCTGCTGCAGCGTGCTGACGTCGTTGGTCACCCGGCTTAAGATATCCCCGTGGGAAACGGTGTTGAAGTATTTCATGGGGACACAGTTGATTTTCCGGGATAGATCGCGGCGCAGATCCCGGGAGAGCCCCAGGGTGACCGTGGACATGATATAGTGCTCCACATAGGTGAAGACGGCGCTGAAGCCATAGATCCCCAGCAGCAGGATACCAATGGAGGCGATGGCGCCCAGATCGATTTCACCAAACAGGGAGTCCGAAATCAGATCGGTGATTTGGCTCAGGAGATTGGGCCCGATGATGGTCAGGACCGCGCCGATGACGGCGAACAGGAGGGCGATCGCCACCGGGAGCTTTAATTTGCTGGAGTAGGAAAACAGCTCCCGGAGTATCCCGCCGATGCCGCGCTTGCTTTTTTCTGCGACACGCATGCCGCGCTGACCGAAACCGCTCATGTGCAGTCCTCCTTTCAGGCGCCCAGCTCTTCTTGCGAGAGCTGGGATCTGGCGATTTCCTGATAGACCGGGCAGGCCTGCATCAGCTCGTCATGGGTGCCGATGCCGACGGCCCGCCCTTCATCCAGGACAATGATCTTGTCCGCATGCCGGATGGTGCCGATGCGCTGGGCCACGATCAGGCGGGTGGTATCCCGCAGCTGTTCGTCCAGGCCGGCCCGCATCTTGGCGTCCGTGCGGTAGTCCAGCGCGGAAAAGGAATCGTCGAAAACGAGGATTTCCGGTTTTCTGGCCAGGGCACGCGCGATGGAAAGCCGCTGCTTCTGGCCGCCGGACACATTGGCGCCGCCCTGGGCGATGGGGGCCTCGATGCCGCCGGGCAGCTTGTCCACGAATTCCGCCGCCTGGGCGAGATCCAGCGCCTGCCGCACGTTTTCATCGGAAGCCTCTCCGCGGCTTTCCCCGAACAGCACGTTCTCCCGGATGTTGCCGGAAAACAGAATGGCTTTCTGGGTGACATAGCCGACGCGGTCATACAGCGCGTCGAAGGTATAGTCCGCCACATTCTGCCCGTCCACCAGCACCTCGCCGGAGGTGGCGTCGTAAAACCGGGCGATCAGGCTGACCAGGGTGGTTTTGCCGCTGCCGGTGGCACCGATAAAGGCGACGGTTTCCCCGCGCTTGGCCGTAAAGCTGATATGCTGCAGGACGTCCTTGTCCGACGACGGATAGTGGAAGGACACATCCCGGAATTCCACCGTACCTTTTTCCGACGCGTCGGTTTTCGTCCCTTCCCGCAGGCTGGGCTTCGTATCCAGCACGGCGTTGATGCGCTGCGCCGATACCTGCGCCGCCGGCATCAGCATGATGATCATCACCATCATCATGATGGACATAATCACATAGGTCGCATAGGTGCCGAACACCACGATATCGCTGAAGGTAGTCAGGCGCAGGGCGGTATCGGCGGCGGATACATTGTTCACCAGCGCCGCGCCTACCCAGTAGATCACCAGGGACAGGGCGTTCATGGCCAGCGTGACCGCCGGCATCAAAATGGCAAAGGTGCGCTGGTTGAACAGCTGGGTCTTCATCAGGGTGACGTTGGCTTTTTCAAATTTTTCATTCTGGTAGTCCTCCGCATTATAAGCATGGACCACGTTGATGCCGGTCAGGTTTTCCCGGGCCACCAGGTTGATGTTGTCGGTGAGCTTCTGCACCCGTCTCACCCGGGGCAGCACCACGGCGATGATGATGACCATCATCGCCAGCAGCGCCGCCACAAAGCCCGCCGTAATGGCGGAAAGGCTCCAGCTTTTGCCCACGATTTTGATGATCGCCCATACCGCCATGATGGGGGATTTGATCAGGATTTGCAGGCCCATCGCCGCCAGCGTCTGCACCTGGGTGATATCGTTGGTGGTGCGGTTGATGAGGCTGGGCACCGAAAAGGCCATCATTTCCTGCTGGCCGAAATCCGCAATTTTATGAAAGACGGCGTCCCGGACGGAAAAGCCGAAGCCGGCCGCCACCTTGGCGGTCAGATAACCGCAGATGACGCACAGCACGGCGCTGGCCAGGGTACAGCCCAGCATCTCTGCGCCCGTGCGCAGGATGTCGGACATGGTGCTGCCCGGGGTCTTAATCAAAACGGTCAGGTTGCTCATATAGTCCGGCAGACGCAGGTCGAAATAGATCTGACCGAGTACCAGCGCAGCGCAAAGGCCAGCCATCAGCCATTCCTTCCGCCGCATCTTTTTCAGCAGCTTAATCATGTTTGCCTCCTAAAAGAATGGAATTGGGATACAGGAAATCCCTCCTCCCCCTCTTTTATTCCGTCCGCAGCGCCACAACCGGATCCTTTTTGGCGGCGCTTCTGGAAGGGATAATGCCCGAGAACAGGGTCAGCGCCACGCTGATGAGGATCAACACAATCGCAACCGGCAGCGGCAGATAGGCGTTAAGCGACAAAATGCCGGTCAAATGATGCAGGATCAGGTTGATGGGAATACACAGCAGATAGGTGATCAGCACACCCAGCAGACCGGAGGTGAAGCCGATGATCACCGTTTCCGCATTGAACATGCTGGAAACGTTCCGTTTGGAAGCGCCGATGGCGCGCAGGATACCGATCTCCTTGGTCCGCTCCTGCACCGAAATCAGGGTAATGACGCCGATCATAATGGAGGAGACGATCAAGGACACCGCCACAAACGCGATCAGGACATAGGTGATGGCGTTGATAATGGTGGTCACCGAGGACATCATCAGCCCCACATAATCGGTATAGGTGATCTTCTCCAGTTCATCCTTGTCGGCGTTATAGTCGGCGATGGCCTGCTCGATGGCTTCCTTGTTTTCAAAGGAGGACGCATACAGGCTGATGGAGGCCGGGTCGTCCAAATCGACATAGCCCAGCTCCCGCAGGTTTTCCTCATAGCTGGATTCGGAGAACACCAGCACCTCGTCGTAATAGGTGGCGCACTGCGCGGTGGTATAGGCTTCCATGGCCATGTCGAGGGCCGCGGCCAGCTGCTGGGGATTTTGTCCGCCCATCTGCTCCTGTACCTGGGCGGCGTACTGTATCCGGAATTGCTCCTCGGCTGCCTGGGTGAACAGCCCGGTCAGCTCCTCGTCGCTCATGGCGGCCGTATACTCCCGGATTTCTTCCTCCCCCATGCCCGTCTGCTCCGTGATGGCCTGCACCATGGCTTCCTCCATGTCGGCGCGGGTTCTGCCCTCCAGCGCCTGGGCAACGGCGCCGTCGATCTGCTCCTGGGCGGGGATGCTCATGATTTTCACATACGCCTCCGCCCTGCCCTGCTCGTCGAGATCGGCGATGTACTCCCGGAACGCCGTCTCCTTCTGCTCATCCGACAGATTGCCGGTGCTTTCCTGGAAGGGGAGGCCGGTAAAAATGTCCACCGACGGGCTTTCCAGCTGGGCATTCACGGCGGGAGAATCCTTGGCCTGCTCAATGACATATTCGGTCAGCTCGCTGGTATAGCCGATGGAGCCGGACAGCATGGTGGAGGTCACGCCCTCCTTGGGCCGGATAATGCCCGACACCTTCAGCACCGTCCCGTTGTCATACAGGTACTTGAGGCCGGCATCGGTGTTGCGCAGATCCACGTATAAGCCGGTGCTTTCATCCCGTACATAGCAGTCCGCGTTGAAGATTGTCCGGAACTCCATATCGCAGATTTCCTCGTACGACCACTTCTGATTCGGCGTCTCTATCTCCGTATGATCGACGGCGGCCTGCATAATGGCGTCGATCTCCTCCTTGGACTTGAGGCCCAGGGCGTACAGCGCCATGTCGTCCACCTCATTGTGTTCGTCCAGCACCAGCACGATTTCATTGTACTCCGTGGGCCAGGAACCATAGACCACATCGTACTGATTTTCCAGCACCGGGCTGACCAGGCGGCCGTTGTCCCCCGGCAGCATTTCCTGCCACAGATTCATGGAGGAGCCCATTGGCGACAGCGACGTCAAATCCGACATGCCGTATTCCTCGCTCATATTCATCATGGAGGAAATGTCCATCCCGAAATATTCCAGCAGCAGATCCTGCATCAGCTCCTCGGAATCCGAACGGATGATGGTGCCGTCCACGTTTTCCGTATACACCAGCAGATCCGTGTCATAGGTATACTGAATACCGCTGATGACATCGTGCAGGCTGTCCTCGGCCTGTGTGTCCGCCCGTCTCTCCTCGATATAGGCCTTGAAGGAACGCAGGTCATTTTCCGTTTCCCCTGCCGAGCCCAGGGCGTTGACCAGATCGTACATCATGGACTTCTGATAGACGGCGTCCTCTTCGTGCTCGTTTGACTGGGCCGCGCCGATGAATTCCGCCATCAGCGTGCCGAGATCCATTGTCTGGGCCTGCAGCGTGAGCGGATAGGAGGACAGGGTTTCCTCCTGTATGATCGCAATATAGGTCGTTGTCCCCCGGGACACGGCAAAAATCAGGGCAATCCCGATGATGCCGATGCTTCCCGCAAAGGAGGTCAGGGCCGTGCGCCCCTTTTTGGTGAACAGATTCTTGAGCGAAAGCCCGAAGGCGGTGGAAAAGGACATGGAGGGTTTTTTCCCCTTCTTTTCCTTTTCTGCCTTTTCCCGTTCGGCCTCCCGCTCCTGCTGCGCTTCCTCTTCGGTCAGCGGCGCCGAGTCGTCGGTGATCTGGCCGTCCAGGATGCGGATAATCCGGGTGGAATACCGCTCGGCGATCTCCGGATTATGGGTCACCATGATAACCAGGCGGTCCTGGGAAATCGCCTTGAGAATGTCCATGACCTGAATGCTCGTCTCGGTGTCCAGTGCCCCGGTCGGTTCGTCCGCCAGGATAATGTCAGGATTGTTGACAATGGCCCGGGCGATGGCCACCCGCTGCATCTGCCCGCCGGAGAGCTGGTTCGGCTTCTTTCTTATCTGGGAGCCCAGCCCCACCTGTTCGAGCGCCTCCTTCGCCCGGCGCCGGCGCTCCGTTTTGGATACCCCGGACAGGGTCAGCGCCAGCTCCACGTTCTGCAGCACCGTCTGATGCGGAATCAGGTTATAGCTTTGGAAAACAAACCCGATGGAATGGTTCCGATAGGTGTCCCAGTCCCGATCCTTGAAATCCTTGGTGGATTTTCCGTTGATGATGAGATCGCCCGAGGTGTATTGATCCAATCCGCCGATGATATTGAGCATGGTGGTCTTTCCGCAGCCGGAGGGGCCCAGAATCGAGACAAATTCCTGCCGGCGGAATTGCAGATCAATCCCTTTGAGCACCTCAAGCGATTCGTCACCCGACGGATAGCTTTTCCGTATATCCTTTAGTTCCAGCATAGCGTTATCCTTTCTGTTCATACCACTATCCGCGAGGATTGGATGCGGTTATTTTCTGACTTTTCATGCAAAAGATACGCCGCGGCGCCTGCATCCCGCCGCTTCGCCTGTTACGCGTTAAGCAGCGCCATAAATTCTTCGCCGGTGATGGTTTCCTTTTCCAGCAAATGGGCGGCCAGCTTGTGCAGCTGCGCCTCGTTCTCCCTAAGAATCTGCCGGGCCTTTTCGTGGGCGGCCTTGACAATTTCCACCACCCGCTCGTCGATTTTGGAGGCGGTGTCCGCCGCACAGGTCAGGGACGTGTCCCCGCCCAGGTACTGGTTCTGCACCGTTTCCAGCGCCACCATGTCAAACTCGTCGGTCATGCCGTAGCGGGTGATCATCGCCCGGGCCAGCTTGGTGGCCTGCTCAATGTCGTTGGAGGCGCCGGTGGTCATATTGTCCCCGCCGAAAACCAGTTCCTCTGCGCTGCGCCCGCCGGTCAGCGTCGCAATCTTGTTTAGGATCTCCGTCCGGCTCATCAGCACGCGCTCGCCTTCGTCCACCTGCATGGTGTAGCCCAAAGCGCCCGAGGTGCGGGGCACAATGGTGATCTTGGTGACCGGCGCCGAATTCGACTGCTTCGCCGCCACCAGAGCGTGGCCAATCTCGTGATACGCCACGATCTTCTTTTCCTTATCGGAGATTACGGCGTTTTTCCGCTGGGCGCCCGCGATGACGGTTTCCACGCTCTCCTCCAGATCCTCCTGGACGACCGCTTTCCGGCCTTCCCGTACGGCGCGCAGGGCCGCCTCATTGATGATGTTGGCCAGCTCCGCACCCGACGCCCCGGCCGTCGCCCGGGCAATCATGTCCCAATCGATATCCGGCCCGATTTTGACGTCCTTGGCATGTACTAGCAGAATAGCCTTACGGCCTTGCAGATCGGGCAGTTCTACCGGCACCCGGCGGTCAAACCGGCCGGGCCGCAGCAGGGCGGGATCCAGGCTCTCCGGCCGGTTGGTGGCCGCCAGCAGCACCACGCCCTTCTGTCCGTCAAAGCCGTCCATCTCGGCCAGCAGCTGGTTGAGGGTCTGCTCGCGCTCGTCGTTGCCACCCATACCGCCGGCATTGCGCTTCTGCCCGATGGCATCGATCTCGTCGATGAACACGATGCAGGGCGCTTTCTCGTTGGCCTGCTTGAACAGATCGCGCACCTTGGCGGCGCCCATGCCGACAAACATCTCCACAAACTCGCTGCCCGAAATGGAGAAGAAGGGGACGCCCGCCTCGCCGGCCACCGCTTTGGCCAGCAGGGTCTTGCCGGTGCCGGGAGGGCCGACCAGCAGCACGCCCTTGGGCAGCTTGGCGCCGATGGCGGCATATTTTTTCGGGTCGTGCAGATAGTCCACAACCTCCACCAGGGACTCCTTGGCTTCATCCTGTCCGGCCACATCGCTGAACCGGACGCCGGTCTTGGCGTCCGCCACATAGATTTTCGCGCCGGATTTGCCAAAGGCCATGGCATTGCCCATCCCGCCCGGGATTTGATCCCCCATTTTTTTGCGCATCCAGCGGTAGGATACCTCGCCGAGTATAAAGAAGAACAGGATCGGCAGCACCCAGGTCAGGATAAAAGAAAGCAGGGGACTAGCCTGGGTGGGGATCGCCGCCGAAAACTGAATATCCCCGTGCTCCTGAAGCTGCTGCAGCAGCCGTTCTCCGTCACCCGGCCAAATACCGGTTTTGTAAATTCGTTCGGCGTCTTCTTTCCCGGCGATAAAGACGTATTCGCCGCCGCTTTCGTCATAGGCGACCTCGGTAACCTCGCCGTTGTCGATCATCTCGAGGAACTGATCATATCCTACCTCCGTCACCGTGCGCTGCAGCATCGAAGGAAACACCAGGGCGTTGAGCAGCAGGATGATGACCAGCGCGATAACGGCGTAAAAGATAAAGGGTCTTTTGGAGGGGCCGCGTTTTTCGTCTACAACTTCATGCATGTTTTTTCTCTCCTTTACTTGGTATGGGGAACCGCCGCCTCGTCTTTACCGGATATTTGCCGCAGTGCCTTTTTAAACTGGAAAGCGAAGAAGATGGCCGTGAAGGTGACCGCGATAAAATCGGCCGCCGGTTCCGCCAGATAGACCGCGGTGGTTTTGTCCGCCGGCAGGAGCCGCGGCATGATATAAATCAACGGAATCAGCAGGATAAACTTCCGCATGACCGCCACCAAAATGGACGCCTTGGCATTGCCCAGAGAGGTAAAGGTCATCTGGCAGGCGACCTGAATACCGAACAGCAGCAGACAGGCCATGTAAATGCGCAGGGCGGATTTGGTGAAGGCCATGAGCGCAGGGGAATTGGTGAACATGGCGGCAAAGGCCTGGGGCAAGATCATCACGCAGGCCCACAGCAGGGTGGAATACACCAGGCTGGCTTTCAGCAGCAGCTTAAAGGCCGCTTTCACCCGGTCGGGGTTGCGGGCGCCGTAATTGTAGCTGATGATGGGCTGCGCCCCCTGGCCAAGTCCCTGCAGCGGCAGCATGGCGAACTGCATCACGCTGGTCAGAATTGTCATGGCGCCCACGGCGATATCGCCGCCGTAGCTCTGCAGGGACGAGTTGAAGCAGACGGAAATGACGCTTTCGCTGGCCTGCATAATGAAGGTGGACAGGCCCAGCGCCAGGCTCGGCAGGACGATGCCCGCGCGCAGTCTCAGATTTTTTATCCGGAGTTTGAGGTGGGTCTTTTTCCCGCACAGGAAAAGCAGCACCCAAACGCAGGACATGGCCTGCGAAATAATGGTGGCCCAGGCGGCCCCCGCCACCCCCATGTGGAAGCCAAAGATGAAGATGGGATCCAGGATGATGTTGGCCACCGCGCCGATGAGCACCGACAGCATACCCGTTTTGGCAAAGCCCTGCGCCGTGATGAAGGCGTTCATTCCCAGGGTCATCTGAACGAAAATCGTACCGAGGGCATAGATGTTCATATACTCCACGCCGTATGCAATGGTGTTTTCGCTGGCGCCGAAGGCCATCAGAAAATCCCGGTTCCCGATCAGCAGCGCCGCCGTCAGGAGGATCGAGATGATGAACTGGATCACAAAACCGTTGCCCAGTGTTTTTTCCGCCGCTTCATGGTCGCCCTTGCCCATGAAAATGGAGGCGCGCGGCGCCCCGCCGTAGGCGGCGAACGCGGCAAATGCCGTGACAATCATGATAAGCGGCATGCATACCCCGACACCGGTCAGCGCCGCTTCCCCGACTTCGGGGATATGGCCGATATAAATCCGGTCCACAATATTGTACAGCATGTTGATAAGCTGCGCGGTTACGGTGGGAAGGGCCAGCTTCCAAAGCAGTCTCCCTACCGGTTCCTTCCCCAGAAAATCCTTATCCTCACTCACAGCACGATGCCTCTTTCCGCCGCCATCTTCGTATTTTCCGCAATTCGTTCGTTAAACCGGGCGAACTGCCGCTTTTCTTCCTCGGTGAATCCCCGGAAAATCTGATCCAGGAAGCCGTCCCGCACCCGTTCAATCGCCTGCGTGATCGGCCGCGCCTCCGGTGTAAGAGACAGATGAATCCGCCGGCGATCCGCCGTATCCTGCCGCCGCTGCAAAAGCGATTTCTGAATCAGATTCTCCACCGCATGGGATACGTTGCTCTTGGACAGCATGCGCAGTTCCGAAATATCGGCGGCGGTGTCCTTGCCCGGATTGTTATGTAAAAAGCTGATGATGGTCGCCTCAATGGGAGACAAATCATACCGATCGCAGACAAGCCGCAGCATGCTGTCATACAATTTGACAACCCGCCGAATATTCGCGAGAAGCGTGTTGGCGCAATACATACGGTAACCCTCCTTCCGAATGCTTATATTACAAAACAGTTATATTTATAACCGTTATCCAACAAACCATTTTACTCACAAATCCCCTACAGTCAAGCGATTCTTTTTTTCTTATCAGAATGTTTACAGTTGCTTCATAAACCCCTGTCTCCGGATTCAAAAACCAGCCTGCAACGCAAAAAAGATCCAGACCGCGGAGAAACCGCCGTCTGGATCACAGGGCATGGTATACAGCTGCCGGGATGGCTTCCGGGGCGGAGGGGTCTTCCCCCGCTCTGCCCCGGAGTGCCCCATAGCGCGTCACTTAAAAGCGGATTTCCTGCCCGTGCGGATACCGCGGTTCCCCTTCGTGACGAAGCCTCCGTCCGGTGGCTGCGGGCGGTGCACGCCTGCAGATCCAGGGGCAGCAGCTTGCTGGCCCTCTCGTATCGTTTTAACCCCGCACCCGAAATAGAGAATATGGCAGACCCAGACGACGGCCAAGATGACGCTGGGGACTATCACGCCGGCCCGCATCATCATGAAAAAGCCAACCCCCATCACCAGCGTCACGGGGATAATGATGCCGAGCTTGGTCTTCACCGTCATCCCCTTTTTCTTCACAAAGGTATCCAGGTGTTTTTTGTAAAGCTTGGTACTCACAAACCAGTCATGGAGCTTTTGCGAACTGTTGGCAAAGCAGAACACCGTTGCCAGGAAAAAGGGTACGGTGGGCAAAATGGGAAGCGCCACCCCGATACAGCCCAGCCCCAGGCAGACGCAGCCCAGTATCAAAAAAATCAACCGTTTTAGCTTCATCTGTATGCCTCCTTAACTCATGCGCCCGTGCTCGACGGAATAGACGGTGTCGGCGATCCGCATGGTGGACTGCCGGTGGGAAACCAGCACCACCGTTTTGCCCTCCCTCTCCTCGTGGAGTGACTTGAGAATCACCGCTTCGTTCAGGCTGTCCAGGTTGCTGGTGGGTTCATCCAGCAGCAGAAAAGGCGCATCATGCAGAAAAGCCCGCGCCAATCCCAGCCGCTGCCGCTCCCCGCCGGAGAGGGTGTCCCCCAGCTCGCCCACCGGCGTGTCGTAGCCTTTTGGCAGTGTCATAATAAAATCGTGCACCGACGCCTTCCGGCAGGCGGTTTCGATCTCTTCGTCGGTGGCGTTCCGCCTGGCAATCCGCAGGTTGTTTTTGATGCTGTCGCGGAAGAGGTGGGTCTCCTGGGTGACAAAGCTCTCCATGTCCCGCAGATTGCCGGTATTGATATCCGCCACCTTTGTGCCGGACAGCTTCACGCTGCCCCGCTGTACGTCCCAGAACCGCATGAACAGCTTAAGCAGGGTGGACTTCCCGCTGCCGCTGCGTCCTACAATGCCCACCACGGCATGCTGCGGAATCGCCGCCGACACATCGGACAGGATGGTTTCCTGCCCGTAGGAGAAGGTGACGTGCTCCGCCGCCGCGCCGGCAAAAGCGATTTCCGGCCGGCCGGTCATCTCCTCCACTGCCGGGGATTCCTCTAGGATGTCCAGCACCCGGTTACCAGCCGCAAAGGTGTTCTGCAGGGTGCTGCCCAGGTTCGCCAGGGCAATCACCGGGCCGAAGGAGGAAAAAAGAGCCATCGTTGGGATCAGGACCCCGTCAAAGCCCGCCGCGCCGCTTTGGTACAGCCGGGCGGAAACAAACAGCATAATAAGATCAAAGGCCAGTACCACCGTATTGGTTACCGCCGCATTCCGCCCGGCGGTGCGTTTCATCCGTTCCTCATCCCGGGCGAGATGGTCCGTCCGCCGGTTCATCTCCTCCAGCCTTTTTCTGCCGTGGCCGTACTGCAGCGTCTCCGAAAGCCCCCGCAGGCTGTCCAGCACAAAGCCGGAAAGCTCCCCCGATTTAGTGCGGAATTTCACCCCGTCGTCCCCACTTAGCCTGGACGTCACCAGGGGAATGCCGATCCCCACAACGAGGTACGCCGCCAGCGCAATCCACCCCAGCAGCCAGTGGAAGGAGCCGACGAACAGACACATCCCTATGGTGAACAGGGCCGCAATGGCCGCCGGGGAAATGGTGTGGGCGTAGAACACCTCCAGCAGCTCGATATCGGAGGTGATGACCGCAATCAGATCGCCCTTGTCCCGGCCCTCCAGCTTGGCGGGGCACAGCCGCCGCAGCGCCCGGAACACCCTGTCCCGCAAAAGCGCCAGCAGCTTGAAGGCGATGAAGTGGTTGCACGCCTGCTCCGCGTAGCGGAGAAATCCCCGAACCACGGCAAAGACAACCACACAGACAAACAGCGCCGTCATGGTAAAGGGCGTGTCGAACCGCAGGGCTTCCAGCACCGCATAGCCGCCGAAGATGGTGATAAAGGCGGCGCACAGGTGGCCGGCAAGCCCCATGAGGATGGCGAGGAGCATAAAGCCGGTCAACGGCTTTACCAGCCCGATGAGCCGGACCATGACCTGGAATCCGCTTCGCCTCTTCGTGCGCATATTCATGTGCCTTCGCCCTCCTTTCCGTAGTTTTCCAGGGCTTGCTGTGCCGTCCACAGGCGCTCATACAGGCCGTGCTTATGAAGCAGCTCTTCATGGCTGCCGCATGCGGCAACGGTTCCGCCGTCCAGCACATAAATAGTATCCGCCTGCACCACATTTGCCAGCCGGTGGGAAATGAGGATCACCGTCTTGGTTTTCGCCAGCCGGTGAATTTCGGCCACAATGTCGTTTTCGCTCTCCACATCGATGTTGGAGGTGGCCTCGTCAAAAATATAGACCGGGCTGTCATGGAGCAGCGCCCGGGCCAGTGCCAGCCGCTGGCACTGCCCGCCGGAGAGGTTCCCCGCCTTTTCGAGCAGCGGCGTATCCAGCCCCTGTTCCGCCTTTAAAAATCCGGCCAGGTTCACCCGTTCCAGCACCGCCCACAGTTCGGCATCCGAAGCAGACGGCTTGCCCATGAGCAGGTTGTCCCGCACCGTGCCCTTGAACAGATAGCTCTGATGACTGACGTAGGTGATGTTTTGCAGCAGCGAGTCTTCGCCGATCTCCTTCAGCTCGGTGCCGCCGACCGTGACCGAACCGGCATAGCCTTTGTTTCTGCCCGTCAGGACGGCGGCCACAGTGGACTTCCCGCAGCCGCTTTCGCCCACGAGGGCGGTAAAGCCGCCCGCCGGGAATTGCAGGTCTATCCCGTGCAGGATTTCCCGATCCGGTGCATAGGAAAACCGCAGGCCGGAACAGGCAATGGTGCAGTCCGCCGGCATGGGCGTCCCATTGGGTTCGCTTTCCGCCAAATCCAGCAGACGGAAGATTTTGTCGCTGGCCGCCATGCCGTTCATGGCGATGTGGAAGAAGGAGCCGAGCTGCCGCATGGGAAGGAAAAAGTCCGCCGCCAGCAGGATGATGAGCAGGCAGCCCGACAGCGACACATGGCCGCCCGCATACTGCGTCACCGCCATAACGATCCCCAGCGCGGCGCCGCCGTAGGCGATGAGATCCATGATGGTGATGGAATTGAGCTGCATGGTGAGCACCTTCATGGTGATGCGGCGGAACTTCTCCGCTTCCACGTTCATTTCCTCGTTCTTGAACCCGTCCGCCTGATAGATTTTCAGCGTCGTCAGCCCCTGCAGATTCTCGAGGAAGGTGTCGCCCAAAGCCGTGTACTGCCCCCAGTATTTGGAGAGCAGCTTTTTCGCCCAGGTCTGCACCGCCGCAATGGCTGCGGGAATGAGGGGCACGCAAATCAGCAGCACCATCGCCGACGGGACATTGACAAAGCAGAGCACCGCGAACAGCGTCAGCGGCGCCAGCATGGCATAGAAAAACTGGGGCAGGTAAGCGCCGAAATAGGTTTCCAGCTGGTCCACCCCCTCCACTGCCACCTGCACCACCTCGGAGGTTTTCACCTGCTCCTTATAGGAGGCACCCAGCCGCAGCAGCTTCCCGTAAATCCGCTCCCGCAGGGTTTTCTTGACCGCTTTGGAAGACAGATAGCTCATTCTGGCGGCCTGAACGGTACAGATATAGCGAATCAGCAGCGCCGGCACCACCACGGCTGCCGTCGTCCACAGGATACGGGTGTCCGCCTCCCCGCGGTACAGGCCGGCAAACAGGTTGGTGATGCCAACCATCATGGCGATGTTCGCCGCCAGAGAGCACCACTGCAGCAGGACGTTACCGGCAATGTATTTTTTGCTTTCCCTGACCGTGCCGATGAGCCGTTTGTTAATCATCATGGTTGTGTCCGCCTTTTAAAATTCTTTTCATTGCCGCTTTCACGCCGGAAAAAACCGCGGCGATTCCCGCCGCGAACAGGAAAGATGCCAGTCCGTATCCCATCGAAAGCACCGCGTCATGCATGGCCGTCCCTCCTCTTCCGGTTCTCGGCCAGCTCCTTGAGCGCCTGATAGCTTTCCGTACTGACGGCGTGCTCCATGAGGCAGGCGTCGGCCGCCGCCGTTTTGCGATCCACACCCAGATTTTCCAGCATGGCCTGGAAGGTCTGATGGCGTTCATAGGTGGCCTCGGCGATATGCCGGCCCTGGTCGGTCAGGTGCACCTCATGCGCTTCGTCCAGAAACAGATAACCCTCCTGTTCCAGCTCCTTGAGAGAAATGGAGACCGTCGGCCTGGACACACGCAGCCGCACGGCGATATCCACGCCCCGGACACAGCCGTTCTGCCTGTGCAGAAGGTAGATGGTTTTCAGGTAATCCTCGACGGTTTTCCGCTGTTTCATGGCCGACTCCTTTCGTTCAAACGATATGGCCGGAATCACACCGGGATAACAAAGGGCTTGCCGTCCACGGCCCGAACATGCAGATCCACATCGTAGACCTCCCGCACCAAATCATGGGTGAGGATCTCCTCGGGCAGACCGTGGGCGATCCTCTTCCCATCCTTCATGGCGACGATTTCATCGCTGTAATAGAGGGACTGGTTGATATCGTGGAGCACCATGACGATGGTGATACCATATTCCCGGTTGAGCTGCCGGATAAGCTTTAATATCTGCAGCTGGTAACGGATATCCAGATAGGTGGTCGGCTCGTCCAGAAACAGCACCCGGGTGTCCTGGGCCAAGGCCATGGCGATCCACACCCGCTGCTTCTGCCCGCCGGACAACTCGGAAACCGGCTTGTCTTTGTGCTTGTAGGTGTGGGTGATCTCCAGCGCCCAGCGGATTTTTTCCTCATCCTCTCTGGGATCAGGAGAAAGCCCCATGGTGTGGTAGGGCGTTCTTCCGTAACCCACCAGCTTTTCCACGCTCAGATCCGCCGGCGCGGTGTTGTACTGGTGGACGATGGCGGCCTGCCTGGCGAAGTCCTTCCATTTCATCTCCGAGATTCTGTTGTCCCGCAGGAGGATTTCCCCCTCGGCGGGCTTCAGGTTCTTCGTCATCAGATCGAAAAGGGTGCTCTTGCCGCAGCCATTGGCCCCAATGAGAGTGGTGATTTTCCCCTCGTGAAGCTCCAGGTTCAGGCTTTTCAGCACCTGCTGTTTACCGTAGGCGAAGGAAAGATTTCTGACGGTAAACACATTACTGGCCATAGCTTTCTCTCGACCTCCTCAGCAGCAGGATAAAGAACGGACCGCCCACCACCGACATGATGATGGAGGCACTGATTTCATAGGGCGCGGCAACGGTGCGTCCCACCGTGTCCGCCAGCAGCAGGGTGAACGCCCCCAGCAGCATGGCATAGGGCACCAGGACTTTATGGTTGCTCCCCACCAGCAGCCGGGCGATGTGGGGCACAATCAGGCCCAAAAAGCTGATCGGGCCGATGACCGCCGTGCTGATGGAGGCCAGCAGCACCGCTATTACCGAAATGACAATCCGGCTTCTGGTGACGTTCACGCCGAGACTTCTGGCGGTCTTGTCCTCCAGCGCCAGCAGGTTGCACTGGCCCAGCACAAAAACCGAAGCGATAAGGCCGATCACCCCATACAGCAGCAGCGTCTGCAAATCGCTCCAGGTTTTCATGGTGATGTTGGCGTTGACGATGCTGGCGGCACCGGTATAGCTGCTGCCGGTGCCGGAGTTAAAGGCGCTCATCAGCCCCGTAAACATGGCGTTGACCGCCACGCCCACCAGGATGATGCGCAGAGGTGACAGCCCGCCCTTCCAGGAAAGGGAATAGACGAGCAGAAAGGCGATTATCCCGCCTAAGAAGGCGAACAGGGGGGTGAAAAAGTATAACGCCGGGAAAAAAGCGGTGATGAGCACCGCGGTCAGGCTGGCCCCGGAGCTGACGCCGATGATGCCGGGATCGGCCAGCGGGTTTTTCATCACAGCCTGTAACAGCACGCCGGAAACGGCGATGGCCGCCCCGCCGAACATGGCGATGAAGATGCGGGGAAACCGCAGGTCGTAGATGGTTGCCACGTTTTCGTCGTAGGCGATAAACAGCCCCTTGAACAGCTCCAGAGGCGTCACCTTCAAGCTGCCGGTATTGACGGCAATCAGAAAGAGCGCCAGCAGCCCCAGGGCGGTGAGCGCAAAGGAGAATATCTTTTTTCTGTTGCTGACCAATGCATCATCTCCTTTTAGGAAAAACGGCCGGATTGATCCCGGCAGGGAAACAGGATAAGACGAAAGGCGTCGAACGCGGCCCGCCGGGAATCCGGCCGTTTCTCTTTGTGGGCTTTACCCGCCGTAAAGCATGGGCTGAAGCTGCTCGAGCGCTTCGGCGTAGTTAAAGTTGGCGCTCATGTTAAACAGGGAGGAATCCAGGTCGTAGACCCTTCCCTCCTGCACCGCCTTGAAGTGCTGCCAGATATCGTTGGTGGCAAACTCCTCGGCGAACATCTCCCGCGCCATTTCGGGGAGACCGTGGGCCGCGCGGACAATCACGTCCGCGTCCTTGAGCTTCATGTCCTCCGTATTGGCGAACAGGAATTCCTGTCCGTCCCCGTCACCGTAAACGTTGATGCCGCCCGCCAGCTTGACCAGGCTGCCCACATAGCTGTTGTCGGTCGCCACGATATACGAGCCGGGCAGCCCCATGAGCACCAGCACAGTGGGGGATTCCCTGCCTTCATTTTGGCTGCGGTATGCCTCCATAAAGGCGTTGTACTCATCCACAAGTGCCTGGGCTTCCGCCTCCCGGCCGAACTTTTGGCCTAGATCGGAAATGGAAGCATACATCCCCTCCACGCTCCGCAGGTTTAAAAACAGGGAGCTGACGCCGGCGGCGGCATATTTGGGCTGCAGATCGTTCTGCAGGGTGTTGGGCGAGAGGACATAATCCGGCTGTAAGGATTTGACGATCTCCAGATCCGGATTCATGGGCATTCCCACGGTGGGCAGGGCGGTGTACGGCTCCGGCAGCTCGCTGCCGGTTTCGCACACGCCCACCAGATCGAGATGCAGCCGGCCGCAGATATCCGCCACCGCCGGGGAGGTGGCAATCAGGCGGGGAGAACTTCCGTCCGCCGGGGCGCCGGTTTTCTCCGGGTGCTGGTTGACGCAGCCCGCCGCACTCAGTGCCAGCGCCCCGGTCAGGACAAGGGACAGGATGGTTTGGCGTTTCATAGCGGCTCCCCCCTTACTTCTTTTTCCTGAAGAAGCCGAAATACCACACACAGCCGCCCGCAATGGCCGCCGCCACAATGCCGCCGATCCCCCACCAGATCACCGGGTTGCCGGTGCTGCTGTTGCCCGATGTGGGATCGAAAGCATCGCTCACGGCATTTCCGGCAGCGTCGAACTCCGCCAGGCCGCCCACCGTGTCCCCGTTTTCAGCGGCTGCGGTACTGGTGGAAGGGGTGCCGGCAGCCGATTCGCCGCCGGACGGCTCGCCCGAAGACGGCCCTTCCGATCCGGAGGCTTGCGCGGCGGTGGACGGCGTGCCTGCCGTCTGCGTTGTCGGCGTCCGGGTGGTCGTCGGCTGCTCCAGCTGCGGGCCGGGCTGCGGCTGGGACGAATCCACCGTGATGCTGGTGACAAAATCCCCCGAGCCTGCCTGCAGGTTCCCCACCGTTATGTAGAAGACGACGTCCCGCCCCATGGGGATAACATACATATTGCAGCGGATAACGGCGTTTTCACCGGGGACCTGCAGGCGGAAGTCGGTGGTATTGTTGGTGAAATCCTCCTGCATGACGGCGGCGGAAACGGGGGTAAAGGTCCCGTTCCGGCTGCCGTCAACCTGGAACTGCGGCTCCTGAATATTGTCCATCAGATTCAGGCGGATGGTGACAAAGGTGTTGCCCGCGGCATCCACCTCCACCAAGGCGCTTTTATTGAGGGCGCTGTCGGTCATGGACTGGCCGAGGACATAGGAGCCCTCGCCGCCTGAATCTTCGATCACCCCGGTGGTGGGGTGCTTGTAGTGCGAGGCCGCCGTGGCGGTATAGATGCCGTTAGATGCTGCTAACGCCGGCATAGCCGAAATGCCCGCCGCCATGGCGAGCATTCCGGCCATACTGCACAGCGCCCGCAGCAGCCTGGATGCCGTATTGGTCATGTATATTCGTGTCCTTTCCCGGTCCTGCGTCCTTCCGGGCGCGGGCCTTACTGATAACATGGCGGTTTAGCGGTATGCCGCGCGTCGTGCGTGCGCGGCATACCGCTTTTCAAAACCGTAAGGGCTCTTTCAGCCGGTTCTTTCTCAGGATTTCCTGGATTTGCGCTTTCCGGACAGCAGGGCCCCGCCCATCATGCCGGCAGCGGCCAGGGCCAGCAGGCCGTACACCGCCGCGCGGGAGGCAACGCCGGTCTGCGGGATGCCGGCGGTATTCTCCGCGTCGGTAATGGTGCTGCCCTGTTCCACAAACGCATAGGTGCTGAAGCTCCTGGTCGTTACTTTATAATAGCCGTTCTCCACGGTGCCGTTAATACGCGTCTTGGTGTCGTCTTCATTGATACGATACAGCACAACCCTGTCGGCATCATACCCCGCCGGGATTGGATAGTATACGGTAACCGTACCGTTAGGCTGTACCTCGCTTCCCTCTTTATCCTCAAAATGGATATCAAACAGCTTGAACTTCTTCCCCACATCGCTTAGGAGCGCGGCCGCCTTATCATAAGCGCTGCCGGCGGTAATTTCCTTTACCACCTGCCGTACGCCCTCTTCGAAAACGCCCTTATCCGCGTACACTTTTATGCCGGTGGTTTCATCTTCCACATCCACCGCCGGGGACTGTTCCGCCGGTTCTTCGGGCGCAAAGCCCGGATCGTCCTCTGTGGTCTTTTTCAGGGTGGACCAGTCAAGCTTCAGCAGCACATCCTGATCGCCGGTGCCGGCGGAGATATCCTCCATGACCGGCACGAACACGTGCAGCGGCACATAGCCGTCTTCGTCCGCCAGTGCGTCCGCAACCAGCGGGAATCTGACCTGGTCGGGATACAGCCTGCCGGCATAGGAGCCGCCCGCCTGGTTGAACTCGTCGACAATATCGCTGCCGTCCGCGTTTTTCTGGGTGGAGAGAACCGTTGCAGGAATCCGCGTCCCTTCGACTGCGCCATACTGGCCGTAGGTGTAGCCGTTGTCGTAGTAGGAGAGCTCGGCCAGATAGCCGAACCGGTTGAGGTAGGCCAGGCCGTGGAAATCCATGGTCAGGTAATATTTGCCGTCTTCGACGGTCAGCTTAATGGTGTGGTTGATGGCGTCGTTGGACATGGATTTGTCGGTGCGGTTGGTTTTTATCATCTCGCCGTAAACGGAGTAAACGCCATCTTCCAGATTGTTTTTGTCTAGTGTTCCCTTCACTGCCAAGCCGTTCATGGCATTCTGGAGATTTAATTCCTGGCCGCTGATTTCATTCTGAGAAAGATTGGGGTTGTCCAAGGCCTCTTCCGCAGAGGCAATGGCGTTTTGCAAGGCGTCCCAGGATTCCTCTGTGTAGTTCCCTTGCTTGATTTCCTTAGCCTGCGCGACCAAAGCGGCCAGCCCGGCGGTGTCAGCCCGGGGAATCAGGGCTTCCATAGCTTCGGTGAGGGCTTCTGCGGCAGCATTCACCTGGGAAACACCGGCGTCCTCATCCGCCTGAACGGTTTTGGCGCTTTCCAGGCTTTCCCGGAAGGCGGCCCAGCTGTTGGGAGTGTACTCCTCTTCCACTTTGGTTTCCGCTTCCGCAATAACGGCGTTGAGATTGGTCTTATCGCCGATTTCCTCCAAGCCATCAATCGCGTCGTTGAGCTTTTTCACCATAACGGCCTGCTCCTGGGCCGTGAATTCCTTCTGTTCCAGGATCGGCTGCTTGCTACTGCCGCTGCCCGACATGGAAATCTGGCTGGAGGGCCAGATTTTCTCCATCTCCGCTGTTACTTCGCCGATGGCGTTCTGCAGGGTTTCATAGGACGCGCCGGTATAAGCGGTGCCGGAGATTTGTTTTGCGCTCCACAGGCGGTACGGCAAATTTTCTTCCGGGTTTTGAATTTTTTCCAGAGATGTCCAATCCACCTTCATTCTGGCGTACTGGTCGCCGGAGGTGGGCATAATCGAATACATCACCGGGACGAAAACATGGACATAGGCCGCATTTTCATGGGTATATTCTTCTGCGGTAGTGGGCTTGACGGAATCCTCAAACTGTACCCAAACGGGGGTCACGTCAATGGAAATAAGATGGGCGTAAGGCACGTCTTCTATATTCAATGGGCGCTCGTAGTCATAGCCAAATCCTGCTGGCCGCATGGTGCTGCCATCATAAACAGTGGGGGAATCCGGGTCATTATAGCTGTCATAAACGGTGGTTCCCTCCTGGGTTAAATGCCGGGCAAGGACCTCCATAGCCGTGAAGCTGGCGGCATCGGGATCCCCCACCGTGTCAAAAACTGCGCCGAATTGCGTCAGATACTTGGCGTCTACGCCTTCCAGCTCCATCATGAAGCCATATTGCCCAATGAAGCCCATCGGCATAAACTCCACGATGGCGGTAGCCGTGTTGTCTTTAACCACAATAATGGCCTGGTAATCCGTATCTTCCGGATGGTTGGTTTCAAAGGTCGTGCTGCCTCTCAGGGCTGCGTTGCCCATAGAGGACTGATTCATCGTGGCATGCCACAGGTCGATGTCCGCATAATAGACGCCGTCCTCAACCGGCACGTCTATCTTCTCAATCGGCGTTGTCGGTTCAAGGGTGGCGGCAGACGTATCCAGCTTCACACCGACAGAAAAGAAACCGCACCATACCGTCAGCGCCAGCAGCACCGCCAAGCCGCGCCTGCGCCCTGCCTGTTTTGTCATTGTCATCTGTAAAATACCTCCGCTTCATTCTTTTCCCATAGCTGGGAGATGAGTATTGCGTTAGTCACAACTAACTTTCGGGCAAAAATATGGCCGCTTCTACGGCGAACGGTTTATATGAATCATGCGCTCCTCCTTCTGTTTGGTTCTGGTCAAGGAAGCGAGCTGTGCACTCGTTCCCCTGGTATCTGTCGCGCAGTCCGCGGCATTTTTAATAGTTAGCATAAGCTAACTATTTCCCAGAAAAAAACTCCTTTCGGAGATTTTTGAGGCATCATGCCAGCCTGTTCGATTTTTGACGGTTCCCACGTGAAACCGCCGTTTCCCTGAAGCGTTTTTTAGTATAGCGGCTTGCTTTTTTTCTGTCAATCGCTTTTTTGTTGCAGACCCGCACCAAGCGCCCGCTTGAGGCCTCGAAAAAGCCCGCAATCCCGGATGGTTCAGAGAAACCGCCCTTGGAGCAAACCTGCAACAAAAAATTTTCTTTCCCCTCTTGACCGCGGGATCAATGAATAAATACGGTAAAAACCGCGGTGCTTTCCGGCATGTGCATATCCCCGACGCTGCATTGCATCTTCAGGCACACGCTGCCGTGCAGCAGGGTGTCCCGGCCTTTTCCCATGGAGATAAAATGCAGGGCTGTCACCGGAAAATACACATACCGCCCGTCGAGTCCTCCGTCCCGGAAGGCGCCGTTATACAGATACTGCAGCTTGTTGAGCCGTCCTTCCATCATCCTGCCGCTGGAAGCGGATGGTGCCGATACGGTTTGAACCGTCAGACAGACAAGGCCCTCGTGATCCTTGACAATCAGCTCACAGGGATGCGCAAAGCCCCGGTTGGCCATGGAGATATTGTTGTGGTTCTTAATCTGCTCCCGGTAAATAATAAACGGGAAATAATAGCTGCCGTCCTTCAGAAAGCTGCAGATCTCCCCGCCGCCGAAGCTCTGCCGTCCGGCGAACATTTCCTTAAGCCGCATCCGCCCTTCCTGTTCCGCCAGCCGCTCCAGGAACTCCTCGGAAAAGCCGGCCGCCAGCGCCCGCAGGGCGTTGTCGTGTATTTTCGCGGGCGGGATATCCTGATACTGCATATATTGTTCCAGAATTTTCATCTGCGCCTGATATCTCTCCGCCATCTTTTTTCCGGGTATGGTCAGGACGGTTTTCCGATTTTCCACCCGCTCCACAATGTCCTGCTTTTCCATGGCATCCAGCGCACGGGTCACCGTCCATTTGGTGATGCCCAAATGCTTGGCCGCGGCGGTTACGGTCCGTTTAGGCGGCTCCGCCTCCAGATAGTACAGCAGGATCTGTATCTGAAGAGGCGTCAAGGCTTCCGGCATAAAAAATCCCCTTTCCCCAATTTGCATATAACAAAGCCGGCCCCCGGTCCGCTGCGTTTACGGCGGGCCGGCGATCTGCTATGCATGCTTCAGGCTTCAGGGAAACGGTTAGTTGTCGCTAATCTCCTAACAGAATAGCACACCATATCCGCGTTTGTCAAGTGAATATACAGGCTGTCCCTTTTCAAGATAAGTAGTGATGACCCAAACTCCGTCGGTTTCACCAAATAGCAGTTCTTAATCCCAAACAGCTAGTTTAGCTATTGATTATGCTTTGCAGAAAGCATTATTATATAATAAAACAGAGCAACAAATCGTAATTTAGGAGGACAACAACATGGAATTCTATGAGACTGTTAGCAAAAGGAGAACTGTGCGAGAGTTTTTGAATCAAGAGGTCGATTTTCAAATTATCAAAAGGATTTTGGAAGCTGGCAATCAGGCTCCTACTTGGAATCACAATCGAAATTGGAGTTATATCATATTGAGTTATTTTCAATAAACAACTGCTCTATTCTTTTGCTTGTGAGTAGAAGGGAGCGGCCAGCCCTGATGAAACCGAGGGAGGCCCAAGTGTAATTGACTGCCGACAGTATGAGAAATTTTGATAAGCTGTCGGAATTTTCGTCGAATTGACGGAATTTTTCAATTTTCCTCGAAATCACTACTTTCCTTGAAAAAGGAGTACAGGCTTGTCCGGGATATAGCCCCGAGAGGAGAGGGATAAGCCCTCTCCTCTCGGTTCAGGCGGTGTTTTCCCCCGACGGCTGGCAGGATCGTCTCTGCTTCCTCCGACACTCCTGAAACGCTATTCCGAATCGTCGGCCTGGCCGCCTTTGGCGGAGGCTTTTCCCTTGAGAACGGACAAAAGCGTCGCCAGGATACCGACCAGCAGCATGCCGGCTGAAAGGCCCATCAGGACACCGGACGTGAAATCCTGAAAGGGCGAGCCGCCCGCCGCCCTCGCTACAACGCCCAGGACTGCCCCGAGTCCTATCAGCAGGATACCCGCCGCCCGCCGTCTGTCGCTTTTAAGCCGCCGGACCAGCCGGACGGCTTTTTCTTTACAAGATGATTCGTTTCCCATTGTCTGTTCCTCCCCTGTCTGCTGTCCGGCGGTCCGCTCGATATCCGCCGCGGCTCTGCGATTGCCTGCTTCGGATTTTACAATAACCCGGCCCTCGTTAAAAGCACAAGCTGGTTTTCCTTAAAACAATGTAAAATATACAGCAAGCCCTTTACATAGGCTTAACCGGACGGTAGCGGATTTTTAACTAAACCGTTTTTATAATAAACAGGGATAATGCTGTTGCGGAACAGCGCCGCGCCGTGTGAGCAAAATGCCCGGTATGCGGAAAAGCTGTCCGCGCAAGACCGGCTGTATTACACCGGTTACAGCGGCAGCATGGAAGAATGCACGGCATACATCTTTACTCTTGGAACCCTTCCGGGTTGGGAAACGGACCATCCGTATTCGGGGGCAGCTTGCGAAGACGACGCAGGATGTGTACGGCACCCATTCCAGATCTCCCTTCGCCAAAACACTTTGGATCCCCGGACGTTTCCACCGGAACAGGCTCTGCTGCAGTTTTTACGGCACCAGATGTTATCGAATGATGCGGACAGCCATACTTTGACCGGAACAGGAGGTGAACACAATGTATAAAACGGTGGTGATCAAGTATTCGCCCAAGGCCAAGGAGATGGCCGGCAAAATAGAAGATGCCGCCAACCAGATGGAAAAGGAAGGCTATGAACTTATTTCCTGTTCCGTCATGCCATCCGCCAGGGGCATTCTGGTTTTCAGAAAAGCGGGCAACTCAAACACATAAAGCGAACTCACCTTGCCGCCAAAGCGCCCGGGGATTTCCCCGGGCGCTTTGGTGTATAAAACCGTATGCCGTACAGCTGCAGGCGGTTATGGGGATTATGTACCGTCCGGCCCGTTCGGGCCGTGGGTTCCATGCGAACTTTCTTGCTTTTTCCCCTTTTGGAGACGGCGGACCATTTTCGCCAGATAATGGCCAATCCATACGAACAGCCCCATGGCCGCCAGATAATCCAGGAAAAAGAATACGATCGGCTCTTCAAAATCGAAAAAGACAAACTGTGTCTGCAAAAACAGATACGCCGGAATTTCCCTGTGCACAAAGGCGTACGCGCCGTAAAGGGCGATCGCAAGCCCCGCGGTCCGCAGGAGGATGCCGCGCAGCCGGGAGCTTTTTCCGCACCATCTGCCCGCCACGCCCATCATGGTATTCCAGTGAATGCCAAGATGCAGGGACAGGCACACAAACCCCCAGTAGGCGGACAGCATGTGCAGCATTCTGCCGAACCCCCGCCCGCCGCGGATGGGCAGGAAGGCAAACACCTCACGGGAGATAAGCACGGCGCTGACGAGGGAACCCAGCATGGTCAAAAGGACCAGCCCGGCCGCCAGGACCTGCAGCACCCGGAAAGGGGTATACCGTCCGCGGAACAGATTCTTGCTCCAGTTCCGATTCAGTATGTGGTGGCCGATGAACAGCACGAACATGCCCGCGCCGATCCACTCATGGGCCGTCCTGCCGATCAGTTCAAACGCCATAAGCAGCATCAGCAGAATGGTCATGCACAGATCCACAACGATTTTCATGATGGCCTTTGGTTTCATGGCGGCTGCCTCCTGTCTTTACGCATAATACGGGTCCCTAGTTTAAAATGGAAGCGGGTAAGGGCGTCGGAGGGACAGCACGCCTTGTGCGGGCTGCTTCATGGCGCGTTTTTCTCCGTTACCGGCTGTGGGAGATGATCCAATTCCGTATGGACGTTTCCTCAAACACCACATTGCCGCCGCCGTGATAGTTGCCCGTAATGCCGCGCTGGGCGAACCAGTCCGCGTCCGGGGTTTGGATTTGCAGCACCCCTTCGATCGCCTCCTCGCTCCAGCCCGCCTCCACATAGGCGGCGTGCAGACCGTCGTAGGCGTCACGGGCCCGCTGGGAGCCGTAATACTCGTCCCCCTCCGCCATAAAGATGTACACCGCCACCCCGTTTTCGGCGATGGGGGCGAATGTCCCGTCCCATTGGGAAGCGCCGTGGAGATAGGCGGCGTATAAATCGGGCCGCATGGAAACGGCCCGGGACATGGTTTCGCCGCCGGCGGAATAGCCCGCCGCATAAATGCGGCTTGTATCGATCGAAAAATGTTGCAGAAAATATTCCGTCAGTTCAATGGCCTGCCGTGCCGAGGTTTCCTGCCAGTCGGTGAGCTGAGCGGATACCACGATCATATCCTCCGGAAGCTCCGTCCAGCAGAGAAATCCGTTCCAGTCCAGATTCGAGCCGGCGGAATCCTCGCCAAACCACATCCGGTCATAGCCGGGCATGGCCATCATCAGGGGATACGTCCGATCGGCGCTGTATCCTTCCGGCAGATAATAGCTGTAATGGATCGCGCCCGTCTCCCCTTCCAGGATCTGTTCCGCTATGAGGCCGGTCCGGGCGGGTACATCGGACGGTGTGTCCGGCGTCCGGCCGGCGGACGGGGCGGTGCCTGCTGCCGGCGGCAGGGAAGCATTTTCTGCCGCAGGGGGGCCGGAAGCTCCGGTACAGCCGGACAGGCAGAGCAGCAGGCTGCACAGCAGGGCAGCCGGCGCCATGCTTTTCGTTTTCACGCCGATCTCCCCTTCGCTCAATAGCCGATCTCATCCAGCCAGGCGGCCACGTCGCCGGCGGCATCCGCCACCGTCCGCTCACTGACGGTAAAGCCATTCTCCACGACCGTGGCCTGCGGTTCCAGCTCCTGAATCGTCTGGATGGTGCGGGAGAACCGGCTGCCGTTATGGACATTAAAGGGGATGAGGGTCTTGCCGGAAAAATCGTACTCGTCAAAGAAGCTGTACACCGCCATCGGGAGATCGGCCCACCAGTTGGGATACCCGATGAAAATGGTGTCGTACTGTTCCGGATTTTCGATGTGGGAGGTCAGCGCCGGGCGGGCATTTTCGTCCTGTTCCTGGGCGGCATAGTCGATGAGCTCTCCGCCGTCGGCGGGATATACCACGGCGGTATGGATGGAAAACAGGTCCCCGCCCACATTCTCACGGATCATATCGGCCACAACCCGGAGGCGTCCCACCGCCTCCCCGTTTATCATGGTATAGCTGGCAGAGGCAACGGCATCCACGCCGCTGTTCTCCGCGGCGGTAAAGTACGCGATCAGAATACGGCCGCCATCCGTCTGGGCGGATGGCGAGGTTGCGGAGCCGGACAGAGTCAGAACCGCACTTTGGTCGCCATCCGGCTCCGCGGTATTTTCGCAGGCGGTGAGAACCAGGGCCAGCACGGCGGCAAGCCCTGCAGCAAGCGATTTTTTCAGAAACGATTTCATTTGTGTTCACTCCGTTTGGCTTTTATTTGCAGCAGAAGCCCGCGCCGGGGTCTCTGCCCTTTTCCGGGATCAGACCTGTCTGGTTTTGCCCATATTGGTCAGCATTTCCACCGTTGCGGGATCATAATGGGAGAAGAACAGGCTTTCGCCCTCGTCGAGCTGGCGGATTGCCTCCATGTCCTCCTCGCGCAGGGTAAAGTCAAACACCTGCAGGTTCTGTTCCATGCGCTCCCGGTGGGTGGTCTTGGGGATCACCACCACATCGGACTGGATCAGAAAGCGCAGCGCCGTCTGGGCGGCGGATTTGCCGTATTGGGCGCCGATTGCCGTCAGCACCGGATTGGTGAAGAAATCCTTCCGGCCTTCCGCAAAGGGGCCCCAGGATTCGTGCTGCACCCCGTACTTTTTCATGTAGGCATGCGCGGTTTTCTGCTGCTGGAACACATGGGTTTCCACCTGGTTGACGGCGGGCGTAACCTGCGCGAACTGGCACAGGTCGATGAGCCGGTCGGGGTAGAAATTGGACACGCCGATGGCCCGGAGCTTTCCGGCCTTGTAGGCTTCCTCCATGGCCCGGTAGGTGCCGTAATAATCGCCGAAGGGCTGGTGGATAAGCAGCAGATCCAGGTAATCGGTCTGCAGATTCTGCAGGGATTTATCAATGGAAGCCTTGGCCTTTTCATATCCGGCGTTGGAAATCCACACCTTGGTGGTGAGGAACAGCTCCTGCCGGGGGGCGCCGCATTTTTTGACCGCGCTGCCGACCGCTTCTTCATTGCCGTAAGACTGCGCCGTATCAATCGCCCGATACCCCACGCGGATCGCGTCCAGCACACAGCGTTCACATTCCTCATGGCCCACCTGGAACACGCCATAGCCGATCTGGGGCATCTTCACACCATTATGCAGTGTTACATATTGCATAGCGGATACCTTCCTTCCCTGGATTCTGATCCCATTGTACCGGTTTTGACCGGTTTACAGAAGTCTCGATCCGTTATGCGGTTTGAACGCAGAGGTTAATACTACAGGCAAGGGCATAAAAAAGCGGCGGGCAGCCGCCCACCGCTTTTCGCCTATATTCTCTGCTTTTTGGCATCATACCGCAGCCAAAGCCCGTTTCCGTCCAACACCTTTGCCTCCCGCAGAGTGAACGCAACGGGACCGTGAGGCGGCAGGAACGCCGCCTGCTCAAAGATGGAGACCGCGGCGGTGCCGCCGTCCGCCACCGGGGCGACGACCAGGCTCACCTCGTCGATCAGCCCCTCCTGCAAAAACGACCAGTTGGTTACGCCGCCGCCGGCGATCATCAGCCGGTCCATGCCGAAAAGGTCTTGCAGCTTTTGCAGCAGCAGGGCGCAGTCCAGCCGCCTGTCTCCCGCGATGACATAGGAAACGCCGCGCTCCCGCAGATAGGCGAGATACGCGGGGGACGCCATCCCGGTCAACGCTTCTATCACATGCGCGGCCGGCCGGCCCTTCTTTTCCAGTACGCCGGAGGAAAAGCCCAGCTCGCCCGCGGGGTCAACCGAAACGATGAAGTTTCCCAAAGCCCGGCCCTCTTCGCTGACCCAATCCGCCTTGGGAACCGAATGGTCGGCGGAGGCCGGTACCGGGGCTTTTCCGTCGGCGTAGCCGCCCAGCATGGTGGTCGTACCATAGAGGGTGGCCTGGCAGTTGTAAAAGCCCCGCAGCTCCCCATAGGCCTTTAATGCGGGCGCCGTTTCCGGTGCGCTGAAAAACGCCCCGTCGATCTTCCCGTCCAGGGAAGCGAGCATATGACAGACAGTGAACATATCACGCTTCTCCATAGACTTCCTTGGCCATCCGCAGGGCGGCCCACGCCTTGGGCCAGCCCGCATAGAAGGCAAGCTGGGTCAGGGCTTCGCTCATCTCGGTCACGGTCACGCCGTTGGCTTTGGCCCGCTCTATGTGGTGAAGGAGCGAGCTGTCCAGAATCCCGCTGGCCATCAGGGCCGAAACCGTGATCAGACTGCGGTCACGGGCCGAGAGCTTGTCCTCCCGCGACCAGACTTCTCCAAACAGCACATCATCGTTAAGCTGCGCAAATTTCGGCGCAAAGCCGTTCATGGCATCCCGGCCGGCTGTCACTTTATCCATGGTGTATCCTCCTGTATTTCTTATTGCCGTTGTGCGCCGTCTTTAAAGGCGTTGCCCACCTTTTCGCCCAGCACATGGTAGGCATTGTGTGCCGGTTCAAAGGAGATGGGACGGAATTTGGCCAGATCGATGCTGCCCTCCGCGTCCAAAACGCTCTCATCGGCGCTGACGTTGACAATCTGGCCGATGATGTTCCCGTCCTCGTTCACCTTGATCAGCCGGCACTCCAGCGCCACAGGCAGTTCATCGATCAGCGGCGCGTCCACCCATTCGCTTTTCGTCACATGCAGGCCGGCCTTTTCCAGCTTGTGCGGTTCCTTGTTGGCGGAAACCATCCCCACGTAGTCCGACGCCACCACATGGGCGGCATCCGCAAAGCTGACCGTGAAGGCTTTTCTGGCCTTGATGTTGGCGGTGGTCTTATGCCCCGCGCTCAGGCAGAGCACCACCTTGTCGGCGTCGTACAGGCCGCCCCAGGCGGCGTTCATGGCGTCGGCCGTGCCGTCTTCGCTGTAGGTGCCGATAATCAGAACCGGCAGGGGGTAAAACCAGGATTTCGTTCCGAAATTTTTGCGCATGACTGCTCACTCCTGTAAAAATATTGTAATATGGAAACGGGGCCAAAGAGAGCGGCGCTCTGCATTGCCCGCTCATACAGGTATTGTAGCATCTCGTGCCTCCGTTGCCAATCATAATCTTTTCGGGTAAGTGGTTCCAAAGACAGAGGCTGCCCTGCGCCCGCTCCTGTTCAGTTGCCGGAGAAGATCCGCGTCAGCCACGAATCGTAGGCGGGAATCCACCCTCCCTGTGCGCCGAATCCGTGGGGCATATCGTCCAACTGAAGCCGCTCCACGGCCACGCCCGCTTGCTCCGCCGCGTCCGCGTTGGCCAAAAACTGGCGGTAAAACGGGTCGCGGGTGCCATAGCAGTAAAAGGTAGGCGGCAGGCCGCCGGAGCGCAGCAGCTCCACGTCGGTGGTTCCCACGCTGAGGCGCCCATAGAAGGCATAGATCATGCCGCAGGCCGCCGCGTCGGCCGAGATAGCGTCCAGTGCATCCGGCCGATAGTCCGGATCCAGCGCCGTGCCGTTGACCTGCCCGTCGAAGTGCAGAAGCATCTCACCGCTCAAAATGCCGCCCGCAGAAAAGCCCATCACGGCGATATCCGCCGGATCGATGCCGTATTCTTCGGCATGGGCGCGCACAAACCGCACCGCCCGCGCCAGATCCAGCGCCCCCTCCTGCTGGGTGTAGGGGCGCAGCCGGTAATCCACCACAAAGCTCTGATATCCCCGCGCGCTTAACGCTTCGGCCACATCCACGCCTTCCGGCTGGTCGCTGCGGAACTGGAACGCGCCGCCGGGACAGATGAGCACCGCCCCCTTAATCGGCGTGCCCTCCGGCACCGGGAAGCTGGTGAGATAAGGCCGGAAATCCGGGTCGTCAGAGTAACCGCCGTCGTTGACGGTATATGCCGTGGCGGCGGGCGCACGGCCCTCCTCCCAGAGATACAATACCTGCTGCTCATGCGGTGTCACGGCCGCCGTGGCCACCGTATTGCCGTCCCCGCTTTCCGGGACAAAGGCCTCGTCGGTAAGCCCCAGGCTTTCCGCCCACTCGATAATGGTCCCTTCCGCCGTGTCCCCGGAGAAAAGCAGGGCACTGTCCCCCAGCAGCGCGCCGGGCTGCCGCTGCGAAATGGCGGAGAAGATGGCCGCCGCATCATTCCCTTCGCCGGTGACAAAGGGATAAATCGTCCGGGCGCCCAAATCGCCGGCCTCCAGGAACGCCTGCACCATGTCAGGCAGGACGTTGTGTTCCGCCGCAAAGCCCAGCAGGACGAATTCATAGGAGGAGAGATCTTCCGCCTTCCCGTCTTCCAGCACCATCCGGTCACCGCCAAGCGTCTCCTGGAGCAAAGCGGCTGCCCGTGTAATGGCGTCACCGTCCTCCTGAGGGGCATAGGCGATCAAAATGGGGGATCGGTTTGACTGCACGGCGCTGTCCTCCCCTCCGGAGACCCCCTCCGCCCGGGAGGAGGTCCCCGGGGCGCGGCTGCAGGCGGCCAGACTGCCTAGCAGCGCCAGCAGCAGCAAAATGGTACGAGCTCTTTTCAAGAGAAACGCCTCTTTTCCCTTATAAGCCCAGGCTTTCCACCCAGGCGGCTATCTCTTCCGCACTGTCCGCCACATCGTTGCGGGAAATGGTCAGACCGTTCTCGCTGACCGTCGCTCCCGGCTGCAGCGCGGCAATGGTGCTTTCGGTCCGGGAGAAGCCGCTGCCGCCGTGGGGACAGAAGGGGATAATGGTTTTACCGGAGAAATCGTATTCCCCCAGGAAGGTATACAGCGCCTGGGGCATATCGCCCCACCAGTTGGGATACCCCAGCAGCACGGTATCGTACCGGTCCAGATTCTCTATATGGGTGGCAAGCGCAGGGCGGACATCTTCGTCCTGCTCCTCCGCCGCCTGATCCACCAGCGGATCGTGATCCAGGGGGTACGGCTGTACCGTTTCAATCCGGAACAGGTCGCCGCCCACCGTCTCCTGTATGATGGCGGCCATATATTCCACATTGCCCATAGCCTGCCCGTCGCGGACCACAATACTGGCCCCGGCGATGGCGTCCACACCGCTGGTATCCACATCCTCCGGCATGGTGAAATAGGCAATGAGGATGCCGGAACCGGTTCCTTCGGCGGGCGAGCCCTCCGAGCCGCCGGTTTGGTCAGCCGCCGAAGAGGGCGAAGGGGCCGGTGCGTTGGAGGAGGCCGTCCTTTCGCTGTTGCATGCGGCGAGGCTGATCGCCAGCGCCAAAGCCAGAAAAACAGGCCATATCCGTTTCATCCGGGTTGTCTCCTTTCCGCGGTTTTGTTTACAGATTCAGGCCCTCCAGCCATTCCCGCACGTCCTCTTCGCTGACGCTCGAGCGGAACCGATGGCCCTCCAGCCAGTTTCCGGTACCGGCCATTTCCGCCAGCAGCTCGCCGCTTTCGCCCAGACCGGAGCTTGCCGAGGTGCAGAACGGGATCACGGTCTTGCCGGTGAAGTCGTTGGCTTCGATGAAATCGTCCACCGGCCAGGCGGCAATCCCCCACCAAATCGGATAGCCGATGAACACCGTGTCGTATTCCGCCCAGTTGTCCACCGTGTCCGCCGTCAGCTCCACATTCCGCAGGTCCTCATTTTCATGCTCCTGCGAAACCCGGCTGTCCGCATTGCCATAGTTCAAATCCTCGCTGGTGTAGGGGTCGGCGGGTACCAGCTCGAACAGATCGCCGCCGGTGATCGCCGCAATATGGTTTGCCGCTTCCTCCGTGTTGCCGGTGGCGGAAAAATAGGCCACCAGGGTTTTGCCGGTTTCGGCTTCTGCCCCCTGCGTGGAGGCGCTGCTTGACGCGGGCGCCGGGGTGCCGGACGAACCGGATGGGGTTTCGCCATTGCAGGCCGCAAGGCCGCATACCATCACAAGTCCCATGAACAGCGCGGTAAGCTTTTTCATCAAAATCACCTTTCTCTTTCTTTATACTTTTAAAATCCGTTGCCGGACAAATACGCGTCGATGGCCGCTGTGTCGGCCGGCCGTTCAAACAGGCCGTCGTGGACGGAGGCATTGGGGGCGCAGTCCCGGACAAAGTCCATCGCATTACGGAACTGCCCATCATCCATGGAGGCGGATTGGGTAAACGGATAGATGTCCATACCCGTCAAGTCATAGCTTTCCAGAAAAGTCCCGATAATCATCGGCGCCGTATGCCACCAGATGGGAAAGCCGATAAACAGGCGGTCATACTGTTCGAGCGAAGCGGGGGGATTTAAGATAGCGGGGCGGGCATTGCTGTCCCGTTCTTCCAGCGCCACCTCCGTGCACGCCGTGTAATCGGTCGGATAAGCCTGCGCGGGCTGTATCTCATACAGTTCGGCGCCGATGGCATCCCGGATATAGTTTGCCATCCTTTCGGTATTTCCCGCAGACGACCAGGAAAAGTACACGACCAGCGTCTTGCTGTCCGACGGGCGGGCGGTGGGCTGCGTCTGTACGGTGCTCGTCGCCGTCGTTTCCGGCTCGGCGGCCGTGGACGAAGTGGTCGCCGCCTCCGAGGCGGGCGGATTGGACGAGGTACTCGCAGAGGCCGCGGGGGCACTCGTCCTGCGGCTTGTCGTGCCCGCCGCGCCGGTCTGCCGGCTGCTGCCCGGGGTCCGCGTGCTGGCGGACGAAGTCTCCTGCGTCGCCGCAGAGGTTTCCGCGGTGGCGGACGGCGTCTCCGAAGCGGAGGAGGCCGTGGTGCCCGTCTGACCCGCTGGCTGGGATGGCGCCGCTTCCCGGCTGCCGCAGGCGGCAAGGCCGCACATCAGTACAACGCTCATGAAAAGGGCGGCGAATTTTTTCATGCTGACGGCTCCTTTCACGCAAAGCACTCGTTAAAGATTTCCCGGATTTCTTCGTGGGTCATTTTCCGGTAGCTGCCCGCCGAGATGCCGCAGGAATCGGCGATCTCTTTAAGCTGCCCTTTATCGGTCACGCCCAGTTCCTTCAGGGACGTGGGCAGGCCGATTTCCTTTATGAAGGCCGCCAGGGCGTCGATGCCGGCCAACGCCAGCTCCTCGTCGCTTCTGCCGACCCCGGCAATGCCCCAGACGTTCCGGGCAAACCGGACGAACTTGGGCAGCCCGTCCCGGTAAATGTGCCGGTAATAAACCGGGTGCAGCACCGCCAGCCCGCAGCCATGGTTGCAGTCGGTGTAAGCCCCCAGCTGGTGCTCCATATTGTGGCACTCGAAGTCGCATTTCTTGCCCATCTTGATGATGCGGTTTTCCGCCATGGTGGAGTCCCACATCAGGTTGCTCCGGGCGGTGTAATCCTCCGGATCGCGGATGGCGGCCCGCAGATTGCGGATGACGCTTTTCATCAGCGCTTCCATGATATCGTCGGAGACATTGTCCTCGTTCGGCTCGCTGAAATAGGTTTCCATGATGTGGCTGAGTATGTCGAACCCGCCGGATACCATCTGCTTTTCCGGTACGCTGTAGGTATAGGTGGGATCCATCAGTGCAAATTTGGGATTGAGCTTGGGGTAATCCCGGCCGGTCTTGACTTTTTTCTCCTCATGGGTGATGACCGCACCGCCGTTGCATTCGCTGCCGGTGCCCGCCACCGTGACGATAACCCCCAGAGGCAGCGGCTCCGTCTCGATGACGCCGGGACGTGCCCAGAAATCCTCCCAAATGTCCCCCTCATACCGGGCGGCCAGGGAGATCGCCTTGCAGCAGTCCATCACGCTGCCGCCGCCGATGCCTAGGAGGATATCGGCGCGGATTTCTTTGGCGAGCGCGGCGCCCTCCAGTACCTTTTTATAGGTGGGATTAGCCATGATGCCCGGAAACTCCACCACGGTTTTCCCGGCTTTCTGAAGGATCTCCGCCACCTCGCTGTAGATGCCGTTGCGTTTTATGGAGCCGCCCCCATAGGCCAGCATCACCGTATCGCCGTACCGGCTCATCAGGCTGGAAAGGTATTCCTTGACGCACCCCTTTCCAAAATATACCTTTGTATCGTTCTGAAAAATAAAGTTGTTCATAAAAAGGCTCCCTTTCCCTTTCGATTTTGCTTCACATCTGTGCCTCCCAAAAGGCAACCGCCTCATCCAGCCAGCCTTCTGCCACCGTCCCGGTGCCCAGCCCGAAGCCGTGAGGCAGCCCCGGGTAGTGATGAAACGCGGTGGGAATGCCCAAATCGCGCAGCGCCTGGATACGCCGTTCCATGGTACGCCAGCTGGCAATCCCATCGCTCTCCCCCACACAGGCAAAGGTGGGCGGATCATCCTCGGTGTAGTCCGCATGGCCGGTATACTGCATAATCACGGCGCCGGGCCGGGGCAGGTCGCCGCCCCCGTATGCGGCCGGGCCGTAGGAACCAAGCCATGCCGCCATCCTTCCGCCTGCGGAACCGCCCCAGAGGGAGTAGCTTGCGGTATCCACCTCCAGCTCTGCGGCGTGTTCAAAGATGAAGCGGATGGCTCGGGCCAGATCCTCGCAGGCGGTCTGCGCGCCGGGGCGGTAGATCAGGGCAAAGGCGTTATATCCGCGTTTGGAAAGCTCCAGCGCGTGGGGAAAGCTGTCCTGCATGGCGCCCACATAGGCGAAGCCGCCGCCGGCGTTGCACACGGCGAATTTGGCGCCCGGATTGCCCTTGAAGAAGAAAAGCCCGGTGTCCTCCTTATCCGGATCCGCCGCTTTTTCCTCCTGGGTGTAAATATCGTAAAATACGGTATCCCCCGCCTCCGCATGGTTCCGCAGGTAATTGGCAATCTCCACCGTCTTGTCCGGATCGATGTGGTTGTACCAGGTCAGCCGCAGCTCCCCCAGCGTATCGCCGCTGTAGTAGCCGCTGTCCACCGGAAAGATCAGCCGGCCATAATCCCCGAACACCGGGTCGCTCATGACGTCGGCAATTCTGGTATCCACCGTATAGGGGCCGTTCCCCTTCTCGCTTTCCTGCATGGAATTGTCTCCTTCGGATGCCGGCTGTGAACCTTCCGGCGCACCGGAAACGCTGCCCGCTGCCGGCGCCGTGCGGCAGCCGGCCAGACAAAACAGGAAACAAAGGACGGCCGAAATCCATACCAGCCTTTTCAAATGCCTTCACCGCCTTTTTCTTTTGCTGTCTTTATTATAAAAAAACCGGGACCGCAGCAGAAGTCTCGATTCGTTATCTGGTATATACCAAAGGGTTAACAGTGTGGAAGTCGTTCACACCACAGTCTATAGAAACTTAATAAAAGGCCCTTGAACCGGAGACAAAAAGGCCGGGCGATCCTTCTGGATCGTCCGGCCTTCCAGTCTGTCGAAAAAGTCCATTCGCAAAAAATAATACACAAAAAGTTTTCGCATTCGCGTCAAGCGAATGCATTCCGCCATTTTTCAAAAGGCGGTGGGGTCAAGGGGCAGCGCCTGCGAGCGCCCGCGGTGCGGGAAACAGCGAGCAGGGGCTGGCGCCGTGGTCAAAACTGGCAGCAGCGATAGCTGTGCCCGCCAGTTTTGGGCACCACAAGAGGAATCGCCCCTGTCGTCCTCCGCAGAGGACGAAATTTTCCCCTTCAAAGAGCGCAGGAGGGGCGTAAAACGTCCCAGTGGGACGTTTTACGGCGGGGAACCCTCGCCGGGGGTTCCCCGATGCGACGCATAAGAATTCTGTATTTGTGCATATGGCTATTCGCTAAAAAGTTTTTTGACACTCTGAAAGGCCGGGCGATCCTTCTGGATCGTCCGGCCTTTTCGCGTGTCTTCCTGGATTTTCTTAGGCGTGGATCAAATTTCCAAAATGCGCATGCCGCAGGGCCTCCTTGAGCGGGACATACAGCACCAGCGCCCCCACAATGGAGGCGGCCCCGTTGATAAAGGTAGCCGGCAGGCTCATAAAGGAGGCCAGCATTGCCGCGGGCAGTTCAAAGCCCGCGATCATCTTCATGACGGTACCGCCCACGAACTCGCCCACCACATTGAACGCGATGCCCGCCACCGCGCCGATTGCAGCGAACAGCGTCTCGTTGGTCAGCTTATCCGTCTTAAACGCCGCGATCGCCAGCACCACAAGCAGCGCACCGATGATGAACAAAAAGATATACGCCATATCCGCCGCGTCCTTGAAAACGGACCAGCCGAGCAGCTTGCCCGCCAAAATAAACACCCCAAGGGCGATCGAAACGCCGCCCGCCGCCGCAATGCCGACACGGGGATTCGCCTGCGGCCGCCGCCTGCCCAGCCGGGCAAACAGGCCCGTGAACAGGCCGATGCCAAACTTCAGAATCACGGTTTTGATCGTCCCTAAGCCATAGCCGCTTATAATATCATAAAGCCCCATGCCGATCGAACCGGACAGCCCGCCCTGCCAGCCGCCGATAAGCAGCGCCGCCAGGATCGTAACCATATTGCCGAAATGAATGAACGGCTGCCCCACCGGCGCCGGATAGGGGATATGAATGAGCATAACCGCTACAAAGGACAGCGCCGCAAAGAGTGCAATGAGCACCATCTGCATGAATACCGGTGCGGCGGTGCCGCGTCTTTTGATTTCGTTCGTCTGCATTGTAACTCCTCCAAACCGCGTTTAAAAAACACCCTGTATTCATAGTTGAATTATATGATTTTTTCAACTATGTTATATAGCATACCATATCCCGGAAGAAAGTCAAGGGCCATTTACCAATCTCCCGCTATATTGTTGTAGAAAATTAAGAAGTTGTACATCTTTTGTTTATGGTTATTACACAAGCCTGGTGTATCATATGTTTGTACCGAACAAGGAAAGGAGGCGCAAACACTTGCAGACCGAAAACCCGACAATTCCGGCAAACGTGCTGGTATGCGTGACCGATCAGCCAAGCTGCCGCCGGCTGATTCTTGCGGGCGACGCCATCGCCAAAAAGTATAACATGCCCGTGAAGGTCGTCACCGTCCTCAAGCCGGGACTGGTTTCCCCTAAAACGGCGGAAGTCCTGCAGACGTTGTACAACATCGCCGGGCGGCTGGGTGCGGAAATGACCGTGCTGTTTAATGACAGCCCGCTGCTGACCATCGCCGTGCACGCCCGCCAGACCAATGCCGCGCATATTGTCGGCGGTTCTTCTCCCTCGTCGGAGAGCAGTCCCTTTATTGAAACGCTCAAGGGGCTTTTACCGGAAATCCCGATTTCCATTGTGGACGAGGAGGAGCAGATCATCACCTTCCCGGCCTTTGCCGCGCATCAGGATGAACGCTCCTACGTCTGATATACAGGCATACATGCTGCAAAAAACCGGCCGCATTCCGCGGCCGGTTTTTTGTGGTACGGCGGGCTCAGCCCGCTTCCTTCTGTTCAAACTGCGCATTGTACAGCGAGGCGTAAAACCGCCAGCGGCGAGCAGCTCGTCATGGGTTCCCTGCTCCACAATATCGCCGTCCTTCATCACCAGGATGAGATCCGCATCGCGGATGGTGGACAGCCGATGCGCAATAATAAAGCTCGTGCGGCCGCGCATCAGGTTATCCATCGCCTGCTGAATGCGCACCTCGGTACGGGTATCGACCGAGCTGGTCGCCTCGTCCAGAATCAGGATTTTCGGATCGGCGAGAATGGCGCGGGCAATGGTCAGCAGCTGCTTCTGGCCCTGTGAGACGTTGCTGGCCTCCTCATTGAGCACCATGTTGTAGCCATCGGGCAGCGTCTGCACAAAATGGTGCACATATGCCGCCTTGGCCGCCGCCATCACCTCCTCGTCGGTGGCATCCAGCCGGCCGTACCGGATATTTTCCATGATGGTCCCATTGAACAGCCAGGTGTCCTGCAGCACCATGCCGAACATCTCGCGCAGCTCGCTGCGGTTAAACTGCCGCACATCGTAGCCGTCCACCAGAATGGCGCCGTCATTGACATCGTAAAAGCGCATGAGCAGCTTGACCATGGTGGTTTTGCCCGCGCCGGTGGGACCGACGATGGCCACCTTCTGCCCGGGACGCACCTGCGCACAGAAATCGTTGATGATGATCTTATCCGGGTTATAGCCGAAGTGCACGTGCGCGAACTGCACGCTGCCCTCCAGGCCATCGAGCGAGACGGGATTTTCCACCGTCTGATCCTCTTCCTCCTCACCGAGAAATTCGAAGACCCGCTCGGCCGCCGCCATGGTGGACTGCAGCATGTTGCCCACCTGCGCCACCTGAGTCAGCGGCTGGGTGAAGTTGCGGATATACTGGCTGAAGGAGACGATGTCGCCCACCTCAATGACCTTCCGGATGGCCAGCCAGCCGCCCACAATGGAAACCGCAACATAGCCGAGATTGCCCACAAAGGTCATGATGGGCATCATCAAGCCGGAAAGAAACTGCGATTTCCAGGCCGATTTATACAGCGTGTCATTGGTGTCGTGAAAGGTCGCCACGACATTTTCCTCGTTGTTGAACGCCTTGACGATGCTGTGGCCGCCGTACACCTCCTCAACCTGCCCGTTGATGTGGCCGAGGTATTCCTGCTGGGCCTGGAAATATTTCTGCGACTTTTTCATGATAAAGCCGATAAGCCCCAACGAAATCGGCAGGATGACAAAGGTGATGAGGGTCATCAGCCAGCTGATGGTCAGCATCATGATGAGCACGCCGACGATGGTGGTGGCGGCGGTGATGACCTGGGTCAGACTCTGGTTCAGACTCTGGCTGAGGGTGTCCACATCGTTGGTCACACGGGAAAGCACCTCACCGTGCGTGCGCGAATCGAAATACTTCATCGGCAGGCGCCCGATTTTTTCGGAGAGCGCCCGGCGCATGTTGTAGGCGACCTTCTGCGACACGCCGGTCATAATGATGCCCTGGATGAAGGAAAACGCCGCGCTTACCACGTACAGGCCGAGCATAAAGAGAAGGATCTCGCCGACCCGGTCAAAATCGATACCGCCGCCCGCCGCTCCGGTGATCTTGGAAACCAGGCCATTCATGATTTCGGTGATGGCATTGCCCAGTATTTTCGGGCCGATGACCGAAAAGGTCGCGCTCGCCGCCGCAAAGAGCATCACGGCGACAATGGCGATTTTATACCGTCCGAGATAGTTCAGCAGCTTTTTGAAGGAGCCCTTGAAATCCTTGGCCTTCTCGCCGGCCATCGCCATGCCGCCCATCGGCCCGTGACCGCCCATGGGCCCGCGGCGCGGCCGGCCGTTTCTGGTTGGTTCACTCATTGTCCAGCTCCTCCTTTGAAAGTTGTGACAGCGCAATCTGCTTATACACGTCGCAGGTCTTGAGCAGCTCCTGATGGGTGCCGCGGCCCACGATCTTGCCCTCGTCCAGTACCAGAATCTGTTCCGCATGCAGGATGGTGCTGATCCGCTGCGCCACGATGAGCACGGTGCTCTCGCTCGTCTCGGCCTTCAGCGCCTTGCGCAGCGCCACGTCCGTCTTGTAATCCAAAGCGGAAAAGCTGTCGTCAAAAATATAGATTTCCGGGCGGACGGCAATCGCCCGCGCGATGGACAGCCGCTGCTTCTGCCCGCCCGAAACGTTGGTGCCGCCCTGGGAGATTTCCTCGTCATAGGCGTCCGGCTTGGCCTCGATGAAATCGGTGGCCTGCGCAATGGCGGCCGCTTTTTTCATCTCGTCGTCGGACAGCTCCCGGTTGCCGTACTTCAGGTTGCTCTCCACCGTGCCGGAGAACAGCACGCCCTTCTGCGGCACATAACCGATTTTGGCGCGCAGCTCCTGCTGAGGAACCTTGCGCACGTCCGCGCCGTCCACCAGCAGCTCGCCCTGCGTGACGTCGTAAAAGCGCGGGATCAAATTAACCAGCGTGGATTTGCCGCTGCCGGTGCTGCCGATAAAGGCCGTCGTTTCGCCGGGCCTGGCGGTGAAGGTGATATCCTCGAGCACATTCTCCTGTGCACCGGGATACCGGAAGGAGACGCCGCGGAACTCCACCACGCCCTTTTTCGTTTCGTCGAAGGGCTGAACCGTCTCGGGGTCGCGAATGACCGGCTGGGTCTGCAGCACCTCTTCAATGCGGCCCGCCGAAACCGAGGCCCGGGGCAGCATAATGGAAAACATCGAGATCATCAGGAAGGACATGACAATCTGCATGGTATACTGCATAAAGGCCATCAGATCGCCGACCTGCATATTGCCCGCGTCCACGCCGTGGGCGCCGTTCCACATGATGAGCACCGTGATGCCGTTCATGATAAGCATCATGGTCGGCATCATAAAGGTCATGACGCGGTTGACGAACAAATTGGTGCGGGTCAAATCCTTGTTGGCGGTATCGAAGCGCTGTTCCTCGTGCTTCTGGGTACTGAACGCCCGGATGACCGGCAGACCGGTGAGAATTTCCCGCGTGACCAGGTTCACCCTGTCCACCAGCTTCTGCATGATCTTAAAACGCGGCATGGCCACGGCAAACAGCACAATGACCAGCGTCAGCACCGCCATAACCGCCACCGCGATGATCCAGGCCATCGAGGTGTTGGTTCCCAGCACCTTGATAACACCGCCGATGCCGAGGATAGGCGCGTAAAACACAATGCGCAGCAGCATGACGAAAAGCATCTGCACCTGCTGGATATCGTTGGTGCTGCGGGTGATGAGGGAGGCCGTGGAAAACGCATCCATTTCCGCCCCCGAGAAGGACACCACCTTGCGGAACACGCGTCCGCGCAGCTCTTTGCCCAGGGCGGCCGCCACCCGGGAGGCGATGAATCCCACCGCCACCGTCGCCAGCATGCTGAGCAGCGCAATGCCCAGCATCTTGGCACCCGTCACCAGCACATAGGTGTTCTGAATCCGGGCGGTGTCCATGCCGATGGCCTCGTATTCTGCTTTTACATAGACGACGGCGCTCTGTTCCAGAATGCTGTCCGGCATCTCGCCGAGCTGCTCGTGAATCCCGTCGATCATGGCCTTGCGCTGCTCATCCGGCAGCATGGCCAACGCCTCAAACACATCCCCGGCCGGCTGACCGGTTGAGGCGGTGAAGCCGCTCATCATTTGCCCGGCGATTTCCTGCATCTCCTCGTTATCGCCCGAGAATCCCGAAACCACCAGCATCGGGATACGGAACAGCTGGCCCAGCCGGTCGATGACCGCCTCGTCCCTGGCCGTGCGCACATACAGCGCCTGGTTGGCAAGGGCCGGATATTGTTTTACATAGTCGGTGTAGTCGGCGTCCGACAGACTGCCCTTTTCGAGCTTTTTATAGGACTGCAGCACCTCGTCCTGCTGCGGCTGTGTCATGAAAAGAAACAGCTTCTCCAATTCGCTGGCGCGTATGACCTCGGGCGCCGCGTCCACAATGCCGCCCTGCTGGATCCCAACGTTGACGATATCGGAGGTGTACTGCGGCAGCGCGAGATCGCACGCCGCCTGCCCTACCAGCAGGCCGATGATGATCAAAATGGGAAGCAGGGAGGATTTGAGATATTTAACGAGCTTGAGCATGGGAAGCCATCTCTCCTTTGGTTTTCATCGCGCGGGCCGGGGAAGCGATACGGTGGGCAGGAGCGAAGCCGGACCGGGTTCGCTTAAAGCAACGTACTGGTAAGTTTAAGCCTTTAGAACCGGGATTGCAAGGCGAATCACAGAATTTAAAATTTAATTTACAAACAGCGTTTTGTGCGAAACAGGACAGCTAATAAATGGGCAGACGTCCCCACTGCTTTTGGAAAAATACACGATCGCCCGCATTTCTTCCCCGAACAAGGCAGCCCCCGGGCGTCGCCGAACGGACGAATCCCGGGGGCCTGTATCGCGTATTATCTCACTGCAAAAAGGTCAGTGCCGTCATGCCGGCTCCCGTGTGGGTGCCGATGATCGGTCCTATCTTGGCGAACAGCACCTCACCAACCAGGCCGGTTTCCCTGACCATGTCGGCCAGTATCTGCGCATCGGCCATATTATCGGCGTGCCCGATGATGACGGGCTGGCCCTTATGGGCCTCGCCCGCTTCCTTCAGGCGGCCCACCACGTGCTCGAGCGCCTTGCGGCTGCCCCGCACCTTGGCCTTGACCTCCAGCCGGCCCTCTGCGTCCACGCTGAGCACCGGCTTAATGTTCAGCGCGGTGCCCACAATGGCCTCCACTGCGGAAAGCCGGCCGCCGCGCTTGAGGTGGTTGAGATCGTCCACCGTGAACCAGTGCGCCACGCGGCCCTTGTGCTCCTCCACCCAGGCGCATAACGCCTCAAAGGACATGCCTTCCTGCTGCTTGCGGGCCGCGTGATACACAAGCAGCCCTTCCCCGATCGACGCACACAGCGAATCGATCACCACGATTTTCCGTTCCGGGTACCGTTCACCAAGCGTCTGCACCGCCATGCGGGCATTGTTCACCGTGCCGCTCAGACCGGATGAAAACGCGATATACAAAACATCCTGCCCCTCGCTCAGTATGGGCTCCAAAACCTCTTCATATACCACGGGATTTATTTGCGAGGTCACCGCCGGCGCACCAGCACGCAGCTTTTCATAAAACGCCTCCACGGACAGTTCCCGCTCATCCGCATAATGACGGTAGCTCTGCCCATCCAAATCAAAATCCATCGGGACCACCGTGACGCCGAGTTCCTCGACAACGGCATGCGGCAAATCCTGTGTCGCGTCGGTCACGATACGATATGTGCTCATTTTTCTTCCCCCTGTACAGTCAAAAAACTTATTTTGACAAACAAAGTAATTTTTGAGGACTTCCGATCAAAGCGGGAAGTCGAGTTATTATATCATATTCTATCCGATTTGGCGAGATCTTTTTGCATCCCACCATTCATAGGCATTGCCGTGCTCGCCGCGTACCTTGTACCTCCATTGCCGGAATATCCCGTACCGGGCATTTTCTCGGTGAAAACGCCACGGCGATACCCCCGTATTCTCGTTTTCAAAAAAGAAACCGGCGGCTTGACATGATCATTTCAAGCCGCCGCATATTCGTACATAACATTATGCCTTTACGAATGCAATATCGACGTCACCGTTATTGCCGGTTACATTCAGCGTTTTGTCGCCGCCATCTTTATTGGGCAGATTGCTATCCCCCTTTTTTATTTCGGACTGAATGGCAAAATCATCATAACTTCCTATTCATGGTAATACTTTGATTCCTTTTCAGCATTGTCACCGTATAAAGGCTGACACCATGCTTATTGATAAGGGCGTATGTGGTTACGCCGCGTTTCTTCATTGTTTCCCATAGTGGCGCATATGAAATCACGACACGCCCCCCTTTCTGTAAACCATTTTCATATTTATTATGGTTTCCAAATGAGGGCTTGAACATTAACAAATATTTGTCTATAATATGTATGATTAATTAGCTATTGCTTCTTCTATATGAAATGACTATAATCAACAATAGGAAAGGAATGATACCATGAAGAAGAAAATAGTCAGTATACTTTTCGCCCTATGCCTGTCAGCCTGCCTGCTGACTGCCTGCGGCGGAAATGACAAAACAACAGAAAGCAGTTCAGAAACAAAGGCAGAAACAACCGTATCTGCGAAAGACAAAGAAGACGATTCCAAAAAGGAAGAATCGGAAAAAGAAAAGGAGTCCGAAACAGCCGACAAAAAGAAAGACGAGACAGAAGAAACAAGCAAAACAGCCGACAGCAAAAAAGAAACGAACAACAGTAATTCCGGCAGTTCTGCTTCTAAGACAACTTCTTCTGCAAACAAAAACCAGAACAGCAGCTCTAGTAGCAGTGCTTCCCAGTCCAGTCAGCCGTCCACCAGTTCCGGCAACTCCGGTTCTTCAAGCAAGCCTTCCACGGGAAACTCTGGCTCCACTTCCACGCCTGCTCCTACGCAGCCCGCTGATACCGGTACGCCTACGCCAGAGCCGAGCGAGCCTGCCGAAACTCAGCCGTCTGAGCCTGTCTGCAACCACAACTGGGTATGGGCAACACACACTGAGACGATTCCTGAACAGTCCCACGTTGTGGAAGTTAAGAAGTATGTCTGCAACAACTGCGGCGCACAGTTCGACAACGCACATGATGTTGGAACGCATATCATGGCTGACTTTTGGGACGACTGCGAGAACTACACCTACAAGGTTGTAGATTCCCAGACCGTTATAGATGTTCCCGCCCAGACGGTCACAGTCAACGACTACCAGTACTGCTCCATTTGCGGTGCCCGCAAGTAAGATAGAAAATCCCCTGCTCACACGGGCAGGGGATAATTTTTTCGGGAAAGAATAATTGCTTACTGATCTATTGCCGGATTTTCAGACAGTCTATCAGATTTTCCAAAATACTGTCTGCGATCCCTGCAACAGAACACGAAGCAGCATTAAATTCCTCCATTTTTATTATGTCTTTCCAATGCTTCTAACCTTTTATCTATAGGTAAATTTGAAATGCACCCATTCACGCAATTTGGGTGCATTGTATCAATTTATGGTACGCAAGCCAGTAAGAGAGTATGCCAATGACTACCTATACATTTCTGAAAACATCTTCGTACAAACAGAGCCTCATATCCATTCAGGATGCCGTTTCCCTTATTTGTCTTCAAATGTCAATCCTGTCAACTCCACATACCATTTACCCAACCTGTCAACTCAATACCCCCAATATCAAAATCAACCACTCAACTCTCCACCATTTTTCACAATAGACCAGTTTCCACTTACCCATAAAACGAAAAAATCCGGGAACCGGAACCTGTCCTCTGACAAGCTCCGACTCCCGGAAATCCCTTGTTTTCTACACTTTTTCGCTATCTTATTCTTTGACTTTTGACATCAATACTACGCACTCCACATGGCTGGAGAGGACAGAATGAATGTCATTTGAGTACGTCCGTTCTCGGAAACATATCCACTTCGCTTTTGGCACTATCGGTATACGGGAACATATCCAATCTCTCTCTGGAATGTATAACCTATCAACTCAACCCTATCACTTTCAAGGCAGTTGATATGTTACCGCAAACAATAAAAATAAGGGTTTTCTGACATTATTTCTTCCGGCAAAGTAACCGTGAGAAAAACCTAATGTCTGGAAACCCTTTATTTATCAGTATTTTTAGTAGAGCTACTTCTCAACCCTTGACATCAATACTACGCACTCAACGTGCGCCGTGCGGGGAAACATATCCACGGGAACGGCATACTGTGTGCCGTAGCCGAGCGGTTCCAGCCGCCGTGCATCGCGCGCCAGGGTGGCGGGATCACAGGAAACGTAGACGATGCGCTGCGGCCCCATCTGCGCAACGGTGCGCAGCAGCGCCTCGTCGCACCCCTTGCGCGGCGGATCGACCACCACCACATCAGGGCGCACCCCCTCCCGCTCGAGGTCGGCGGCCGCCTGCGCCGCGTCGGCGCACAAAAACCGCGCATTTGGGATGCCGTTGTCCTGCGCATTGCGGCGGGCGTCCTCCACCGCCTGCGCGACCACCTCCACACCGATGACCTGTCCCGCCTGCGCCGCCATGGACAGCCCGATGGTGCCCGTCCCGCAGTACAGATCGAGCAGCGTCTCCTTTCCGGTCAGCCCGGCCGCCCGGGCGGCCAGGCCGTACAGCCGTTCCGCCTGCCGCCGGTTGACCTGATAAAAGGAATGGGGCGACAGCCGGAAACGCAGGCCGCACAGCTCGTCCGTGATAAAGCCGGGGCCCCAGAGAGAGAAGTTCTCTTCTCCCAGGATCACGTTGGTTTCCTTCCGATTGATATTGACCACCACCGTGACCACGGCGTCGGACACGGCGCGCAGCGCATTGACCAGCTCTCTGGGCGCCGGCAGCTTGCCCGACGTACACACGAGGCAGACCATCATCTCCCCCGTGGCCTCCGCCTGCCGGATATACACATGGCGCAGCAGCCCGCGCCCCGTGGCTTCCTCGTAGGCAGGCACCCCCGCCTTTTTGGCCCAGCGCAGCACCGCCTCCAGCAGATCGCGGAACACGGCCGGCTGCAGCAGGCAGTCCCGCTGTTCCACCACGCGGTGGCTGCGGGGCGCATAAAAGCCGGCCAGCAGACGATGCTCGCCCTGGGCGATGGGATACTGCGCCTTGTTGCGGTACCGATCGGGCGTATCACAGCCGACGATGGGCCGCGGCTCGAGGGACAGCCCGCCGATACGCTGCAGCGCGTCGGCCACCTGCTGCCATTTGTAGCGCAGCTCCGCTTCATAGGAAACATGCCGCCATGCACACCCGCCACAGCGGCCGAAGGCCGGACAGTCCGGCTCCCCCGGCAAGCGGTCGGGGGAAGGCTTTATCAATTCCGCCACCCGGCCGAAGGCATGGCTTTTCTGTGTTTTGACAATATGGCAGAGGAGGGAATCTCCCAGTGCTGTATAGGGAACGAATACCGCCATTCCCGCTTCGTCCGGCTGCTCGTGATACCGGCCCACGCCGTTCCCCTCTGCGGTGACTCCTGTGATGTCCAGCGGGATCCGCTGATTTTTCTGCAAAGGCATAGCCTTCCCCCCTATCCTGTCCATTGTACACAGTTCCGTCTCAAAAGGCAATAAAAACCGCGGCGCAGAATGTGGTTTCATTCTGCGCCGCCTGATGAAAAGCCATCGGTTATTTGATCGAGATTTTTCGGGTCATGAGCCAGCGGGTCACGATGAGAAGCACGACGGCCGCCGCCGCATCCAGCACCAGACTGCCCAGACCGATGGTCATCTGACCCAGCAGGGCGGGATCGTTCGTCTGCCCGCCTATTTCCAGCAGAGAGCCGAGCATTCCTTCAAAAACAAAGGATACCCCTTCGGTACCGAAGCGGAGGCCGAGAGGCAGCACAAGCAGCGCCACCACTTCCAGCATCCCCACCACCATCTGCAGGCCGAAATAAAACAGCACCGAAAACAGAATGCCGTTGGACTGGCACAGGCGCAGATTCGCCAGTGTCATGGCGCAGTACAGCTCGCTGATGTTCATTGCCAGCTGCACCAGCAGCAGGATGCCGGAAAATACCAGGAAGGATACACCCCAGCCCCCCAGCAGGGCGTTGAGCTCGGACAATGGATCCAGCAGCTCCAGCAGCTGCAGCCCGCCGAAAACCGAGAGAAACACCATCACCAGGCTCAGCAGAATCAGCATATAAGCGACCGCTGCCTTGCTCATGATAAGGCTGCCCTTGCCGACGGGCAGCGTCTGCGTCAGATAGCCCTCCGCGCCGAACATTCCCTTGTAAAAGCGGGTGACAACCGTAACAAGCGCGACCACCACGGAGGCACAGCCGACCAGTATAAGCGCCACCGCCAGGGCGGTGACAACCTGGCGAATGCCGATGGCCTTCGCCGCCCAGCCCGCGCCGTAAAGCAGCACCATCGCCAGCAGGCAGGCCGGCAGCAGCCATGAAACCGCGCGCATTTCATATTTCATCAGTTTTCTGAACATTTGAAAGCCTCCCTAAAATAAGCGTCCAGCGACATGCCGGAACGCGAACGGATATTGTCCGCGCTGTCCGCCACCAAAAGCCGCCCATAGCTGAGCATAATAATGTCATCAAAGATCCGTTCCACATCATAAATCAGATGGGTGGACAGCATGACGGTGGCCTCTTCGCTGTAGTTTTTCAGGATGATATCCAGAATAGTGTCGCGCGCCGCCGGGTCGATGCCGGAGAGCGGCTCGTCCAGGATATACAGCTTGGCCGCCCGGGACATGACCAGGATCAGCTGCAGCTTTTCCTGCATGCCCTTGGACATGGCTTTGAGCCGCATTTTCCCTTCCAGGCGGAACTGCCGCAGCATTTCCTCCGCTTTGTTCCGGTCGAAATCCGCATAAAAATCGTGAAACATGTCAATGGCGTCCTTCGCCTTCATCCAATCGCTCAGATAGGTCTTTTCCGGCAGATACGACACGATGGATTTGGTGTATACGCCGGGGGCCTGCCCGTCGATGAGGACCGTCCCCTGATAGTCGTTGATGAGGCCCGTCAGGATTTTAAAAAGGGTCGTTTTTCCACAGCCGTTCGGCCCCATCACCCCCACGATACGGCCCGGCTGCACCGTCAGGCTCAAGCCCTGCAGCACCGGCCCGTGGTTATAGGCCTTGGTGAGATTTTCCACGCGAATCAGTTCGCTCATACTCCGCTCCTGTCCTTTCCCGGAGGTTCCTGGCCCAAAATGCCGCGCCCCTCCGCCGCGCGGCCGGATTCTGCTTATTCCTGTTCCAAAAACTGCCGGAGTGCTTCCAGGATGGCCGGCGGGTCATACCCCATCTGCCGCATATGTGTCACGAAATCGGCCATCTGATCCCGTGCCGCCTGCTGCCGCATCTGTTCGATCCGTTCGGCATCCCGGGTGATAAACCGGCCCGCCGTGCGCTCGCTGTGCAGCAGGCCGTCCCGCTCCAGCTCGGCCAGCGATCGCTGCATGGTGTTGGGGTTCACTCCGAATTCCACCGCCAGCTCCCGTACCCCCGGTATGCGTTCCCCCGGCTGCCACTGCCCCGTCAGAACGCGCAGGCGGATGCGATCCATGATCTGCGTATAAATCGGGATTCCGGCATCAAACGCCTGATCCAGGAACATAGGCACGCTCCCTTCTGTACTATTGTATTAATGTCCTAGTACAATAATACACGGTTTTGAGGTTTTGTCAAGCCCCTTTTGCAAAATATTGGCAAAGTTTGCTTTTATACCTGCTCCTGTGCTTTACTTTTATGAACGATTATGCTATACTGATAGTGCCACACAAAATTCAATACAGGTACTTTGCAGAAGTTGCGTTTTTATCTCGGTAAAAATGCAGACTTCTATTTTCGCATCTTCTGTGAAGTGTCGAGAATTTTGTGTGGCAGCAAAATGAAGTCATGCATTTTTCGGTGTGTGTGACTTCATGTTGCACACACTTTTTTTATTTTGAGGAGGATCCACATGAAACGATTGCTCTTGTTGCTGTCGACAGGTGCTCTTCTGTTTTCTTTATGCGCCTGTCAAGGAAAAAGCAGCCCTTCTTCGGAGACACCCCCCCGACACGGCAGCCCAAACCAGTCTTGCCAATGTCACCGAATCACCCAAGTCCACATATGAAACGCCTTCATCCACCAAAAAAGCGCCAACAGACAAACCCAAGACCACCGCGAAGCCAACCACCAAGGCTCCAACCACCAAGCACGTTCACCAGTATACCACCGAAAAAATCGCCGGCACCTGTCAGGAGCAGGGCTATACCCTGTACCGCTGCACCTGCGGCCATACCTATAAGGACAATTATGTGAACGGGGCGCACCAGTATGTCAATTACCGCTGCTCCGTCTGCGGCAAAGCGGATGTAAGTCATCTACATGATCTTTTAAAAGACTGGGTACTGGAACACGGATCGGTGAGTGGTAATAATGTTGCGTATTACGAAAGCGCGGATCGATATGGAGGAGCAAACAGTTCCAACTTTATGTTATTTTATTTAAATAGCGGCAATGGAAGTTTGGACTTTTCCTTGCATACGCCAGTTGACACGGATTACAGTTTCAGTGCCAGCATATATATACCACAGGATTTTTCCGGAAATTATACATACATCGCCAGCTATTATCATGGTGAAACTAGTACAGCGATATGTCAAAGTATTGGCACGCTGAATGGAAAGGACTTTACAAGAAATTATCCTTTAAATTCAAGTAGTTATGAAGGGCCCATGGAGCAAAACATATTCCTGGAATTGAGCCGGGAATACATCTGTGACCTTCTCGACTGCATCGGCCGGTTTTTGGAGCAGGAAAATCTGGGCTGCACCCTGTCGGATATAGGCTTTACGGCTTTTTCGTGAAGAGCGGCACAAGACGCCGGCATACAGTACAAAACCCGATACGCCATGGCGTATCGGGTTTTGTTTTCCGTATATAGCGTTTAGCCCAGCAGCTTTTCCACTTGCTCAACCGAAAGCTCAAAGCCGTCCGCATAGCGGGTGGGTGCGCTCACGCCCGTGCAGGAGAAGGTCTCGATGACGTCCTGCCGCACTTTGGCGTTGCGCTTTTCGATGATGCCGCGCAGCGTTTTGACGCTCCGTTCCCATGTGGCGACCGAACCGGGCGTTTCCCATTTTTCGATGTGATAGGGCATCTCCGTCTGTATCTCGGCGATCATCTCATCGAAAATGGACAGCAGCCGTTCGGTGGCGAAGGTGGTCCGCAGCCGCTCGCCGTAGGTGGAGATGAACTGGTCACGGAACCCGCTGTTTTTCATCAGCGCGCGCATCAGATCGGTGTTGAACATATGCCCGACGCCGTGGCCGTTTGGGTTGATGACCTCTTCCACCTGGTTATAGTGCGCCGTGGAGGGATACAGCGCCCAGTCCTGATCGTACACCACCCAGCGCCATTTGGCGCCGTCCGCCCGTTCGCGGTAGAAACGGATATTGCCCGTATCGGTGTTGCCGAAAAAGGATATCGTGATCCAGTAATCGATAAGCTCCTCGATATCGACAAGCGACGCCACGTGATCGTAATTCTCCTTTTGAGACAGATCGTGACCATTGGCGTAGGCCAGCAGTTCCCGGTACGCATCCATGCTGCCCGCATTCACAATGCTGTTGCCCTTGATGAGATCCACGTTGTCCTCGTCTGCGCCGGTCCGGTTGGCGATATACGATTCGTCAATGCGCTCCCGCAGATCATAAAGACCGTTGTATTCCCCGTTGATGTACACGACGACCGGCCGGTAATCCATGAAATCCACATCCACCTGTCCCTTGAGCACCTGTGTGATATAGGCGTCGCGGATATGAGCCGTGTATCCGTCCTGTCCCGAATTGCGCAGCACGAGGCTGGAAAACACATTGGTGGCCGCCCCATCGCCAAAAAGCGGATAGCATATCTCGGTGGGGCCGTATTTATCCTTGAGGTTGATAGCAAGGCTCTTCTGGGGCATATCGCGGCTGTACTGGCCGAACACCTTTACCCCCGCATTGAACTCCAGCTGGGCGACCCCGTTTTCGTCCACATACTCAAAGTGAATCGGCCGTTCCCAATCCTGCCAGTAATTTGCCCCCGTATGCGGGGATTCTTGGGTTTTGTTGTAGCCGGGGCCGTCGGCCAAAATGCCCGTATTATAGTCATACAGGTTGGCGGGATCGGTGGACAGGAAAATGACCGGCATATCGTGGCGGCGCCCGACGAGATAGCTGCCCGCGCTGTCGTCCGACGGCAGGCGGCCGTCCATGAAAGCGCGCGCCCGGATGGTGATATTAGACGAGATGGTCAGCTCGCCGGTATAGACGGGGGAATCCTTGGTCGGCGTACTGCCGTCGGTGGTATACCGGATGGTCGCCCCCGGGCAGGAGATGGTCACCTTGGTCCCGCTCTCCATATACCCGCTCGACACGGAAAAAACCGGCGTGGGCGCCGGCGGCTTAAGTCCCGCGGAGGGATTCGCCGCTCCCGGCGTCACCTGTTCAAAATAATACACCTGTGTTTCGGTCATGGACACCCGGCCGCCCGACTGCGCGTCATCCAACCGGCCGTATGCCAAATCGTCCACGACCACCCCGTCCGCATCGGCCAGATACAGGTGCTCGCCATACCGGTTGAGTCCCATCGCTATGAAAATCTCGCCGGTGCTGCGGTTGTATTTATCCACATCGCCGCAATAAATCACCTTGTACTCACCCGGATTCAGCTGCACATCGGGCAGCGTTCTCCACTCTGCCGGGTCATCTTTATCAGAAAGCCTGTAGCCGTTGAGGCTTACAGGCTTGTCAGTGGGGTTATACAGTTCAATGAAATCATACGTCTGTTTGTCCGAAGCGGTCGCGCCGGTTCGGTTGACGGCCGCCACCTCCGAAATGACGGTCGTTTTATTCTGCGGATACCGCGCGCTATCAATGGAATCGAAGCTCGTCGTATCGTTGGCCTTGCCGGGGGTCGGCCGGGCAAAAAAGGCCCATTTTTCCGTATCCGCCGTCGTCCGCCCATAGGACAGATTGGAGGTCAGCTCGTATACGGAACAGGTATCCACCCGGCGGCCGTCCGCACCGTACAGCGTCAGGCTCTGCTCCTCTCCCGTGAGGCGGAAGGAGGCGTGGAGGGCCCCGCCTTCGGTATACTCTTTGGTTTTCCCGGACAGATAAACCACCTGATAGCCTCCCGCCGGGATGGTCACGGCGGGGAACACCCATTTGCTCAATTCCACCGGATCGTCCGACAGCGTGAAGGAGGTCAGTGTCACGGGCTTTTCGCCGTAATTATACAGTTCCACCCACGGGGTGAAATCCCCATCCTCGTCCGCCAGGGTTATGCTGCTCCCGGGTGCATATTCATTCAAGCGCACCGTTGCCTCAGCCGTCGGCGTGACCGGGCCGGCGGGGGTGGTGGTCGTCGTGGGCGTATAGGTTTCGCTGTTGGCCTCGCCGGGTGTGGGGAAGCGGAAATACACGGTGGATCCGTCGCTCCCTTGGCCGCAGGTGGTATTCTCCGGCAGATCGCGCACCTCGACACAGCTGAGTTCCCGTCCCGCGGCGTCATAAAGATAGAAATCCTCCGAAGTGGAATTGACGCTGAAGGGCAGGTGGATAATCCGCTGTTCGATATCCACGAATTCCGTGCCGGTCGCAAAAATAACAAAATATTCGCCCGGCTGTATTTCTATATCCGGGAAAACAAACTTTTTCCTGTTTTTGGCGTTATCCGTCAGTGAGTAGTTTTCCAGACGCACGACGCTGTCCGTTCTGTTGTGCAGCTCGATCCAGTCGGAATAGTTGCCCTCGTCATCCGCCAGCACGCCATTGTTTTTGGCCATGATTTCGGAAATTACAACGGCGGCCTGATCCCCCATTGTCTGCACGACCGGTTCGCACGCGGTCAGCCCCAGCGCCAGTATAAACAGAAAAGTCAGCAGCAACGCACCATATCGTTTTCGCATAAAGCCACTGCCTCCTTTTTTCGACAAAATACTTGGTTTTCATTATACCAGAGTCTCCCGCCGCATACAAGCCTGCCGCGCAAGTTTTTCGTGAGGAAAATCCTGCGCAGGCAGGCACACAAAACCCCGCCATTATCGGCGGGATTTTGTGTGCACTGCGGTAAAGAGCTAAGCCGCCAGACCGAGCAGGCGGGAAATCCCCGCCACCGCCATGCACATCACGCAGCCGAACGCGGTGGGCAATGCAAAGGAAACCGCCGTCCATTTCCAGCTTTGCGTTTCCTTGCGGATGGTCATGCAGGTGGTGGAACACGGCCAGTGCATAAGCGAAAACAGCATGGTGCATACCGCTGTCAGCCAGGTCCAGCCGTTTTCAACGAGTAGGGTGTGCAGCTCGTTCAGGTTGCCCATATCGATAAGGGAGCCTTGCGCCATATAGGTCATGATGATGATGGGAAAGACGATCTCATTGGCCGGAAATCCGAGAATAAACGCCATCAGGATGGTGCCGTCCAGCCCCATCAACCGCCCGAGCGGATCGAGAAAACCCGCGCAATGGGCGAGCAGGGTCGCATCGCCCACCGTGACGTTGGCCATCAGCCAGATGATAAGCCCCGCGGGCGCTGCCACCGCCGCCGCGCGGCCCAGCACGAACAGGGTGCGATCCCCTATTGAGCGGACAATCACCTTGCCGATTTGCGGGGTGCGGTAGGGCGGCAGCTCCAGCGTAAAGGAGGAGGGCACCCCCTTGAGGATGGTTTTGGACAGCAGGCGGGACACCAGCAGCGTCATCATCACGCCGAGCAGAATCACCATGGTCAGGCCAAAGGCGGACAGTATCGTGGCGCCGAACCCACCGGTTGTACCGATGAAAAACATGGTGATAATCGCAATGAGGGTCGGGAACCGCCCGTTGCAGGGCACAAAGCTGTTGGTGATGGTGGCGATCAGGCGTTCGCGCGGGGAATCAATAATCCGGCAGCCGACCACCCCCGCCGCATTGCACCCAAAGCCCATGCACATGGTCAGCGCCTGCTTCCCGCAGGCGCAGGCCTTTTTAAAATATTTATCCAGATTGAAGGCCACCCGCGGCAGATACCCGAAATCCTCCAGCAGGGTGAACAGCGGAAAGAAAATTGCCATGGGCGGCAGCATCACCGACACCACCCAGGCCAGCACCCGGTAAATCCCGAGCACCAGCGCGCCGTGCAGCCATTCCGGCGCATGCAGCCACGTGAACAAATCGGTCAGCCTATCCTGTACCCAGAACAGGGCGGCGGACAGCGCCTGCGACGGATAGTTCGCCCCCGTAATGGTCAGCCAGAAGACGACCAGCAGCAGCGCCAGCATAATGGGAAACCCGGTGCGCTTGCTGGTGAGAATCTTATCCCACCTCCGGTCCCGCGCGTTGTAGCAGGCCCTGTCGCAGAACACCACATCCGCGCTCATCTCCTCCGCACGCAGCAGAATGCAGGATACCAGCACATCCTCAAACCGGTCGGCGGGCAGTCCGTTATCCCGCAGATGGGTCCGGGCCTGTTCCAGTGCCTGCCTGAGCCCCGGTATATCGAGCAGCGGGCTTCCCAGATAGGCATCGATGGAGCGCAGAAGCGCTTCATCCCCTTCGAGCAGGCGCAATGCCGTCCACCGGCTGTGCAGGCGGCCGGCCAGCGGTTCCTCGAGCAGCGGGACAAGCATGGCGGCGGCTTCCTCGATCGGCCGCGTGTACCGGATGGGCGTGGGGTTCGTCTGCCCCTGCGTCACGACGTCGGCCACGCTGTCCATCAGGGCATCCAGCCCCTTGCGGCTGCGCGCGCTCGTTCCCACCACCGGAACGCCCAGATTTTCCGCCAGCTGCTCTAGATCGATGCGGATATTTTTCTTTTTGGCCTCGTCCATCAGGTTGACGCACACCACCACCCTGTCGGTGATCTCCATCGTCTGCAGTACGAGGTTCAGATTGCGTTCGAGGCAGGTGGCGTCGCACACCACCACCACGCCGTCCGCGCCCCCAAAGCAGAGAAAATCCCGGGCGATCTCCTCTTCTGCGGAGTGTGCCATGAGCGAATATGTACCGGGGATGTCCACCAGTATGGTGGGCATCCCCTTATGTGTATATCGGCCCTGGGCATTGGTGACCGTCTTGCCCGGCCAGTTTCCCGTATGCTGATGCAGGCCGGTCAGTTCGTTGAACACGGTGCTCTTCCCCACATTGGGATTTCCCGCCAGCGCGATAATCCGATCGTCTGGTGTCTCCCTCACAATGTGCAGCCCCATGTCCGCGGCGCCGCGTCCGGTTGATTCAGCGGTTAAACCCATTCTCATCCTCTCCTTTTCCGGCTGTCCCGCCGTTCCATAGCGGTTCCACCAGTATGTTGGCGGAATCCTCTGACCGGATGGCAATCACGGCGCCGCGGATCAGATAGGCCACCGGATCGCCTGCCGGGCTGCGCTGCAGGCAGGCTATATTGGTGCCTTCCACAAGGCCGATATCCAGCAGGCGCCTGCGTATACTGCCGGTCGTCAGCAGCTCGTCAACGCGGACGGTCTGTCCTTCCGCCACGCGATTGAGCGGCATTTTGTTCATAAATCTCGTCTCCCCAAAATACGTATAGAATAGTTGCACGCCGGAAACTTTGTTGGGGGGCCGCCACCATGTTTCCCCCGCCGCACAATGTTTCCTGCTACCAACTTATGCAGGGATGTCCGTATGGGTGCCAAAGGAGACGATGAGTTGGAGACGAACCGGGAATTCTATACCCAAAAGGGATACCAGCGGCAGCACGGCGGTCTGACCGAGACCATGGAGGATTATCTGGAGATGATCTGCCGCTGCGAAGAGGACACGGGCTATGTGCGCATGCAGCGTCTGGCGGAGCGTCTGCATGTACAGCCGTCCTCCGCCTCCAAAATGGCAAGCAAGCTGCGGGCGCTCGGCTACCTGGAATTTGAAAAATACGGCCTGGTGACCATGACCGAAAAGGGACGCGCTCTCGGCCAGGCCCTGCGCCGGCGCCACGATATTCTGCACCGCTTTTTCTGCCTGGTCAACGGCACAACGGACGAACTGGAGCAGGTGGAACAGGTGGAGCATTTCATCCACCCCGAGACGGTGGACAATCTGGAACGGCTGACCCGCCGGCTTGAAGAAGAGAAACCATAAAAGGAGAAGAACCTCCGGGCAAATGGCTTTCCATTTGCCCGGGGGTTCTTCGATTCAAAAAAATTTTTTGATAACCTATTGACATATGTCCGAAATCGGATATAATATGTACGATATCGGATATTTAGGAGGGAAAACCATGCATTATTTGCATGCCAGCCAGTATACGTATTTGGCCGGCGAAATCAATGCCCTTTATCACGAGGCAGCCGTCAAAATGGGGGTTTCCGATAGTATACAGAATATTTTATATGTCATTTGCGAGAAAGGCAGCCGCTGTCTTCAAAGCGAGATCAGCAAATTGACCGGTATCAGCCGGCAAACGATTAATTCGGCCATTCGCAAATTGGAAAAAGACGGGATCGTGTATCTGGAGCCGGGCAAAGGACGGAATACAGTGGTTTGCCTGACGGAAAAAGGGGAAGCGTACGCAACGGAAAAGATTCAGCCGCTGTTTGAAGTAGAAAACAAAATTTGGACCGAGTGGACAGCCGAAGAGCAGCAGGCGTATTTGCTGCTCACGCAAAAATATCGCGACGCGCTGAAAAAATATTTAAAGACGATGTTGTGACACCGTCTTTTTAGGAGTACTGCCTTTATGAACCGAGAGAACAAGAGAAAAGCCTACGAAAAAGGCTATTACAAAACGCACCCATGCCGGGACAGCTTTACCTGCAAGGTATGCGGGCGGCTAGTTGTGGCAGCCGGAGCAGGCAGCAATCACCGCAATCACTGTCCAAACTGTTTATGCAGCCTGCATGTCGATATAGACCCCGGAGACAGGGAATCGGACTGCGGAGGCATCATGGAGCCGGTCGGTGTATGGGTGAGGAAGAACGGGGAATGGGCCATTATCCACCGCTGCCGGCGGTGCGGGCATCTCAGCTCCAACCGGGTAGCGGCAGATGATAACCCCATGAAGCTTATGTCCATTGCCATGAAGCCGTTATCGCAGCCGCCGTTTCCGTTAGAACGCATCGAAGAAATGACGGCCCTCATGGGCGGCGACGGCTGCCTGTACCGCATAAGCGAATAAGAAAACAGCGTATGCCGTGAAGAGGCACACGCTGTTTTTTATGCGGCAAGAAACCGGGCGTCCGCCTTTATCCGAAGGGGAAGGTGCGGCTCACCCAGTACTCCCCCATGCTGCAGCCCGGCACTTCCGTTATATCGCGGCCGAGGAAGTCCGGCGGCACAAAGGCGTTTGCCTCTTCCACCGAGGCGAACTCCACCTCCGCATAAAAGAAGCGGTCATCCACGCAGCTGACCTCCAGACGATGTCCGTCGGGCAGCGCATAGACCTTATAGGCCTTGCGAATGAAAGGCGCTTCAAGCAACGCGCTCAGTCTCGTGAAGGTCGGGCCATCCAGCGGCAGTTCAATCTCTTCCCTGGCCAGGGTTCCCTCTCCCTTAAAACACAAGACATAGGAAACCACGCCCTTTTTCTCCTTGCGGCGTATGCGCACCACGGGGTGAACGGCCAGATACCCCTGCTCAACCTGTGCTTCTTCCAGAAGAGGCAGCGCCGTGGGAAAGCCGCCGATCAAAAATTTCCGTTCAATTTCCATCGTTTTATCCCTCTGTCAGCCGCTGGGTGACGAGGCGGTTGACCAGGGCGCCGTCCGCTTTGCCGCGGACGGCCGGCATCAGCCGCTGCATCACGGCGCCCTTGTCCTTCATGGACGGCGACGGGAGCCCCAGATCGGCCAGGACCGCTTCGATGGCTTTCGCGATCTCCTCCTCGCTCATGCTCTGCGGTGCAAACTCCTGCAGCACGGCCATGCGGAAGGCGCACTGCCCGCGTATATCGTCCCGGTCCGCCGGCGCGGTATCCATGGTTTCTTTGGTCTGCTTTATCTCCTTGAGGACGACGGCATTTTCCTCCTCTTCGGTCAGATCTTCCCGCTTATCGATGTATTTGGCCTTGAGAGCGGCAAGCAGCATGGAGAGCGCCTCCTTGCGTTCCTTCTCGCCGCTTTTCATGGCTTTGACCATCTCGGCGCGTACGACATCCATTTTTGACACGTCCATCTCCCCTTTCGCCTTTCAGTATAGCACATACCGCCGTCTTCGAAAAGAAGCGGCATCAAAAAAATCCGGGATTTCGGCCGATTTTGTCGGCGGAAATCCCGGATCGCGACTGCCTGTCAGGAAATTTTCAGCTGCAGACGGAATTTATCCGAAATCATCGCGATAAATTCGCTGTTGGTGGGCTTCCCGCGCCCGTTGTGAATGGTGTACCCGAAATACGAATTGAGCACATCCACATCGCCGCGGTCCCATGCCACCTCAATCGCGTGACGAATGGCCCTTTCCACGCGGGATGACGTCGTGCCGTATTTTTTGGCAACGGCGGGATACAGCCGCTTGGTAACCGCGTTCATAATATCGTCATCCTCGATCGCCATCATGATGGCGTCGCGAAGATACTGGTACCCTTTGATATGTGCCGGAACCCCGATATGGTGGATGATTTCCGTCACACGCACTTCCAGATTTCCCGTCACCGAGAAATTCAGCTTATTATCCGCTATTACTTCAACCCGTTTCCTCCCGCACAGGGAAAGAATGCGCTCCGCCATCGCGTCTGCGTCGAAGGGCTTCAGAAAGTAATAGGCTGCGCCGACAATCATGGCTTCCCGCTCGAGGCTCGGATTGTCGAAGGAGGACATCACCATAAACTGCGGCATCGGATCCATTGACATGGCCCGTACGCTTTTGATCACGCCAATCGCATCAAGCTGCGGCATGAAAAAGTCCAAAATCACCACATCCGGATGCATCTGTTCGATGACATTGACGAGTTGACGTCCGTCTTTTTCCATGGTTTCGACTTCAAGACCGTGGCGGCGCATAATCGCCGCGCAGGAAAGACCATGCTCACTATTGTCTGCCAACAGTACTTTTACATTTTCCAAGAAGGTAATCCCCTTTACCTCAAAATTCGCCGGCCCGCATATATTACCACATACTGGAATTTAACGCAATAGTTTGTCGCTAATTTTTTGGTTAATTGTAAAATGAAGTTGGACACATAAAAGAAAAATCCATAGTGATATACTCGCATGATAAAATGTAGTTACCAGACAACATTTATCGAGGGAGGGCAATCACTAT
>CABSLQ010000002.1 GCA_902478605.1 uncultured Oscillospiraceae bacterium
CCAGCCAGCGGATGGAGGCGATGTCCAGGTGGTTGGTGGGCTCGTCGAGCAGGATAATATCCGGCTGCCCGAACAGGGCCTGCGCGAGCAGGATCTTGACCTTTTCCTTGTCCGGCACGGCATTCATCGGGCTCTCGAGCAGGGAGGTTTCCAGCCCCAGCCCCTGCAGAATGCGCCCCGCCTCGGTTTCCGCGTCCCAGCCGTTCAGCTCCGCAAACTCGCCTTCCAGTTCGGCGGCCAGGGCGCCGTCCTCCTCGGTGAAATCCTCCTTGGCATACAGCGCGTCCTTCTGCTTCATGATATCATACAGGCGCGGGTTGCCGAGAATGATGGTGTCGAGCACCGTATATTCGTCATACGCATAATGGTCCTGCTTGAGCACCGACATGCGCGTCTTGGGATCGATAATCACCTCGCCCGTGGTGGGCTCCAGCTGACCGGACAGAATCCGCAGAAAGGTGGATTTGCCCGCGCCGTTCGCGCCAATCACGCCGTAGCAGTTGCCGCCCGTGAACTTCAGATCCACATGGGTAAACAGGTTCTGTCCGCTGAAATTGATGCTGACGTCCGATACTGTAATCATGGTTCCTCCCCAAAATACAGGCGGGCCTGCCCGCCGCTTCGCTCTGTGTGCGAGTATACCACACACCGACAAGAAATGCAACCGCGCCGGCCGTTATCTTCGCCTTTCGCTGCCCGGGGTGACGCCGTTTATCTCCTTATACAGCTGGATGAACCGGCTGCTCTGCCGGAACCCCACCTCGCGCGCCACCGCCCCTACCGGCATATCGGTATAGCGCAGCAGGCGTCCCGCCCGCGCGATGCGCAGCCGGTTAAGATATTCATGGGGCGTATAGCCCGTCTCCTTCTTGAACCGGCGAATCAGCTGAGACGGCGACAGATACGCCTGCGCCGCCAGCTCGCGCAGGGGGAGCGGCTGGGCGTAGCGGCCCTCCATATACCGGATGACCGGTCCGCTCACTCGGTCCCAGCCGCTTGTCCCGGCCAGATCCTCCAGCAGCCGGTAGAGCAGCGCGGCCGTCTGGGCCGACGCGGCCGCCGGATTGCCCTGGCTTTCCCCCTGCAGGCGCAGCAGTTCTTCCATTCCCTGCGCATAGGGGCGCACGTCCATGGGCACCACCGGGAACGCCCCTTCGGGCAGCATCGACAGCGTGTAGCGCAGCAGCCGCTCGGCCGCCCCGCCCACCGGGTGAATCCAGTAAAATTCCCACAGCCCGCCCTCCGGCGTATAATAGCTGACCTCCCGGCACGGCGGTATAAGGGCAGCCGTCCCCGGCTGCAGCAGGCGCGTCTGTCCGTTAAGGCACAGACACCCTTCGCCCCCCACCGTGAACAGCAGCAGGAAAATGCTCATTCCCTCCGGCCGATCGATGCGGTACCGGCTGTTGCACCGGTGCCAGCCCGCGTTGGAAAAGCAAACGGCCGCTTCCCCCATTTCCTGCGGAAATATGGAGTCCACCAGCCGCACCTGTCCGAAATCCCCATCCGTATCGTACATCGTGTCCGCCTCCCCGCGCTGCCTCTATAGCAAAAAATACGCATTCCATATCGCAGAATACTCTCCTTATACTATAACCCTTTTCTTTTGGCTGTCAAGCCGCTACAATACTATCATATTAAAAAATACGCAGGGAGGATATTTCGATGACCAGCCGTGAACGCTTTCAGCGCATGTTCGAGCACAAAGAGGCCGACCGCGTGCCCATTATTGACAGCCCGTGGGCGGGCACCCTGTCGCGGTGGAAGCGGGAGGGCATGCCCGCCGACGCCGACTGGCGCGACTATTTCGGCGTGGACAAGGTGGAGGACATCGGCGTGGACACTTCGCCGCGCCTGCCGGTCAAGGTGCTTGAGGAAACCGATCGCTATATTATCCAGACGAGCAGTTGGGGCGTCACCACCAAGCAGTTCAAGGAGGAGGATTCCACTCCCGAGTTTCTCGATTTTCAGATCACCACCCCCGACACCTGGGCCGAGGCCAAAAAGCGTATGGCGTTCAGCCCCGACCGGATCCCGTGGGATTACCTCAGGCAGAACTTCGAGCGTTGGAAGGCGGAGGGACGCTGGACCCGGGCCAACTTCTGGTTCGGCTTTGACGTGACCCATTCCTGGATGGTGGGCACCGAAACGCTACTCATCGCCCTGCTGGAAGAGCCGGACTGGGTGCGGGACATGTTCGACACCTATCTGAACGCCTCCATCGCCTGCTTTGACGCCATCTGGGACGCGGGCTATCACTTTGATGAAATCTTCTGGTGCGACGACATGGGGTACAAGGGCACCCCCTTCTTCTCCAACGCCATTTACCGTGAGCTGCTGCAGCCTTACCACCGCCGGGCGGTGGAATGGGCGCACAACCACGGCATTTATGCCCATCTGCATTCCTGCGGTGACATTATGCCGCTGATTCCCGACGTGCTGGCCACCGGCGTGGACTGTCTCAACCCGCTCGAGGTCAAAGCCGGCATGGACGCCCCGGCGCTCAAACGGGAGTACGGCGACCGCCTCGTGCTGCACGGCGGGGTCAACGCGGTGCTCTGGGACGACAAAGAGGCCATCGTCGCCGAGATCGAGCGGCTGATCCCTCTGCTCAAGGAAAACGGCGGCTACATCTTCTCCTCCGACCACTCCATCCCGAACAGCGTCAGCGCGGACAATTTCCGGGAAATCGTCGCCGCGGTCAAGCGGGTCGGCGCCTATTGACCGGCTCGCCGGCCGCCCGCCTGTGCAAGTCCGGCCAACGCGGGGCTCCGGGGCCGGTCGGCGCTGCTCCGTATGCAGCGCGTGCCCGCGGCACAGGCCGGCTGTGAAAGCCGGTACCGCTCTCCGCCGCATGGCCGCCGTCTTCACCCGCCTATGTGACAGAAGCGCCTGGGAGCCTTGCCGGCCCCCGGGCGCTTCTCTCGTTCTGTTCACCCTGTCCGCTACCTTCCGCCGAACAGGCCGTCCATCAGCCCCTTGCCGCGCCGTTTTTTTGGTTCGCAGCAGGGAATGGTGAAATTGACGAGGATGGTCTCCTCGCCGATGACCTCAATATTCTTCCACGGGATGACGATGTCCTCCTCATGCCCCATCAGCCCCATACAGCGGGGCCGTCCGTGGATCACAATGGCGCACAGCTGCGCCGTGCAGGTATCCACCTCCACGTCGTCCACACAGCCGATGCGCATACCGTCGCATACATTAATCACTTCCTTGTTATGCATGTCCGTGATTCTGCAGACCATAGGCCTTCCCTCCTTCATCCCTACCATCCTATGCGGGGCCGTTTGAAAACATGCACGCACCGCCGGGACAAGCAAAAAAAAGCGGGAGGAAAAGAAAAAACGCGCCCGCGAAATGCGTTCGCAGGCGCGTCCCAAGCCTATCTTCTCAAAGGCAGGCCGCGGCTGTCGGTGAAGCTGCCGCAGGCCGTGCGGATAATATCCACCAGCCAGCCGATGCCGAATAAACCGCCCGTGAAAAAATACAGAATTCCCATGCCTATTCTGCCCACATAAAAATAGTGAATACCGAAATACCCCAAGAAAAACGCCAAAGCAAAGGCCACCCACTTATTTTTGGCCGACACCGCCGGGGCAGGCGGCGCCGCGGGCACATACACCGGCTGCTGCACATAGACGGGCTGCTGCACCACGACCACCTGCGGCTGGGCGGCGGGCGGCGCCTGCACCGGAGCTGGAGACGGCGGCGTAAGCACCGTCCCGCAATAGGGGCAAACGCCATCCTGCTGCGCACTGTTCGCTCCACAATTCGGACATTTCATCGTATTCCACTCTCCCTCCGCTTTACCGCCTTATTTTAGCATAAAGCGGCCGCTTTGTCTATCGGTTTTCCCATGGCGTGACCGCCCATTTCAGGCAGCCGCCCTTCCGGGCGCCGAACACGCGATACCCCTCCAAAATGTCGTTCAGCGGCGCGCGGTGGGTCAACAGGCAGGCCGGATCGAGCCGTCCTTTTTCGATGAACCCCATCAGCCGTTCTCCGTGCACGGCGTCCACGCCGCCCGTTTTAAACTGCAGGTTCTTTCCATACATGCGGGGCAGCGGCAGCACCTGATCCCGTTCATACATCGCCACAATGGCCACCACCGCGTTGGGCCGCGCTATCTTCCACGCCATCTCAAAGGTATCGTCGCCGCCCGCGGCCTCCACGACCGCGTCGGCACCCCGGCCCTGGGTTTCCCGGCGCACAAACGCCTCGATGTCCTCCGCGCCGGCGACGGCGGAAGCATCGCACAGGCCGTGCCCGCGGGCAAAAGCGAGCCGGCTCTCGTCACGGTCAATGGCGAGCACCCGCCCGGCGCCAAACAGCCGCGCACAGGGCATGGCGCACAGGCCCACCGGCCCCGCGCCGATGACCGCCACCGTATCCCCCGGCCGGATGGCGCACAATTCCGCGCCGAAATACCCCGTCGCCAGAATGTCCCCGAGCAGCAGCGCCTGCTCATCGCGTACCCCTTCCGGGATCCGCGTAAGTCCCGTATCCGCAAAGGGAACCCGCACATAAGCCGCCTGGCACCCGTCAATGCGGCAGCCGAGCTCCCAGCCGCCCCGTTCACAGTTGTTGATATACCCGCGGCGGCAGTACCAGCATTCCCCGCAGAAGGTGATGCAGTTGGCCGCCACCCGATCCCCGGCATGCAGGCCCTTCACCTGCGGCCCGGTTTCCTCCACTACGCCGACAAACTCGTGTCCCAGCACGATGCCGTCCGCCGCGCGCGGTACCGCACCGTGCAGAATATGCAGATCGCTTGTGCAGATGGTGGACAGGGTCACCCGCACAATGGCATCGCGCGGATCGCGCAGCGCGGGTGCCGGCCGTTCTTCCAGCTGCGCCGTATCGCCCCGCCGCACCAGAGCCATCATGGTCTTTTCCATGCGGACACCTCCCTTCCTCCATATTGTAGCACAAAGCGGCCTCCGCCACAACGGCGCAGGCCGCTTTATTTGGCCGCCTTCTTCTCGAGGGGCGGCATCTCAGGCAGATCGAGCCGGCGCAGAATATGCCGCACCACGAGCGAAATGCCGATGCTGGCCACCGCCGCGAACAGCACCGCCACAAAGATATAGGAACCCAGCGCATCAAACAGGAACCCGTACATCGCCTGTCCCAGCGGGACGGAACACACCGCCATAACCGAAACAAAGGACATGACCTTTCCGATGAGGTGATCGGGTGTCATCTGCTGAATAAAGGTCTGGGCAAAAATGTTGAACAGCGCCGCACCCGCCGTGCAGCATAGCACCGATACGAGCAGCACGCCATAAGACACCAGCGGATGCCGGTTGGTCACGATCGCCGCGGCGGCGGGCAGCACCATCAGGCTGGCCGCCAGCAGGAAGCGATAGGATCGGTTAAACTGCACCCGCTTGGCAAAGAGGCCCGCCGATAGGCCGCCAATCACCGCCCCCACACCGAGGCAACCTTCCGCAAACCCGTAATGCTGCGACGTCAGGCCAAGAAACACCTTGATCATATACGGCAGCCCCACCGTCACCATCGCCGAGAGAAACAAATTGAGTCCCATGATGACAAACAGCAGCGGATACACCTGCCGGTTTTCCTTCGACAAGAACCGGAATGCCGCCCGGATATCCTGCCCGGCCATGTGCATAAGGCTGCCGTCCCGCGCCTGTCGCGTAAAGGGGATATGCAGAAACAGCTCCATCACCGCGGAGGCAAAAAAGCACACGATGCTTGCGATAAGAATGGGATAGATCCCCAAAAAGCCATACAGGAAGCCGCCCAGCACCGGCCCCACAAGACTGGCCAGGGCGTTGACCTGAATGACCGTTCCGTTGGCCTTCATCAAGTTTTCATCCGCCGTCAGGGCGGGGACGCTGGCCTGAACCGACGGCTGATAAAACGATTGAATAATCGACAGAATAACCATGAAGCAACCGATGAGTACCAGGTTATCCGTCAGGCGCAGGGCCGCGGCAAAGGCTGTGATCAGCCCAGCCGTAGTGAAATCGAGCGCCACCATAATATTGCGCCGGTTGACCCGATCGGCGAGAATCCCCCCGATGGGCGACAGCAGCACCGTCGGGATCATTGAGACAGCCAGCATGCTGCCGAACGCGGCCGCCGAACCTGTTTTGTCCAGCACATACATGGACAGGGCAAACCGCAGAATGGAGTTGCCAAACAAGGACATAATCTGCCCGATGATCATCAGGGTAAAATCGCGGTGAAACAGCTTTTTCGGTTTCATGCGGCTCCTCCTTCCTGCAGGGTGGGTTTCGCCGGGCGGACCAGCGCGGCCGCCATTTGGGCGGTGACGGCCGCGCGGAAAAAGCCGCGGACGGGGCGGCTTTCTGCTCTCCAGGGCATGGCGGGGCATTTCCTTGCGGCAACGCCCCGCTCTTATGACACCGCCTATTTGACTATACGGCAGGCACCCATCTCTGTCAACGAAACCTTTCTTAAGATTCCATGAAAAGCGGCGAAATTCGCAAAGCGATACCGGGCGGCTTTTCCGGAGCCTTCGGCTCGTCTTGTCATCTTCGCCTTGACAACGGGAAACTTCTGCCTTATTCTTAAATCGTCCCGCATATTTGAATAATATTGTGGCACATTCCGACGACAAGACCACTTGCTTTTGCGGCGGGCTTTGGCTACAGTTAAAGATATCGCATGTATGAGAGGACGTGACAGCCGTGGAAGCACTTCCGCAGAACCCGGCGGATTTCTGGCAGGGGTTTGTCTCCAATACCGTTATCGGCTCTTCCCATAACCTGATGCTCTGTCAGGAACGGGGGAAAACGGTTACATACCGCAGCTATATCAAGCCGACCGACTATACCGGCCGCCTCTGGAAATTCTGGTACGGCAACACGGTGGACAGCACCTTTGCCGACGGAAGCATCTCAAAGGCCAACCAGTCTGGCGGCCGCTGGACCATCTGCGCGGCCTATGCCGCCGCCAGCGCCGGTCCGGACAGTGTCCTGTCCAGCGTCACCCCGGTAACCTTCGGCGGCCGCCCGGTCAAGGAGGTACAGCCCGACGAATGCTTTTGGAGCGATGAAATCGCCCTGTGCGTACCTGAGGGGCAGTATCTGGTCTTCACCTGGGCGATCGCTTCCCCGCCGGAGGAGGCCGGCTTCATTCCCTTTACGCCGGACAGCCAGATTCCCTGCTTTGTGGCTGAGGGCGACTGCGCTGCGGCGGCGGACAATACCGGGTTTGCCTTTGACGTGAATGCCGTCAAGCCCAATCTGTTTGCCGTGCAGAAGCAAAATGTCCGGCGCCTGGGCTTTCTGGGGGATTCCATCACGCAGGGCTGCGGCACCTCCAACGACGGGTATGCGTTCTGGTCGGGCCGGATCGGCCTGGCCCTGCAGGATACGTATGCGGCCTGGAATCTGGGTCTCGGCTACGCCAGGGCGAAGGACGCGGCGACAGGCGGCCGTTGGCTGCAGAAGGCAAGCCTGTGCGACGTCGTCACCATCTGCCTGGGGGTCAACGATCTGCTCAGCGAACCGGACAGCGCCGAGGAAATGACGGCCAATCTGTGTTCCATTGTCCGGCAGCTGAAGCAGCGGAATCCGGCGCTTTCCATTATTTTGTTCACTTTGCCGCCCCTCCATGATAAAACGGACCGGCTGCCCGTGTGGGAAGCGGTGAACCGGCGCATACGCAGCGGAGAGATTCCGGGCGTGGACAGAACGTTTGACATCGCCGCCGTTTTGTCCTGCCCGCCGCCCCATGCGTATCTGTCAAAATTCGGGGATCTGCACCCCGACGATCGCGGCGGCGCCGCCGTGGCAGACGCCTTTCTGCGCTGGTCTGCGCCTATATTATAATGAGGAGGAACCAACATGGAGTACACGGAACAGGAATGGAATGGGTATCGATGGCTGACCTTTTCCTTTGAAGACAGGCAGGCCATGGTTCTCTGTCCCAAAACGCCGGATCCGCAGGGCCGGTGGCTTTTCAAGACCGAATATTTTCTGGCTTTCCCCGCCTTTGAGGAGGAGATGCTGGCCCGGGGATTTCACGTGGCCTGGCTGGAGAACCACTCCCGCTGGTGTCTGCCGGAGGATATCGACGTCAAACCCCGTTTCTGCGATTTTCTGCAAAAAGAGTTTCATCTGGCGGAAAAGTGCCTGCCGGTGGGCATGAGCTGCGGTGGCATGCACGCTGTCTATTTCGCGGCCAAGTATCCGCAGTATGTCGCTGCCCTGTATCTGGATGCGCCCGTCATCAACCTGCTGAGCTGTCCGTGCGGCGTGGGCACGGCGACCGACGAAATGTATCCCGAGTTCCTGCAGCACACCGGCATGACGGTCAGCCAGCTCATCAACTACCGCAATCACCCGCAGGATCACATTGAGGAGCTTCTCGCGCATCGGATCCCGATCTTTCTGGTGTGCGGCGACGCGGACCACGTCGTTCCCTACTGTGAAAACGGCAAGATCGTCTCCGACATGTACCGGCAGCACGGCGGCATTCTGGAGGAAGTGCTAAAGCCCGGCGTGGATCACCATCCGCATGGCCTGGAAGACAACGCGCCGCTTATCCAATTCGCACTGCAATATTATAAATAAAGGGACAGGGCCGTCTCGTCGGCGGCTCCGGCTTTTAAAAGAAAGGATTCATGCGTATGGAACTGCAAGGTAAAAAGATGGTCTTCCTCGGCGACAGCATCACCGAAGGGGCAGGCGTCAGCGATCCGGCCAACCGGTATTGGGAGCGGCTGGCCCGGCGCACCAGCGCCGTCTGCGTCGGCTATGGCATCGGCGGCACCCGCATCGCCCGGCAGCAGCATCCCGTTCCGGACCAGTATCACGATTTTCATCATTTTTCCACCCGCCTCGCCGAAATGGATAAGGACGCCGATATCGTGGTGATTTTCGGCGGGGTCAACGATTTCGGCCATGGCGACGCGCCCTTCGGAACCTTTACGGACCGCACCGAGGATACCTTTTACGGTGCGCTGCATGTGCTGTATACGGCCGTGCTCGAACAGTATCCCGAAGCCCAGATCGTCGTCATGACCCCCACCCATTTTTCCGCGGAATGGGATCACGCCGGGGAAACCGGTCCCGGCCGGAAGCGTTCGCTGCGGGAATATGTGGAGGCCATCCGGGAGGTGGCGGAATACTATGCGCTGCCGGTGCTCGATTTGTACCGTGTCAGCGGGATCCAGCCGCTTGTCCCCGCCATGCGCGACCGGTATATGCCCGACGGCCTGCACCCCAACGATGCCGGCCACGCGCGCATTGAAGAGAAGCTTTTTGCTTTCCTGCATACGCTCGCCTGAACAGGTGACACCCCCGGAGCGGGTTCCGCTCCGGGGGCGTTTTGCTGTTTGAGGGAAGTGAAGCCCCATCCCTGCCGCATGCCAATGGCTTTATCCCGTTATATTTGCTTTTTGATCCGTTCGAGCGCACCTTTTTCCAGGCGGCTGACCTGCGCCTGGCTGATCCCTATCTCGGTGGATACTTCGATCTGGGTCATCCCTTTAAAGAAGCGGAGGTTCAGGATACGCTTTTCCCGATCGCTCAGGTTGCGGATGGCCTCCTTGAGCGCGATCTCGTCCAGCCAGTTGCGGTCGTCGTTGTGATCGCCCACCTGATCCATGACGTAAATCGTATCCCCGCCGTCCGAATACACCGGCTCGTACAGGCTCACCGGTTCCACAATCGACTCGAGGGCGAGAACCACCTCTTCCTTTGGCAAGTCCAGCTCCTTGGCGATTTCCTCCACCGTGGGCTCGCGCAGGTTTTCCCCGGTAAGCCGTTCCTTGACCTGCATGGCCTTGTAGGCGGTATCCCGCATCGAACGGCTGATGCGTATGCTGTTGTTGTCACGCAGGTAGCGGCGGATTTCGCCGATGATCATGGGAACGGCATAGGTGGAAAACCGTACATTCAGGGAAATATCAAAATTGTCGATGGCTTTGATGAGCCCGATGCAGCCCACCTGAAACAGATCGTCCAGGTTTTCCCCCCGCTGCGTAAAGCGCTGGATGACGCTGAGGACCAGACGCAGGTTCCCGTTGACCAGCTCTTCCCGCGCGCCCGTATCCCCATCGTGCATGCGCTGGAGCAGCTGCATCTTCTCGCTCTCGCTGAGCACCTTCAATGTGGCGGTATTGACGCCGCAGATTTCCACCTTGTTATACATGGCGGGGCACGTCCTTCCTGCATCTGGCATTCGTCCCCCGTACTGTTCGAGGGGCCTGTTCCCAGTATTGCCAGCTGTAGGAATACCCATGCAGATTGGCGGCGTTTTCTCGCTGGAAAATTCCTCCGCCAAGGCGGGCGGCAGCGGATTATTCCGCCCGCTCGATGTCTTTTTTCAGGCGCTTGATGATCTTCTTCTCCAGGCGCGAAATATAGGACTGCGAAATGCCCAGCAGATCCGCAACCTCCTTCTGGGTATGTTCCTGGTTTCCCCCGATGCCGAAGCGCAGCTGCATGATCAGCTGTTCCCGCTCGGAAAGATGGGCGACGCATTCGAGCAGCAGATCGCGCTCCGCCTCCTGTTCTATGTCCCGCCCCACAATGTCCGGGTCGCTGCCCAGTATGTCCGAAAGAAGCAGCTCGTTGCCGTCCCAGTCCACATTGAGCGGCTCGTCAATGGACAGCTCGTTGCGCAGCTGCGTATTTTTCCGCAGATGCATCAGGATTTCATTTTCAATGCAGCGGGACGAGTAGGTGGCCAGCTTGATGTTGCGGGACGGACAGAAGGTATTGACCGCTTTGATGAGGCCGATGGTCCCGATGGAAATGAGATCCTCGATGCCCACGCCCGAGTTTTCGAATTTGCGGGCAATGTAAACCACCAGACGCAGATTGTGCGTAATCAGCTCGTCGCGGGCAGCCGCCTCCCCCTCTTCCATACGGCGAAAAATGGCGGCCTCTTCCTCCGCCGTCAGCGGCGGCGGCAGCGTGTCCGCCCCGTTGATGTAATGCACATCCTCGCCCATGCGCCCCAGAAGACGCCGCCACAGCCGCTGTATCGCATTCCACAGCCGCGCCGCCCTTCCCTCCGGCACGGGATACCATTCTATTTTACCGGTCAGCATCGCCGTTTCCTCCTTTGCCCTTTCTGTGCGGATGCGGGGCCGTGCCCGCCATGCCTGTCAATGCATCCGCTATATCGCTGCCGATGAGGCCATCATACTCGCCGCGGCCGATCGCGTCGGTTACGGCCACGAAAGCGCCGGTAATATCCCGCCCTGTGCCGTCGGACGTCACCACGGTCATGTGGTCCGGCCGAAAGGCGGGCAGCAGGCCCTCCCCCCCGACCGAGCGGAACGGCACCAGCCGCAGCCGGCTTTTCACCGCCGTGGCCGTTCCGGCTTCACCGCCGCGGACGGTTGCCGGCTGCTGCAGGGCTTCGTGCACCTCGGCGGGCAGCAGGCCGTCCAGCGCCTCCCGGCGCGCCACCATAACCGGACTGCCCGAAAAGGGTTCCGTCAGGCTGTTGCCGCTGTCGTACAGCACGCGCAGGGAAGCGGTTGCCCCGCCGCACGTCACCAGCACCCGGAATTCCTTGCCGAGCGGCGCCTTTTTGCGGGTGAAGCGATCGAACAGGCATAGCACACCGTAGCTGATTACCGTCAGCAGCACCAGCGTCAGAGGCGACACGTCGTAATATACCACGCCGCCCACCACATAAAATCCCTGCGGTGCGGCAAAGACATACAGCGCCGCCGCCAGCCCGGCAAACAGCGTTGAAATGACGAAAAACACCACCACCGCTTTTATGTAGGGGAGCCATCCCCGCCAGGGAACCGCCACCAGCAGAATAATCCCCGCCGCCGCCAGCTTTATCGCAACGGATAAAGGGGCCGGCAGGGCCGGGAAAAAGATAAGGCAGGAGGAAACCGCCCCCACCAACGCGCCGAGCACCATGCGCCATCGTTTACGCGGCAGGCGTAAAACCCGCACCGTTGCCAGCAGCAGCATGAAATCGATCCACAAATTCAGCGCCAGCAGCACGTCAATATAAATAACCGGCACCGGCCTTCCCCCTTTCTGCGCGCCGCCCCAGCCGCGCTTGTCATTGCCTGTACTCCTATTATATCGTTCGCCCGGGGGGAATTATGCCGAAGCAAGAGACCTGTCCGGGGGTTTTTGCAAAAAACCTGTCGAAGCGGCTTTAAAACCCGACCGGGCCGTGTTGGCTTTTTTGCGGGTTTATGGTATACTGGACGCCGTGTAAACGCTCATAAAAAGGACGGAACCCATCATGACACTCGATATCAAGCAAGCCATTCTGCATGTGCTGGACACCAGCCTGGACACGCCTGTACTGTCCGAAGCGTGTTTGGAGCTGACGGCGGATACAACCGCCTTTCTCACACAGCATGTGGAAAAAGCCGTCGCCAGCGACGATAAGAAGATCGGTACATTTGGGGCGGAATCCCCCTTTCTGTCCTGGCCGCTGCACGAGCTGGACAGCTTTGCCGCCACCACGGGAGAAATCGCGTTGCGCCTGTTCCAGTACATGCGCATATATCCGGACATTCCGGCGGCTGACGTGCTGATGATGCAGGCGGAGCTGGACGGCGTGCCGTATTTCCTGCTGCTTAAGCTCAATTACCGGGAAAGCTATATCCATTACCTGCAAGCGGAGGGAGAAAGCCGGCGCACCGCCATCATCCGGCAGCGCACCGTCCTCCCCGCGCCGGGCGGCAAGGCGGTGGAAGCCGGGCTTGTCAACCTGTCCTCCGGCGAGGTGACCGTCATCGAGAAAAAATTCGACATCGACGGCAAAAAGGATTTTTATTTCTCCTCCCGTTTTCTGGATTGTTCCGCTGCCCTGACCGAAAAGCAGAAGCTGCAGGAGATCAAAAAGGCGGCCCAGAGCGTTACCGAGATGTTCGGGGCGCCCGAGGAAGCGCCCGGCCCGTGCCCGAAGCGGGCGGAAAGCCGTGCGGCCGCCGTGCTGTGTGAAAAGCTGGACGGGGAGGAGCCGGTCCGGGTGACCGACCTGTGCGAAGAGCTGTGCGGAGAAAATCCCGCCGCCCGGGAGGAATTCACCCGTCTGCTGCGCGAAAAGCATGTGGAGCCGGAGGATACGGTACAGGTGGCGCCCGCCGCCGTGCGCCGCATGGAAAAGCAGTCGCTGCGCACGCCCGACGGGGTGGAGGTCAAAATCCCCGTCCGCCTGTACGAAAGCGATGCGGTGGAATTCATCAACAACCCGGACGGCACCATCTCGCTGCTCATCAAAAATATTCAGCTGTAACCCCAACCGCGAGGGAAACCGCCCACATTCCGCCCCCCTCGCGCCTTTTGCCGGACACGCCTGTACCGGCGTGGGCGGTCCTGCCGATCAAAACCGCGGCGGGGCCTCACTTTTTCGTTTCGGCATTTGCTTGCGGGTATTCGCTTATTTCTCCGGCAAACAGAAAGACGCCGTACAGGCCATAAACCTGTACGGCGTCTTTTTGTATGTGGTTCTTCTATTGCGCAGCGCGCCGGCGCCGGAGAACAAAAAGCAGGCCGAACCCGCAGCAAAGCAGCGCCATGATGCCGCCCCATACAAGGGCCGGCCAGAAATCCCGCGGATAGGCATAGTCGTCGTTCTGCAGCATAAAGCGGATGACCGGGGTGAAATAAAAGCCTTCCGCTGTGGGATTCACCACCAGGCAGTCATACGCAAACCACCCGCACAGAACGGCCCACAGACCGCCTGCGCCGAAAAAAGCGGCGCTGAAGGCCAGCGGGTTCTTTACCCGCCCCGAAAGCCAAAGGCAGGCCGCAAACGCCAAAAGAATCCCGAGTCCTATTGCCAACTGTCCCTTTGTCATGATCCGGTTCCTCCCTTTCTTTCACGGTTCGGAAAAGCCATTCTCATGCTATGTAGCCAGGCAGCGGACGGCTTCTCCTCACCGTGCCACAAAATATTTGGCAAGCTCCTGTGCAATTAAGGCATGACCCTTTTCTGTCGGATGATTGACATGGGCCAGATACGCCACCAGGTCCGACTCCTCCTGTACATGCTTTTCAAAGGCGGCAAAGCTGTCCGCCAGACCGACGCTGTAGGTATCTGCCAGCCTGATAATCTGATCGCGGTGCTTTTCCAAAGCGTACCAGTCGTCATTTTTCAAATAATACGTATTATCCCACGACGGCGTGAGCAGGATCACCTTTTTGCCGCGGTTTAACGCCGCATCGATCATCTGCTCCCAGGCGGTTTTGGCCTTTTCCAGACCGATACCGCGATCGTTAAGGCCATAGTCGATGGTGACGACATCCGGATTATGTGTCAGAACATCGCGCTCAAACCGCGCCGCCCCGCTGCCGGATTCCTCCCCGCCAATGGCGGTCACCAGCACATTGACCACCGCAAAGGGAAAGCGTTCCTTGATCATCCGGTGCAGCAGATGGGGATAGGCGCTGAATGTGTTGACAAATGGTGTGGCAAAATAGCCGGCCGGCACGCTGTGCCCATGGCAAACGATGTTCACGATGCGGTTATTGGGCCAGCAAACCGCCATTTCATCACACAAGCCGCTTAAATAATCGATCCCCTGTATCATCCCTCGGTACCTCCACGATGGATCCTGTCCATCTGTCTGCTTAATTTTCTATATTATATAAAAATTTGCGTCAAGTGTCAATCTTTTTGCTCTATTGCAGTGCGCTGCGCGCATACAGTATCCACTTGGCCCGGTCGAGCGGATCCACACCGCGGCGCGGCGTATCCTCGCCGCAGCCGGGCGGGCATTCCTGGTATCCCGCAAAGCGGGAGGAATAGCCGCCCTTTCCCGACGTGAGCGATCGGAAGGTCACCGGGTATTCCAGCGAGGTGGCCACCGGCAGCACCGCTTCCAGGGTAAAGGTCCCCGGCGTGATGACGGGTGAATCGAAGGTTCCCCGCATGGCCAGAATATCCCCGATCACCCGGCCGAGCAGCTCCTCCGCCGCCGTCAGCCGCACCTGCACGAGGGGTTCAAGCAGCTTGGAGCCGCAGTCGGTCAGCCCGCGCAGCACCGCCACCGGCGTCGCCACAAAAAAGTCCAGCGGATGGGTGTGGATGGCATGGTGCTGCCCGCCCACAAGGGTGATGGCCGCGTCGGTCACCTCCCAGCCGTGGATTCCCTGCTTCAGGGTTTCCATCACGCTGGTCTGTACATGGTTCTGGTAGCGGTAGGGCAGCTCCTTCTCCTTGATAACCGATTTATACACGATGCCGCTGCCGCGGGGCAGCGGCTCGATGGCCAGCTTCACCACCGCCCAGCAGGGCTTGGGCATGGTGTAGCTTTCGAAGCCGATGCCCGGCCCGGCGGGCGTCTCCTTATAAATCACGCTGGGCGCGGAAAACTGCGCCTGCAGCCCGTACCGGTCGCGCAGCCGTTCGGCCAGGATTTCCAGCTGCATCATGCCGGTGATGCGCAGATACAGCTCCCGCTTTTCCCGGTTCCATTCCAGCTGCAGCAGCGGATCCTCGTCCGCCAGCTCGCCCAGCGCCGTCATCAGGGAAGCCAGCTCCTCCTCGCTCGCCGGAAATGCCTGCACCAGCAGCAGCGGCACCGCCAGCGAACAGCCATGCGGGATATCCGCCGTCCCGATCACGTCGCCGGTGCAGATGGAGGGCAGGCCGTACAGCGTGCCGATCTCTCCCGCGCGCAGCAGCCCGACATCTTCCCCTTTGCCGCCCGACACGCGGCGGATCTGGGTGATCTTTTCTTCCTGTTCCCGGCCGCGGACAGGCACCGCGTCGCGGTTGTGCAGCTGACCGCCGAACAGCCGGACGTGCGCCGCCTTGCCCATCACCGGATCGTGATCCAGGGCAAACACCACCCCCGAAAGGGGCGTGTCGGTGCGGGTATCCGCCGCCGGCAGAAAGCGCCGGATCGCCTCTAAAATCTCCGATATGCCCACGCCCTGCTTGGCGCTGGTGAACACCACCGGGGTCAGCCTTCCCGCCGCCGTTTCGGCGGCCAGTGCCTCCTCGAGCGCGGCATCTGCCACCGGGCGGCCTTCGATGTAGGCCGCCTCTATGGCAGGAGAGCCCTCCGCCGCCGCGATCAGCGCCTCTTCGCGGAAGGCCGGCTCGCCCAGGGTGAACGGCTCCACCGCGCAGTCGTCTTCTCCCTCGCGCCGAATCCGCTGGAGCGGGAGAAGATGGGCCTGCAGCTCTTCCCGCACGGCGTCGAGCACCTGCGCGGTGCGGCTGCCCGCCCGGTCAATCTTGTTGACCGCGATCAGTGTGGGGATTTTCATGCGGCGCAGTGCGTCCCACAGCAGGGCGGTGTGCGCCTGCACCCCCTCCACCGCCGAAATAACCAGCACGGCGCCGTCCAGGGCGGCCAGGCTGCGTTCCACCTCACCGGCAAAATCCACGTGACCCGGGGTGTCCACAATCTGCAGCACAGAACCATCCTGCTCCAGCCGGGCGCAGGCGGTCTTGACCGAGATGCCCCGCCGCTTTTCCACCTCCAGCCAGTCGGTCCGGGCGGTGCCGCTGTCCACGTCGCCCGCCTGGCGCAGCGCGCCGCCGGCGTACAGGAGCTGTTCGGTCAGGGAGGTTTTGCCCGCGTCCACATGGGCGAGCAGGCCGATGCTGCGATATTCCATCGGGAGCCTTTCCTTCTTTCCGGCGGATTACTTGGGGGAAATGAAGCCGACGCGATATGCGCGCAGCAGCATTTTGAGCGCATCGATCTTGTTCTGCAGCTCGGCGCCCTTATCCATGTCCTTGACCATCAACCGGTTGCGGGTGGTTTCGAAGATGGTTGTGGTGGTCAGGATATCCTTGTTTTCGGCGATGGCCGCGCGGATGCCGGCAAAGGACTCGTGCGCGATGAGGCGCAGGCCGTGGGAGGAATACACCAGCGTGTACCCCGCGATGCCGGTCGTCTCGTGGTACGCCTTGCAGAAGCCGCCGTCGATGACAATCAGGCGGCCGTCCGCCTTGATGGGACTTTCCCCGCGGGCGGCGCGCACCGGGACATGCCCGTTGACAATGTGCGATACGGCGGGATCCAAACCGAATTCCCGCAGAATGGCGTCGCACCGTTCCGCCTGGTGAATGTGCTGATAATAGGGATCCTTTTTCTCGGTCCAGGTGGCTTTGTCCGCCACAAAATACCGTTCAAAGGTGGTGATCTTTTCCCGGCCGAACAGCGGGGACCCCCGCCCGCACCAGAGGTACCAGAGAAAATCCACCGCTTCCTGCTTATCGGGATGGCCCGGCGTGGCGTAGTACGCCTTGCGCGCCGTCTTGTCCGCATAGTCCATGTAAGCGCGCCCGCTGTAAGTGCGGCCGTCCGCCGCCCGAAACACCCGGAAGCCGCCCGCCTCATCCATCGGAATGCAGCCGTGAAACAGCAGATTCTGGTTATATTTCAGATACATGCTGCCGTGGCTGTAAAGGAAGGCCACATGCTTCTGCAGCCGCTCGCTGCGCAGAAAAGCGCGGCGCAGCGTCTCCATCAGCTTGCGTTCCGCCACCGACAGCGCGCAGGGATCGGCCGGATCGATGGTGGGAAAATGCCGGTCGTTGAGCAGATACCGCACCCCGTCGATGGCCACCGTCATGTTGTCGTAATCGATGGCTTCCAGCAGGACGCGGTCATCCATCCTGTACTCCGGATGCCGCTTGATGAGCTGCCCCTCCAGCTTGAACTGCATGATGGCGATGGCCTTGTGCACTTTGGAAAGGGTATCCATGCTGTTCGGCAGGTAATCCTTGTCGTCCGGATTGCGCGGCATGAACCAGGTGCAGTCCTTATACGTTTCCTGCGCGAAGCTGATCATATCGCGCAGGCTGATGCCGTAGCCGTTTTCCACGATGTCCAGCGTATTGTACTGCAGCGCAAGATTGAGCACGCAGGCGATGCACGCCTCGTTGCCCGCCGCCGCGCCCATCCAGAGGATATCGTGGTTGCCCCACTGGATATCGACGCAGTGATGCTGCATCAGCAGATCCAGAATATAGTCGGCCCGCTCTCCCCGGTCGTAAATATCGCCCACGATATGCAGGCAATCCACCGCCAGCCGCTTGATGAGCACGCACAGCGCGGCGATGACCTCCTCCGCCTGCCGGATATCGACGATGGTGGAAATGATATGCTGGTAGTACGACTGTTTGTTTTCCTCGTCGTAGTTGGTGTGCAGCAGCTCGTCGAGGATATAGCGGAAGGATTCCGGCATCGCCCGGCGCACCTTGGACCGGGTGTATTTGGAAGCCACCAGCTTGCACACCTCCACCAGCCGGTAGATCGTGATGCTGTACCAGTCGTCCATATTGGAGGTGTCCCGCTTGACCTCTTCCATCTTCTCCGCCGGATAATAGATGAGGGTGGCGAACCAGGCCCGCTCCTTTTCCGGCATGCTGTGGGCAAACGCCATGTCCACCTTCTCGCGGATAACCCCCGAGCAGTTGTTGAGAATATGGGTGAACGCCTCATCCTCCCCATGGAGATCGCTCATGAAATGCTCGGTCCCTTTGGGCAGGTTCAGTATGGCGTTCAGATTGATGATTTCGGTGCACACCGACGAGATGGTCGGATATTGCTGGGATAACAGCTTGAGATAGTCCTCGTGTTCCCGCAGGCCGGCTGTTTCGGTTGCCATGAGCCGCCTCCCCTCACAGGCCCAGATAGGCGCGCAGGGCGTCCGTCCGGTCGGTGTCCTCCCATTTCACGCCCAGCTCCTCCCGGCCGATATGGCCATAGGCGGCCAGCTGCCGGTAGATGGGACGGCGCAGGTCAAGCTGCTCGATGATGGCGGCCGGCCGGAAATCGAAGGTGGCGCGCACCGCCTCGGCCAGCTTTTCGTCCGATACAACGCCGGTGCCCTCGGTTTCCACCAGCACGGACACCGGGTGCGCCACCCCGATGGCATAGGCCAGCTGCACCTCGCAGCGTTTGGCCAGGCCCGCGGCCACCACGTTTTTCGCCGCATACCGCGCCATGTAGGACGCGGATCTGTCCACCTTAGTCGGATCCTTACCCGAAAAGGCGCCGCCGCCGTGCCGGGCGTATCCGCCGTAGGTGTCCACAATGATCTTGCGGCCGGTGAGGCCGCTGTCCCCCTGCGGGCCGCCGACCACAAAGCGGCCGGTGGGATTGACGTAAATCTTGGTGTCGCCGTCCAGCCATTTGGACGGGATGACCGGCTGAATCACCCGCTCGATCAGATCGGCGCGGATGGTTTCAAGCGTCACCTGCTCGTCGTGCTGGGTGGAAACCACCACCGTGTCGACGCGCACCGGCACGTTGCCCTCGTATTCCACCGTGACCTGCGTCTTGCCGTCCGGGCGCAGGTACGGCAGCTCACCGTTCTTGCGCACCGCGGCCAGCCGGCGCGCCAGCTTATGGGCCAGCGAAATGGGCAGGGGCATGAGCTCGGGCGTCTCGTCACAGGCAAAGCCGAACATCAGCCCCTGGTCGCCCGCGCCCGTTTTGTCATACGCCGCGGCGTCCGCCTCGCGGCCGCGTGCCTCGAGGGCATCGTTGACCCCCATGGCGATGTCGGGCGACTGCTCGTCAATGACGGTGAGCACCGAGCAGGTGGAGCCGTCAAACCCCTGGTTGGCGTTGTCGTATCCGATATCCCGCACCACCTGCCGTGCAATGGCGGGAATATCCACATAGCAGTTTGTGGAGATTTCCCCCATGACGAGCACCATGCCGGTGGTGGCGATGGTTTCACAGGCGACGTGCGCCTGCGTATCCTGCGCGAGTATCGCGTCGAGCACCGCATCGGAAATCTGATCGCACACCTTGTCGGGGTGCCCCTCGGTCACCGATTCGGATGTGAAAAAATGCCGTGTGTTGTTTGCCATGCTGTTTTGTTCCTTTCTTTTATCGGATGACGCGCAAAAAAGCTGTCCGGTTCTGGTAACCGGACAGCCTGTCGCTTTCCCTCATCTTCCGGTTAAACCGCAGGATTTGGCACCTTGCCGGGGCGCGCGTCTGCACCGCAGCAGGTTGCCGGACATCATCGGGCCTGTTCCCTCCGTCGCTCTTGATAAAGGACTATTCACTTGTCAACGGGTATAGTGTACCATATGCGGTCAAAAAGGACAAGAGGTGTGCCGCATATTTTTTTATTTGGCACCGAACAAATAGCGGTTTTTCTCGAAAAAGGGCTGCAGCGCTTTGAACAGCAGGCCCGCTAAAATGCAATTGACACCCGACTTGATGAGGTTCATCGGGATGATGCCGGGGACGAGCAGCGAAACCACCACATCGTGCGGTACACCGAAGAAATGCACGGTGAAAATCAGATTCATCGGGATCATGATGACCGTCATCGCCAGCGCGCCGAGAGCCAGTCCCACGACCAGGCGGGGCAGGCTGGGCTTGGACCGATACAGGCAGGAGGCGATTACCACCATCGCCCCGGAGGCCACAAAATGCATCACCAGCCCGACCCAGCCGTTGCCGCCCAGGGCGAACGCCTGTATCAGCGACACCACCAGCAGGATGCACAGGCCGGGCAGCGGCCCGTACAGGAGGGCGCCGATGAGGACCGGTACATCGGCCATATCGTATTCGATGAAGCTCACCGCCGGGATAATGGGAAAATGGATCAGCATCACGAGCACCACGGCCACCGCCGCGAGCATGCCCAGTTGAGCCAGGGCTACGATTTGAACTTTGCCTGTTTGGGGATTGCGGATTTTCATGAGATGACGACCTTTCCGGCGTTTCGCGGCGTAAAAAATCCCATAGCGAAACGCTATGGGACGAACGCATCAGCTGCGTACTCTTCTTCCATCCGGACTCAGCTCCGGCGAAAACGCCGGAGATCACCGTCGGCTTTGGAATTTCACCAAATCAGCGGAAGGGATATATCCCTTCCGGTCGCGGGCTGCGGGCCCTTCAATGCCCATCACCGCCGGTGGGGAATCACACCCCGCCCCGAAGACAACCATATAGTATTTTTCTATATCATATTCCTTGATAGCCTGTCCCGTCAAGAGCAAAATCTGCCAAACCAGGTCCCGTACCCGCCGGAAAATTTAGCGGTTGCGCGTTCTCTGCACCGTTCATCCTGTTCCCATTGCCAAACACGAACCGCTGTGCTATACTTTTACTCAGTCTAACATAAAGGACAGGGTTGTACGATGTCGATGTCATGGGAAGAGTATAAACAAATACCGCGCATTGTGCAGGAGAATGTACCGGGCAAGCAGATCACGCTTGCCCATATCATCGCCAATCCCGACGCCGTGATTTATCAAAAGCTCGGCCTGGATCCGGCGGTGGATTATTCCCGCTCTGCCATCGGGATCCTGACCATGAGCCCGAGCGAAACCGCCATCATCGCCGGGGATCTGGCCATCAAGACGTCGGGGGTGGAGCTGGGCTTTGTGGACCGGTTCAGCGGAACGCTGATTGTCACCGGCCGCGTGTCCGAGGTGGAGGCCGCCATGAAAAGCATCGTGGATTACGCCCGGGATACGCTGGGCTTCACCGTGTGCCCCCTGACCCGTACATGAAGAAAATCATCCTGATGGGGCGCAGCGAGTGCGGCAAAACCACCTTGACCCAAGCGCTGCGCGGGGAAACCATCCATTACCACAAAACGCAGTATATCAACCATTTTGACGTGATCATCGACACCCCCGGTGAATATGCGGAAAACAAGATGCTGGGCCGCGCCCTGGCGCTGTATTCCTATGAGGCGGACGTGGTCGGCCTGCTGCTGAGCGCAACCGAACCGTATTCCCTCTATCCGCCCTGCGTGGCCGCATCGGCCAACCGGGAGGTCATCGGCATCGTGACCCAGATAGACAAGCCAAACGCCCGGCCCGAACGGGCGGAGCGCTGGCTGCGTCTGGCAGGCTGCCGGACGGTATTTCATGTGAATTCCACCACCGGTGAAGGCGTGTGGCGGATCCTCGAGCATCTGCGCGAGGAGGGCGATGTCCTGCCATGGGACAATGAACGATAAATAACCGTATCTTTGATAGGTTAAAATAGCAGTTGACAGCATTGACATTTATTCAATTGTGCGATATCATGTAAGAATCATGCAGGATTTTCGATCTATTTCGATCTGTTTCAGAATCTGTAATTCCGTGAAAGGAAAAGGAGAATGGCCTGTAAAATCAAGCAAGGAATTGTCAAATTCTTTCGCTTTTTTTTCTCGAAAGAATTTGTTGTCTTTTTGGCAATCGGATTATTCAACACATTTAATGGCTCTCTCCTTTCCTATGTTTTTTCTGTTTTTATAAATGCCAACCTTGCCTTTGTGATCGGTTATATTTTAAGCCTGAGTATCGCTTATGTATTAAATTGTTTTTTTGCTTTCAAGCAAAAATTAAGCTTGAAAGGCTATTTAAAATTTTGTGTGTCCTATCTCCCCAACTTTTTTATACAAAACCTCATTGTATTTCTGGTATATAATCAGCTTGGTTTGCACAGGCTTATCGCTTATGTATCCGCTGCGGCCCTCGGTGTTCCCATCACATTCCTTATTGTAAAATTCTTTGCTATGGCTACCGGGAACGTGCGCCAAAAGGATACAGAGTCCAAATGAAAGAGGAGATACTTATGCCATATAAAATCCCTTCAAATGATCTGAAGAGGCAATTTGATAAGTATCAGGAGGAATACGAAGAAAAAGCTCTTGAAGTGTTGCGAAGCGGCTGGTATGTTCTTGGGAAAGAGGTAGAGGCCTTTGAAAAGGAATTTGCCAGCTACATCGGCACCCAGCACTGTGTAGGATTGGCCAGCGGTCTGGATGCATTGTGGCTTTCTTTTCGTATCTTGGGTATTGGGCAGGGGGACGAGGTGCTGGTCCCTGCCAATACATATATTGCCAGTGTTATGGGTATAACCATTAACGGGGCAACCCCCATTTTCGTGGAGCCAAATGCCTTTTATAATATTGATCCGGACAAAGTGGAGGAAAAGATTACTCCCCGCACCAAGGCTATTTTGGCAGTCCATTTATATGGACAAGCCTGCGAAATGGGAAGACTGCGTGGAATTTGTGACCGACATGGGCTTTATTTAGTAGAGGACTGTGCCCAGAGTCATGGCGCATGCTGCGACAATGTAAAGACGGGCGCCCTATCTGACATCGGATGCTTCAGTTTTTATCCTTCTAAGAATTTAGGGGCTTTTGGTGATGGGGGCGCTATTACAACAAACCGTGCTGACATTGCTCGAAAATTTCGGATTTACCGCAATTATGGCAGCGAAAAACGGTATCACAACATGGTGGTAGGTGCAAATTCACGTCTGGATGAACTGCAGGCAGGACTGCTTCGGGTTAAATTGCGCCATCTGCCGGAGTTGAATAAAGAACGGGCCCGGCTTGCTCACCGCTATTTAGCGGAAATTAAAAATCCCGTGTTGTGTTTGCCGCAGATAGCCGAAGGCTGTACAAGTGTATGGCATCTGTTTATTATCCGTACTGACTATCGCGATCAGTTGGAAAATTATTTGACAGAGAACGGTGTGCAAACCATCGTGCATTACCCGATCCCCCCGCACTTATCCGAGGCCTATGAAAGCCTGGGCTATAAGCGGGGCGATTTCCCCATCACCGAGTACTATGCCGATACGGTGCTCACTCTTCCTCTGTATATAGGCATGACAAATGAAGAGCAGAATGAGGTCATTCGCCTTCTAAACGCCTTTAAACCAATTGGACATCTGTAGAGGACAAGTCTATGAAACTACGTAAATTGGAAAAAAAGGATATTCCTTTTATGCTGGAGTGGATGCAGGATAAAGAACAGGCGGCTTTTTTTCGCTTTGATCCGGACTCTGTTACGGAAGAAACGGCGGCGGCCTATATCGAAAAAGCTCAAAGCCAGGATCCAGACTACCACTTCGCTGTTGTCGATCAAAACGACGAATATCTTGGTACCATTAGTCTCAAACAGGTGGACAGGGCAAACGGTCACGCGGAATATGCTGTCAGTATGCGAAAGTGTGCGATCGGTAAGGGGATCGCCGCTGAAGCTACACGGGAAATCCTTGAATACGCCCGCCGGGAACTGGGATTACACCGCGTGTATCTCAATGTGTTTTCTGATAATATACGGGCCCGAAAGTTTTATGAAAAAATGGGCTTTACCTTTGAAGGCGAATTTGTGGATCATATCTATGTACGCCAAGCCTATAAAAATTTGAGCTGGTATGGGATCATTCTTTAAAAGCAACTTCACGGGGGGAACTTTATGAAAAAGGCATACATGATCGAGTTGAAACCAAACGGCGATAATCGTGGCCATTTGGTTGTTGTGGAAGGCCTGAAAGATATCCCGTTTGAAATAAAAAGGATCTTTTATATTTATGGTTCGGATCCGGATGCCGTACGTGGCAGCCATGCAAACCGTCAAAGTGAATTTTTTCTCATCAACGTCAGCGGCACTTCTAAGGTGCGTGTGGACTATGGCGATCATCAGGAAATATTTCAACTTGACAGGCCGCATATCGGCGTATATATTCCCTCCATGCTGTGGAAAGACATGTATGACTTTTCCAGTGACTCCGTGCTGCTGGTGCTGGCAAGCACGCCATACGATCCCACTGAATATATTCGGGATCTGGATGCCTATTATGCGGAGGTAAAGGGATGACCATACACAAACTGTCTATCATTATTCCGGTGTATTATAACGAAAAAAATCTTCTCCCCCTTTACACAGATCTTTCTGAAAAGGTTTTGCAAAAGTTGGAGTGTGACTATGAACTGGTCATGGTAGACGATGGTTCCAAAGACGACTCCTACACTGTGATGCAGCAGCTGCAAAAGCTGGATCGACATATCAAGCTTGTCAAGCTTTCCCGTAACTTTGGTTCACATGCCGCCATTCTGGCCGGGCTTTCTGTATGTACAGGCGATTGCGCCGCCATGAAGGCCGCGGATTTACAGGAGCCGTCCGAATTAATTTTGGATATGATGGCTAAATACGAGGAAGGAAATAAAGTCGTATTGGCTGTCCGGGAGGATCGGGAAGAATCCCTTTCCCAAAAGGCGTTTGCCGGTCTGTATTACACTCTGATGCAGCGATTGGCACTGAAGAATATGCCAAAAGGCGGATTCGACTGCTTCCTCATCGATCGGCAGGTAATAAACGTATTGGTCGGCATGAACGAAAAAAATACAAGCCTCATGGGCCAAATTCTTTGGAGCGGATTCCAGACGGCTAATGTATATTATGTGCGGCAAAAACGGACGATCGGAAAGTCGCGTTGGACTCTGTCTAAAAAAATCAAACTGGTGATGGACTCTCTTCTTGGTTTCTCCTACTTCCCTATTCGCTTCATTTCCACAATCGGAGTATTATCCTTTATTGGTTCCATCATCTGGCTCATCTATGTGCTTATCGCCAAATTGGTTGGGAGCATTTCTGTTCAGGGATATACGACCCTTATTATTTTGATGCTGATGGGTTTCGGCATTTTAATGCTTTCTATGGGTGTCTTGGGAGAATATATGTGGCGCATGTTTGACGCCACGCGTAATCGTCCTCCTTACATTATCGATGTGGTGGAATCCGTCGAAGAAAGAGAGAAACCGAATTCATGAAACCCTTTAAAAACAAGATCTCGCTGCGGACAGGCATGGCGCTTTGTTGTGTTCTGCTGATTGGTGTTGCCTGTTTTATCAGTGTGCTGATTTTCTATGACATGCATCATGCAAAGATCGCAACAGTTGACGAGCTGGAACCGGACACTTCATCGGTCGTTAAATACAGCCTAGATGATTACGGAATAGACGAACATGAGGCGACCATTATTCGCCCCGGCAGTGCGATTCATTCCAAGATAAAATACACCGGGAATGGTTCGAAATATCTGCAATTTAAAGGCTGGGCTTTTATTCCCGGACAAAATATCGAAATGGTAAACAGCCATTTTATCCTGCGTGAAAGCGATACCGATCAGTATATTCAGTTGAAAACAATTTGCCAAAGGCGGGAAGATGTAACCAAGGCATATGGTGAGGATCTGTATAATTATGATTTGTGCGGTCTTAAAGCCGTTGTGAGCATTAAAGCATTGGAGCGCGGCAAAACCTATGATATTATGATCGCATACCAGAACGACGGGGCTAATTGGCTGGTTGATCTAAACGAGCAAATCACTATCGGGCAGGAGGAATAACCTTTGGATCGGATCAGACAAAGCATACGCAAATTTACGGAATCTTCTGCCTTTCCCTTTTTTGTGCTTTTCCTTCTCATGCTGCTCGTTCATGCTACAATCTTTCCAGACTTTGCCGATGATCAAAATAATCGTCAATTGGTAATGGAACGGGGAGTGCTGGATTATGCACTGCAGCTTTATCAAACCTGGTCTTCCCGCATTATCATCGAAACGACATATCTTTCCCTGTTGGTGCACAGTGCATGGATTTGGAGACTGCTGGACTGCGGTATCATGGTTCTGTTAGCCTATTCCATATCTAAAATATTTGTTTCGAATAATAAAAGACGGTACAACTGGTATATCGTCGGCATCGTGCTTCTCTATCCTTGGATGCATATGATGACGGCAGGATGGATCGGCACCACAGCAAATTATTCCTGGTCCCTGGCACTTGGGCTATACGCTTTGTGTCCTTTACGCTGTATTTTGGTAAAGGAAAAATTGCCCTGGTATCATTTTATCTTACCAACACTGGCTATCATATATGCTGCTAACGAAGAACAAATGGCCGCACTTCTTCTCGGAATCCTCACTCTTTCTCTTGCGTATATGGCCTTCGTTCAAAGACGGACCCACATATATGTGCTTTTACAACTATTCATCACGGTGGGAATGCTGATCTTTATTTTCTCAAGTCCGGGAAATGACGTTCGCATGGAGAAAGAAATCATTTCAAATTACCCGGACTTTCTTATGTATAACCCATTTGAAAGGCTATGCAACGTTTTTCTTCTCATTGGCAATTCCTTTATTGCCAAGCCGAATTTACCCTTTACCGTCGTTTGTATCCTGGCTGCACTCAGCGTCTGGCTGCGCTATCAGGAGCCGCTATATAGGGTCATAGCGGGTGTGCCACTGGCCGGTTCTATGCTTCTGGGAGGATTAAGTTCTGTTTTATCTGTTTTTTTCCCCTCCACTACTCTTATCACTTCTCTCAGTGCAACGGTATCGAATTTTTATCAAAAATCGGTATATATCCCTTTCATCCTATATGTTATAATATTTGGCTGCTTGTTAATGGCGTTTTTTCTGGCGTTTGCCGATCATAATAAAGCCGTAATCTCTATACTGCTTTTATGCGCTGGCCTTGCTTCTAAAATGATTATGGCTTTTTCTCCAACCATGTATGTCTCTGGTGTACGAACCGATATATATCTATATTTTGCACTGCTTATCATTGCCCTTTTGCTTATCCGCAGTCTGTACGAAGAACGTAACTGGCGATATATTCGCTGTATAAGCGGCGGTGTGGCGACATTAGCCGCCTGCTCTTATCTTAATTTTTGGCTATCCGTATAAAGCAAAATGGCAGATACGATTGTATCTGCCATTTTGTTATGCTAATAATAAGGGAGCGCCTGTTTAATCCAGACTTTTCTACTTTCCCGTAAGCAGCGACAGTGCCTCCGCCCGGGTACGTACATCCGATTTCATGCGCCCCCGCAGCGCCGATGTCTGGGTCCGGGCCCCCGCGGCACGCACCCCGCGCATGGTCATGCAGAGATGCTCCGCCTCGATGATAACAGCCACTCCCTGCGGCTCAAGCACCTCACACAGAAAATCCGCCACCTGGGCGGTCAGCCGTTCCTGCAGCTGCGGGCGGCGGGCAAACGCATTGACAATACGCGCCAGCTTGGACAGGCCGATCACCCGTCCATTCTGCGGAATATAGGCGATGTGCGCCACGCCCGTGAAGGGCAGCAAATGGTGCTCACACATGGAATACAGCGGAATATCCCGTACCGTTACCATCTCGTCGGGAGAATCCTCATGAAATATTTTCACGTGCTCATGGGGATCCTCCTGCAGACCCGCAAACACCTCTTCATACATCTGCGCCACCCGGCGCGGTGTCTCCTGCAGGCCCTCGCGTTCCGGATCCTCGCCAATGGCCAGCAGCAATTCCCGCACGGCCGCTTGTATTCGATCTTTATCCATAAAGCACCAATATCCTTTCCGGTCCTGAAGGACCGCTTAGAAAACCGGCTTTCGCCGGGTTGCGTATCTCCCGTGTCCCATCCCCTATTATACCGGCGATTTCCGCCCCGGTCAAGGCAGGAAAAAGCAGCTGCAAAATGGTACATTTTGCAGCTGCTTCTGAAACAGGCACCGCCAGCGCAAAACGGCGGCCCGCCCCGATCCGTGTTCAGTCTTTGACAAGGGAACGATACAGCTTGATATATTCATTGGCCGAACGGCCCCAGCTGAAATCGCTGCGCAGGCACCGATCCATCAGGATGGGCCAGTCATGCTTGTTGGCATAGGCGCCCAGGGAACGCCGGATGGCATACAGCATATCGTTGGCGTTGTAGGTCTTGAAGGTGAAGCCCATGCCTTCCCCGTCCCCGCAGTCGCGGATGCTGTCCTTGAGTCCGCCCGTCTCGCGCACCACCGGCACAGTGCCGTACCGGCAGGCCACCATCTGCGACAGCCCGCACGGTTCGCTCTTGGAAGGCATCAGAAAAATGTCCGCACCGGCATAAATTTTTCGCGCCAGCTCGGGTACAAAGCCCGCGCAGTAGCAGAATTTTTCGGGATACCGCCCCTGCACCTCGCGGAAATAGTTTTCATAGGTCCAATCGCCTGATCCGAGGATCACCATCTGCAGGTTTTCCTGCAGCAGTTCATCCAGCACATATTTGACCAGGTCCAGCCCCTTATGCGATACCAGGCGGGTCACCATGCCGATGAGCGGCACGTCTGCCGCCTGCGGCAAATGCAGCCGCTCCTGCAGCGCCCGCTTGTTTTCCGCCTTGCCGGAGGGATCCTCCGCCGAATAGTGCCGGTAGATCTGCTCGTCCGTCTCGGGGTTATAGCTGTCGGTGTCGATGCCGTTGAGAATACCGGTCAGCTTCCATTCCCTTGCGCGCAGAATGGTGTCCAGGCCATGGGAAAACCACGGGTCGAGGATTTCCTGCGCATAGGTGGGGCTGACGGTGGTCACCTTATCCGCCGTTTCGATGGCCGCCTTCATCAGATTGACGCAGCCGTCCTGTTCCATAATACTGCGGGAACTCTGCGGGATGCCGAACACATCCTCGAGGATTTCCATCCCATATTTGCCCTGGTACTGGATATTATGGATGGTGAATATCGTCCGGATATTCTCATAGCCCTCCCGGTTGGCATAAAACAGGCTGTAGTAAACCGGGACAAGCGCCGTCTGCCAGTCGTTGGCATGCAGGATATCCGGGCGGAAATCGATGTACGGCAGCATTTCCAAAACCGCGCGGGAGAGGAAGGCAAACCGTTCCGCATCGTCATAATGGCCGTACAGACCGGGGCGCTTAAAATAATACTGGTTGTCCAGCAGATAGTAAATAACACCGTTATGGCGCGCCTCGAAAATGCCGCAATACTGCCGCCGCCAGGCCACCGGCACCGACAGACTGGTCAGAAAGGTCATGTTTTCCCGCAGCTCCTGCGGCACCGACTCATACAGCGGCATCACCACCCGGCAACCGATAAGCCGCGTGCGCAGCGCGTGGGGAAGCGATCCCGCCACATCCCCCAGGCCACCGGACGCGGCAAACGGCAGCGCCTCGCTCGTTGCATACAGAACCTTCATACGTTTCCACCTATACCCTTTCGTCCGACGTCAAATGACCGAGCCTTTGCCGATAAAGATGGGATAGCTGCTGCACCCCTGCAGTGTGCGCCCTTCGTCAATGGTGACGTCCTTGTCCATGATCACATAATGCATGGAGGCGTTCGCGCCAATGGTGGTTCCCTGCATAACCAGGCAGTTTTCCACATGGGCGTCCCGGCCAATATTTACGTCGCGGAACACAATGGAATTTTTGACTACACCGTCTACCCGGCAGCCATCCGCGAGCAGCGAATGGCTGACTGCCGCATGCAGTCCATACAGCGCCGGCGCACAGTCGCGCACTTTGGTATACACCGGTCGGGTGCTGACAAACAGCTGCGCGCGCACCTCCGCCCGCAGCAGGGCCATGTTCGCCTCAAAAAAGCTGCCGAGGGAGGAAATCACCATGGTGTATTCCGGCACCTCATACCCATACAGGCGCAGGCTTTCCACCTGCCGCTGCAGCACATCCCGTTCAAAGCTGTGATAGTTCCGGCCCAGGCAGGCGGACACGATGCGCATCAGCAAATCCTTGCGCAGCACATACAGTCCCAGGCCAAAGGCGCCCTCCTCTCCGGGCTTGGAGTTGATCACGATGTCGGTCACCCGTCCGTCCTCTTTTGTCCAGAGCAGCAGATTGTCCTGCAGGGCGGGCACGGTGCCGCGCTTATAGGCGATGGTAATATCCGCGCCGGTTTCGACATGGGTTTCCACGATGGCATCGTAATCGATGTTGCCTACCACGTGGCAGTCGGACATCACCACATATTCCTCTTTTGAGTTGTGCAGGAACACCTCGATCTCGGCGAGCGAGGCGATGCGTCCTGCATACATTTCATCGTTTGTACTGCCGGGCGAGAGGAAAAACAGCCCCTGATTTTTGCGGGAAAGATCCCACGCCTTGCCGGATCCCAGATGATCCATCAGCGATTGGACATTTTTCTTGGTGATGAGCCCGACCTTGGATATGCCCGCGTTGACCATATTAGACAGGGTAAAGTCGATCAGGCGGTAGCGCCCGCCGAACGGCACCGAACCAAAGGCGCGCGCCGCCGTCAAATCCCGCAGCGCCTCGTCATGCATGTTGCAGAACAGCAGGCCCATCGCATTGTTGTTGCGCATGTTAACCGTTCCCCCTTCCGTCCGCATGGATCATGGCCTTGGCGGGAATAACCTCTCCCGGGGCGATATGCACCCCGGCCGCCACCACCGCGACGCCCCAGTCATCCAGCCGGGGACAGGCCTCCGGCCGCTCGCCGACGGCGGCGTTTTCTCCCACCACCACGTTCTCCGCCAGGATCGCATACTGTACCCGCGCCCCTTTTTTCACATAAGCGCCCGGCATCAGGATAGAATCCCGGATTTCCGCGCCTTCTTCCACCGTCACGCCCGGGAAAATCACCGAAAAGTCCACCTTGCCGTAGATGGTGCCGCCTTCTGAAATCAGGCTGTTCTGCACCTCGGCGGTATCGGCCACATAGTGGGGAGGCAGCCCGGCGTTGCGCGAATAGATGCGCCAGTCGGCCTCCGACAGATCGAGCGGCACATTGGGGTTGAGCAGATCCATGTTGGCTTCCCACAGGCTTTCAATGGTGCCGACATCCTTCCAGTATCCCTCAAACCGGTACGCGTACATCCGCTCGCCTGCCTGCAGCATGGCCGGCAGCACGTTTTTGCCGAAATCGTTTTCGGAGGTCTTATCGTTTTCGTCTTCTGTCAGATAATACCGCAGCTTATCCCAACTGAATACATAAATGCCCATCGACGCGAGATTGGACTTGGGTACCTTGGGCTTCTCGTCAAATTCATAGATGGAGCCATCTTCCCGCGTATTGAGGATACCAAAGCGGCTCGCCTCCGACATTTCCACCTCCAGCACGGCGATGGTGCAGGCCGCCTTGTTTTTCTTGTGGGCCTCGATCATTTTGGAATAATCCATCTTGTAAATGTGATCGCCCGACAGCACGAGCACATATTCCGGAGAATACCGCTCGATGAACGCGAGGTTTTGATACACGGCATTGGCCGTCCCCTTGTACCAATCCGCCCCTTTATTGCGCTGATACGGCGGCAGCACATGCACACCGGCATCCATGCGGTCGAGATCCCACGGCTGCCCCGACCCGATGTAATCGCTCAGCACCAGCGGCTGGTACTGGGTAAGCACGCCCACCGTTTCAATACCCGAATTGACACAGTTGGACAGGGGAAAATCGATAATGCGGTATTTTCCCCCATAGGGCACGGCCGGTTTGGCGATTTGGCTGGTGAGGGCGTAAAGCCGGCTTCCCTGCCCTCCCGCCAGCAGCATGGCGACACACTCTTGCTTGCGGAACATGACGAAACCTCCTTACTTATCTTCCGGCATCCGTTGGGCCGTTGTTTTCTTTTTGGGCGCCTTTGGGGCGGCGGACGGACGCCTTTTCTTTTTTACCAATCGGAAATACAAAACCGAAAGCGGCGGGATGGTCAGTTCCATCGATTGTTCAAACCCGTGCATGGGCACCAAATCGGTGTCGAAGGTGCCGTTGGTGATGCCCCCGCCGCCGAATTCCGCCGCGTCGGTGCTGAAAACTTCCGCATAGGTGCCGTATACCGGCGCGCCGATGCGGTAGTGCTCCCGCTTGACGGGGTTAAAATTGCACAGGGCAATAATCTCCCCGCCGTGGTTGTCCATCCGCCGGAACGAAATAACGCTCTGCTGATTATCGTCGTGTGCGATCCAGGAGAACCCTTCCCAGGTGAAATCAACCTCCCAGAACGCAGGCGTCTGCCGGTAAAAATGATTGAGGCTGCGCACAAAATGCTGCAGCATGCGGTGCGATTCATACTCGAGCAGCAGCCAGTCCAGCCCGCTTTCGTAATCCCATTCCTTGAACTGGCCGAACTCGCTGCCCATGAACAGCAGCTTTTTGCCCGGATGCGCCATCATATACCCGAGAAAGGCACGCACACTCGCAAACTTTTCCTCATAAGTGCCGGGCATTTTGTTGATGAGGGAGCACTTGCCGTGCACCACCTCGTCGTGCGAAATGGGCAGCACAAAATTCTCCGAAAACGCATAGAAGAAGGAGAAGGTCAGCTTGTCATGGTTAAACTGGCGGAACCACGGATCCAGCGACAAGTACTGCAGCATATCGTTCATCCAACCCATGTTCCACTTATAATTGAAGCCCAATCCGCCGTCCGAGGCGGGACGGGATACCATCGGCCACGAGGTGGATTCCTCCGCGATCATCATCGCATCGGGGTGGGCGGCGAATACCGCCGTATTGAGCGCGCGCAGGAACTCGATCGCTTCCAGGTTTTCCTTGCCGCCGTACTGGTTGGCGACCCATTCGCCGTCCCGCCGGTTGTAGTCGAGATACAGCATGGAGGCCACGGCATCCACACGCAGGCCGTCCGCATGGAATACCTCCAGCCAGTACATGGCATTGGAGATAAGGAAGCTGCGCACCTCCGGCCGGCCGTAATCGAACACACAGGTGCCCCACTCCTTGTGCTCTCCCTTGCGCGGGTCGGCATACTCAAAGCAGGGTGTGCCGTCGAAACGGTAAAGCCCGCATTCATCCTTGGGGAAATGCGCCGGTACCCAATCGAGGATAACCCCTATCCCCGCCTGATGGCAGCGATCGATAAACCGCATGAACTCCTCCGGGGTGCCATACCGGGAGGTGGGCGCATAATACCCCGTCACCTGGTATCCCCAGGAACCGTCAAAGGGGTATTCCATCATGGGCAGCATCTCGATATGGGTGTACCCCATATCCACCACATAGGGGATCAGCTCGTCCCCCAGCTTCTCATAGGAAAACGGGTTGCCGTCCGGATACTGCCGCCAGGATCCGGCATGCACTTCATAAATATTGACCGGCTGTGTCAGGCTGCCCTGCACGGCCTGCTCCCCTTTCGCACGCTGCCAGTCACCGTCCTGCCAGACGTATCCCCCCACGCTGTACACCTTGGAGGCATTGCCGGGCCGCGTCTCAAAATGCGAGGCAAAGGGATCGGACTTCATCACCCCCCGGCCCGTCTCATCCACAATATGATACTTATACGAGGCGTAGGCCGGCAGATTCTGCACCGCCGCTTCCCAGACGCCGCGGCCGTCAACCTTTTCGAGCGGCAGCGCGGCCGGTTCCCACCCGTTGAAATCCCCCACAAGGGATACGGCACGGGCATGCGGCGCCCAGACACGGAAAACATATCCATCCCCGCCCACCGCATGGCAGCCGAAATATTCGTACGCGTGCGCCTCACAGCCGCTGAAAAACCGATTCAAAAGGTTTTGCACGCCTGCTTCCATCGTGTTCAGATCCATGGCCGTATCCTCCGTTTGCGCCGGAATTTCGCCCCGGCGGGTTCCGCGGCGTCTTATCCTTTCGCGCTTTATTTTCATTGTAACAACTGGCGGAAAATTTTTCAAGTGTTTTCGGTCGATTTCTTTAAATAGTTTCTTAACAAGCTCTTTACGTATGTGCAATAATTACAATATTCGTTACTTTTTCATGGATAGTCTGCAGAATTAAAAAAATTCCATACGGGTTAGTATAACCCTCCTGTATCAGAAATTCTGTCGAAACGCGAAAAAAGGATCGCGTAAAATGCGCCATTTTACGCGATCCTTTTTTATTCACAAACCGTCAAACAGGCTCAGCTGCTTGCCGGTGGGGCCAACCGGACGCAGCTCCTCCCGCTCGAGGTCGGCGGCGGGCAGTGCCGGCAGAAAAGGGGACGGCTCGCCGGATCCCGAAAGGATCAGTTCCTCTTTTGCCCGGGTCATGCCCACATAAAACAGCCGCCGTTCCTCCTGCGCGTCGGCGGCGCTTCCGGGCCGCTGCAGCGGGAGAAGCCCCTTCTGCACGCCGCACAGAAACACCACCGGGAATTCCAGCCCCTTGCTCGCGTGCAGCGTCAGCAGCGACACCGCATCGGGTGCGTAGGTTTTGCCCCCGCGCCGGACCGCATCCGCCTCCTGCCCGAGGGTCAGATTGTGGAGCAGGGCTGGCATGTCGGCGCACAGGGACGCCGCGCCCAGCAGCCGCTCGAGCGCCGGTGTCTCCTCCAGGCCGCTGCCGGTGATCCAGCCCTGCAGCAGGGAAACGGGATCCGCCTGCGCGGCATCCGGCGCATACTGCCGCAGCAGCTGCGCCGCCTGCGGCTCCTGCGCCTCCAGCAGACGGGCGCACGCCTCTGCCTGCTTATCCCCCTGCGCATAGGCCTGCACGACCGCTTCCTTTCCCGCCAGCCAGACGCGCAGCGACCACACGTCCGCCGGCTGCAGGACAAAGCGGAAAAAGGCCAGCGCCCGCCGCACCGCGGCATCGTCGAGATAGCCTTCCCGGCCGGCCACCGTATAGGGGATGCCTTCCTTCTGCAGACAGTATTCCAGCCGTTCCGCCTGCCGGTGGGTGCGGTACAGGACGGCGATGTCGGACAGCCCCCGCGTACCCCGCCGCCGGCGGTGGGCCGCCACCGCCTGGATATCCAGCATGTCAATGCCGCCCACCATGCCGTTTATCTCTTTCACAATATACAGCGCCTCGGCAAAATCGTCTTCCGCCGTGACAAGGCCAACCCGCCGTCCGTCCGGGCAGGTCGGTTCGAGTGCCCGTTCCCGGCCGTCTCCCGCCAGCACCGGCAGCGCACAGCGGAGAATCTGCGGTGTCGACCGATAGTTGCGCACCAACCGGATGGTGCGCAAATCGGGCCGGTCGGCCGCCAGCCGTTCAAATCCATGGCTGTCCACGCCGCGGAAGCCGTAAATCGCCTGATCGGGGTCGCCGATAACAAACAGGCTGTCTCCGTTCCGGCTCCACGCTTCGGTCAGGCGATGCTGCAGCGCGTTGCCGTCCTGAAACTCATCCACCAGCAGCTGTCCGAACCAGTCGGGCAGCGTGCGGCCCGCTTCCAGCTCACGCAGCGTTTCGAGCAGCAGGTCGTCGAAGTCCAGCGCGCCCGTCTTCTGCTGCCGCGCGGCATACGCGGCGAGCATCTCCTCCGGCACGGCGGTGTCCAACCCGTTCTTGCGCCGGGATACGCCCTGTACCAAGTCCCGCGGGCTCCCGTCCCACGGCAGCTCCCGGCATACCGTATCCGCCAGGGCGATCGCCTGCGCCTCGTCTAGCAGCGTCACCGGCCCCCGCCATTTTTCAAGCAGCTGCAGGCACAGGGCGTGGAAGGTCCCGATATGCACCTGCCCGGCCTGCCGTTTGCGTCCCAGCCGTTTTTGCAGCCGATCGCGCATTTGCCGCGCCGCCCGGTTGGTGAAGGTGACGGCCGTGATACGCCCGGGCGGTGTTCCCTGCTCAATCTGATAGGCGATGCGTTCGGTCAGGGTGCGGGTCTTGCCCGTGCCCGGGCCGGCGATGACCGCCACCGTTCGCTCTTCCGCCGTGACCGCCGCCCACTGCTCGGCGTTGAGTCCATGGTTCTCTGCCGCAGCCGGCGCCGTCTCTGCGGCGATCTCCGCGCCCGCTTTCTGCTTTTGGCGGGCGAGTGCCGCCGTCTCCCCGGTGCGGCGGGGCCTGGGCCCCTCTGCGAACAGCCGCGTCTGCCCGGACAGGCGGTCAATGTCCGCCTGACGGAGAATGGTGACCTTGCCGTATACTCCGTCGTAGCCGGGGGACACCTCCACCCGCTTTTCGCGCAGGCGGCGGATCCCTTCCGCAATCAGCGGCCCTGCCTCCCGCTCCACCTCTTCCAGCGGCGTCTCGCGCAGGATGGTGAATTCCGGCCCGAGACGCGCAAGCAGCGCCTCATACTGCACGGCGGTTTTCTTGCCCGCGGCGGAGGCGCCGGTGGACGCGGCGATCACCTCGCTCAGCGGCACCAGGCTCTCGAAGGGCGCCGCCCCCTCCGGCACAAACCCCTCCGGCCGATCGGCCAGCTGAGCCGCCCGGTTCCACACACCCACCGTGATGCGCCCGCCGCACACCGGGCATTTGCCGCCCGCCTGCTCGGTCTGGGCCGGCGTCAGGCACACCCCGCAGGGGCGGTGGCCGTCCGCGTGGTATTTGCCGTCCTCGGGGAAGAATTCCAGCGTGCCGGCAAACCCGCCCGCCTCTTTATGCTCCAGCGCGTGTTTGATCGCCGTATAGGATAAGGCGGTGTTAAACAGATCCGCCTCCCGCCCCAGGTTTTTCGGCGAATGGGCGTCCGAATGGGACACGAGGGTATAGCGATCCAGTGCGGACAGCCGCCAGTTCATCGGCGGATCGGAGGACAGCCCCGTCTCCAGCGCGTGGATATAGGGCGTCATATCACGGAAGCAGTCCTCGATGCGATCAAAGCCCGAATAGGCGCCGAAGAGGGAAAAATGGGGCGTCCAGATGTGCGCGGGGATAAACACCGCCTGCGGGCAGACATCCAGCGTGATTTCCAGCAGATCCCGGCTGTCCAGGCCGAGAATGGGGCGTCCGTCGGAATGCAGATTGCCCACCAGCTCGAGCCGCCGCGCCAGCGCTTCGGCTTCGTCGAGGCCGGGAAGCAAAATCAGGTTGTGCACCTTGCGCACCCGATCGCCCCACTTGTAAATGGAGCTGATCTCCCCTGTGACGAGAAAACGCACCGGCGCGCCGCCGCCCGCGGGCAGGTCGTCCTTGCGGCGGTATTCGTCCTTCAGGACGTATAACCCGTCCTCCGCCGGCACGAGCTTTTCGCGCAGCTCCTCCCGCCAGGCCGGATGGGTGAAATCGCCCGTTCCCACCACCTGAATGCCCTTGCGCCGCGCCCACCATTCCAGCATCTCAGGCACAAGCTCCCGGCTGGTGGCGCGGGAATATTTTGAATGGATATGCAAGTCGGCGATGAACATGCGCACGCCCCCTTTGCTCCCCATCATATCATATTTTTCTTCCCGTTTCTACCGGAAGCCGCCGCATTCCCCAGCCGTTTCCCCGCATATATCCAGTATACCAGTCCCACGGCATCCGCAAGCAGCCATCCGATGGGAACCGCCCACCAGATACCGGCCACGCCAAACGCCGGCACGGCGGACAGCACATAGGCGAGCACCACTCGGGTGCCCAGCGAAAGGACGGTGAGCACCACCGATATGCCCGGTTTTCCCACCGCGCGGTACAGGCCGTACAGCAGGAACAGGCAGCCGATGCCGCAGTAAAACGTCCCCTCTATGCGCAGATAGCGGATCCCCTCCGCGAGAATCGCCGTCTCCCCCGCGTCGACGAACATGCACAGCAGGGGCCGCGCTAAAATCCACACCGCCGCCGACAGCACAATGCAGAAGAGCAGCACGGCCAGCACGGCTCCTTTCAATCCCGATCGGATGCGCTCCTCCTTTTTTGCGCCGTAATTCTGGGCGATAAAGGTGGAAAACGCATTGCCGAAATCCTGCACCGGCATATAAGCGAAGGCGTCGATTTTGACCGCCGCCGCGAATGCCGCCATAACGGTGGGGCCAAAGCTGTTGACCAGCCCCTGCACCAGCAGAATGCCCAGGTTCATCACCGACTGCTGGATACAGGTCAGCAGCGAAAACCGGGCCAGCTGTCCGATACGGTGCCAGCGAATGCGGCAGTTTTCCCGCCCGACGCGCAGATTGGGACAGCGCAGCCAGGTGTAAACCGCGATGCCGGCGCCTGCGAGATACTGCGCGATCACCGTGGCCTCCGCCGCGCCGGCCACTCCTCTCCCAAGTCCCAGCACAAACCACAGATCCAGCGCCACGTTCAGCACGGCGGACACCGCCAGAAACAGCAGCGGCACCACCGAATTGCCCACGGCGCGCAGCAGGGCGGCGAAATAGTTATACAGGAAAACGGCGCCGATTCCCGTGAAAATAATGGCGAGATATTCCCGCATCATTCCCCAAATTTCTGCCGGCACCTGCAAAAAGGTACGTATCCCGTCCAGGCAGAGAAAGGCCGCCGCCGTCAGCACAAGGGTCAGCGCCGCCGTCAGCACAAAAGCAGCGACAATCCCCTCCTTTAACGCCCTTTCATCCTTCTGACCGAACCAGATGGAGAACAGCGTCCCGCTGCCCATGCAGAGCCCGAGCAGCACAGAGGTCAAAAAGGTCATCAGCGTAAACGCCGATCCGACGGCCGCCAGCGCGTCCGGCCCAAGAAACTGTCCCACGATGAGCGTATCCGCGATATTATACCCCTGCTGCAGCAGGGTTCCCAAAATCATCGGCGCCGCAAAGCGCAGCATGGAGCGCATTACAGGCCCCTGTGTCAAATCCCCGTACATGAATTCCCACGCTTTCCCGGGAACGGCAGAGGGCCATCGGCACAAGGATATCGGCGGCGTCCCCTGGATACGGGAAAGACGCCGCCGCGATACCCGCACACAAACTTCTTCCGTTCCCTACATTTCCATGCCATTATACCGGGAAAGGGGCAGCAAGTCAATTTGGGCCGCGCAAAACGCAGCAGACCGGGACCGCAAAACAAGGCGGTGACCGCCATCATCTTCTTTCGCCCCAGGAAAGACCGGATGGCCTCGCCCGCCATGGGGAAACCCCGGCACGGTTTTCTTCGCTCCTCTACTCCTCTTTTCCGCACGGCTGCGCCCATATATGGCGGGGCAAAAGGCAACAAAAAGAGAGGCGCCGCAGCCGGGCTGCGGCGCCTCCTCCATCGTGGATCCGGTCCCTATTGGATGGTGAATTCCACCGCCACCATCTGATCCTCCACGATCAGGGTCACGCGGTATTTCCCCGGCGTCTCCAGATCCGGATACTCATCAAGGGGGACGCTGAGATTGATCGCCGCCTTCCGCCCCGCGGGCTGCGGCCATACTATCAAAGACCGCACGGCCTGGCCGCCGGGACGCACCAGGCTTTTCCATGCGCCGTCCTTCTGTATCCACAGCGTCGTCTCATCCCCGAACTGAAAGCCCTGGTTTTCGGTATCCGTCAGGGTGAGCGACACCCTGTCGGTGGGGCCGTATACCGCTTTGTCGGCCGTCAGTGTCAGGCGGGGATGGATGGCATACGTCCTGGCGGTTGTCGGCTCCTCCTCCCTGTCCGTCCCCTGCGTCGGCTCCGTGAGCGGCAGGGAGGCGCTCATGCCCTCCGGTATATGCGCGGTGCGCGCGGTCGTGGTGGTCGTGGCCGCGGTAGTCGCCGCCGTATCCGGCGTCCGCGCGGGCGCCGCCTGAGACATCCCCGGCTCCGCCGAGCACCCCGCGCAGCACACCGCCGCCACCAGGCAAAGCCCCGCCGTGACACGCCGGAACGCCCTGCTCTTCATTCGGCTTCTCTCCTTTCCCTGCAAGCGATCGGGAACAGCGTTACCAGCGTGCAGCGCTTTCGTTGCACGCCTGGATAATCATGTCGAAAAGCCAGGCGGCGAAGCGGGTGGAACCACTCTGCGCACTCGCTCCTCCCCCGCGAATCGTCGTGAAAATTCCGAAAGCCGTCCCGTTGGCGTCATAAACCGGCCCGCCGCTGTAACCGTGTTCGCTGTAGTTGGTATGCTCGAAGTACAAATCGTTCACAACCGCGGTGACCCGGCCGGTGGACGTATATTGATAGCCTGCTCCTGTCTCCGGATACCCTGCCAAGGTCAAATTCTGATTGACATAGGGTTCACCGCTCAGGCCGAACGTCCCGTACTGATCCCCCAGGTTTTTGTCCACCGTCAGAATGGCCCAGTCCTGATCCGGTTCCCAATCCGGCAGATCAACGTATTCCTGCGATATGGCCATGTCAATAACATTGGCGGGCTTATAGTTTCCCGCCGTATCATACTGATCGCCCGAACCGTGCTGAGCCGGATGAAACTGAATATTATAACCCCAGACATCATATTCCGTATTATAAATAACGTGGGCGGCCGTGAGGACAATGTCCTCCGCCTCCAAATATCCAGAACCAAGCGAAGTAAAATCATAAACGCCATCTTGATTGGTGTCAAAATCCGCCGTGATCTGTCCCGCCGCACAGTGTATATACTCATGGGCATCCACCAGCGTGTCGGGCCGGTTGGCAGCCGGCAGCGGCTCCGCCGTTTGTTCTTCCAAAGCGGCCGCCGGCAAGCTGGCCGGCTTGAACAGCGTGCTGTTTTTACGCATCATAGGATTGTATACATATTCGGAGGTGATGACGCCGTCCGGCGTCCAGCGGACGATGCCGTGCCGCTCCACAGCGGTCTGCGCCGTGGCATGAAAACCCGTCAAAGAAAACAGCATAACAAGAAAGGCGGAGAAAACAGCGACCGAGCGGCGATGCTTTTTCATAATCAACGACCTTTCTTTATATGACATCCCCTTTACTCCTCCAATTTTTTCACCTTATTCTCTAATACATCGGAATCACGCCTTTACTTTTTGTTCACCATTATTATACCCCAATATTATCCATTCGTCAATACCAAAGGCGCCGATCGCCATGATTATGGCAATCGGCGCCGAGTCAGTTTAAAAGGGGACGATTACCGTCCGGTTTCGATACCATGTCCCGCCCGGGTGGCGGCCACCCGCTTAACCGGGCTTTTTCATCACGCTGCCTTTCTTCAAGGCGGGGCGGTACGGCCCGCCGCCCGCCGGATGCTTTCCTGCGGGGAAAAGCCGAACGTCTTGCGGTACATGCGGGAAAACCCGAACGCATCGGTGTACCCGACGCTGCGCGCCGCCTCCCCCACGGTACAGCCGCCTGCATTCAAAAGAAACGCGGCCCGTTCCATGCGGTACCGCACCAGATAGGTCTGCGGGCACACCCCCACCTCTTCGGTGAAAATGCGGGACAGGTACCGGCGATCCACCCCAATGGCGCGTGCAATGCCCTCGATGGTGATTTCTCCGGCGTAATTTCCCTGTATGTACGCGAGCGCACGCCGCACGTGCAGTGCCGGCTGCGTAGCCGGCGCCGCGGGCGTCTGCCGGTCGCGCAGGCGCTCAAACAGCTCGTATAGCTTGGCACACAGCCAGGTTGCCGCCAGCGGACAGCTGGGATCCCGGTGCCGCAGGGAAAGAAAGGTCTCCTCCATTTCCGGAAGAGCGGCGGTCAGTTTTTCCTCGTCAAAGCCCGCCAGCGACAGCAGCCGCTGCGCCTGCGTCCCCTGGAATCCAATCCAGACATAGGTCCAGGGATCCGCGGCATCCGCCTCGTACATCACCACCTGTCCGGGGTGTATGAGAAAGACATCCCGCGCCGCAAGCGGATACGACCGGCCGCCGCAATGATAAACGCCGCGGCCCGACAGGACATAATGCAGGACAAAGCGTGCCTGTATCCCGGGGCCGAACCGCCGGCCGCGCTCCCTTTTATGCCAGCCGCAGTCTGTCGGGTTCAGATCGGAAAGCCCCATATTCTCCACCAAAAACGGTACGGCCTTTAAGGCGTCGTCCTGATAATCCATCTGTACGCCCCCTCTTGCACATATCATTTTACGTAGTGACATTATACCATATGGAAGTTCCCTTTTACAATGGTTTTTCTCGCAAAGGCGTGGTATTCTGACCATAACATCTATCAGAAAGGATGCGGAGTTTATGAAGGATACCCTGCGTATTGGTTTCATCGGTTTGGGCGGCCGTGGCTATGGTCTGCTGGAGGTTCTGCTGATCCCGATGGAGGACGTGCAGATCCCCGCCGTATGCGACAAATATGAGGATCGGCGGGAAAAAGGAGCCGAAGCCGTCCGCAAGGCGAAAGGCACCCCCTGCGCGGCTTATGCCGATTACCACGATGTCATCAACCATCCCGACGTGGATGCGGTGATCGTCGCCACCTCCTGGCAGGATCATGTTGCCATTGCGATTGACGCCATGCGGGCGGGCAAGCCGGTCGCCTTCGAGGTCGGCGGCGCCTATTCGATCGCGGATTGCTATCGTCTGGTCCGCACGCGGGAGGAAACCGGCGTACCCTGCATGATGCTGGAAAACTGCTGCTACGGCCGGGATGAAATGATGGTGCTGCGCATGGTGCGCGAGGGCCTGTTCGGCGAGCTGGTGCACGGCCAGGGCGGCTATGAGCACGACCTGCGCGACGAGATAGCCTTGGGTAAGGAACACCGCCATTACCGGCTGGAGAACTATTCCAACCGCAACGGCGAAATTTATCCCACCCATGAAATTGGCCCGCTGGCCAAGCAGTTCCGCATCAACAACGGCAACCGTTTCCTCTCCCTGTCCTCCACCGCCTCCAAGGCGGTCGGCCTGCATGAGTGGATCAAAGCCAACAAGAGCGACGACGCGGACCTGATGGGCCGCACCTTCACGCAGGGCGATGTCGTGACCACCGTCATCAAGTGTGCCCACGGCGAAACGCTCGTGCTCACCCACGACACCACCCTGCCGCGTCCATATTCCCGCGGCGGCCGGACGCAGGGCACCAAGGGCATCTGGATGGAGGATAACCATTCCATTTACATCGAAGGCGTCTCCCCGGCCCACACCTGGGAACCCGCCGACAAATTCCGTGAGCAGTACGAGCATCCGCTCTGGACGGATTATCAGGCAAAGGGCGTGCGCGGCGGCCACGACGGCATGGACTATCTGGTGTTCCGTGCCTTTATCGAATCCACCATGCAGGGAGCGGCCGAATATCCCATCGACGTGTACGATGCGGCCACCTGGATGGCCGTGACCTGCCTGTCGGAGCAATCCATTGCCCAGGGCGGCGTACCGGTTGCCTTCCCCGACTTTACGGGCGGCCGCTGGATTCACGGAACCAATACATACCGCGGCATGTATGCCCTCGACTATATCCCCGAAATCCCGGGCGTATAACAGCGGACATAGAAAAGGCCGGATGCGTTGTGCATCCGGCCTTTTGGTTCTTATCGGACTGGCGTGTATTCCATCTGCGCCGTTTCGTCCGTCGCCTCCAGCTTGAATATCACCGGCCGCAAGCCGTCGTTGCAGCTGCAGATGGCCACCCCCGGCTTGCGGATCCAGTCGCCGTAGTAAAAGAGCTCACGTCCCGCTCCGTGTGCCAGCGCAAAGACATACTGGTAAATGGCCTTCCACGCCTCATCGCAGAAGCCGTCCGGCTTCGCGTAATCCGCATAAAAGACCTGTCCTTCCCGCAGCATGGGACAGGCGGTCAGGCCCTCCGCGCCGTATTCGGCGGCCAGCTCCTCGTCCAACGTGGTTTTCAGCACCGTAATGCGTACCTTTTTCATGCTCTTCCTCCTTTTACAGCGGATAAATCTCCAGCGTGTCGCCGCGTGTCGTGGACACCGTACAAATTCCCTCCTGCGGCTGCACCACCGTCTCCATCCCCTGCCGTACAACGCGGCAGGGGGCCTGCGCATACCACCGCAGCGGCTCGCCGGCGCGGGAGAGAACAACCGCCCGCTGCAGGCGGCCCGCCTCCCACCGGAGAGACAGCTCAAAGCCGCTCCGGGCGCACAGGCCGGTCGCCTCGCCCTTTTCCCACGCAGCAGGCAGCGCCGGCAGCAGCCGGATCGCTTCCTCATGGCTCTGTACCAGCATCTCCACAATGCCCGCCGTGCAGGCGAAATTGCCGTCGATCTGGAAAGGCGGATGGGCGTCAAACAAATTCGGGTATACCCCGCCGCCCGCAAAGGGCTGCACCGTTTCGGGTGATACCGGCCGCATCAGCATGCCCAGCAGCGTGAGCACGCGATCCCCTTCGCCCAGCCGCGCCCACTGGTTAATCTTCCAGCCAAGGCTCCAGCCGGTGGCCTCATCTCCGCGCCGCTCCAGCGACCGGCGTACCGCCTCGGTGAGCGCCGGTTCCCGCGTCGGCGTGATCGACTCGCCGGGATAAAAGCCATACAGATGGGACAGGTGCCGGTGATGCACGTCGCACTCGTCGTATTCCCTGTCCCATTCCAGCAGCTGCCCCTGCGAGCCAACCTGATAGGGGCGCAGACGGGCGCGGGCCCGGCGCATGTCGGCGCAAAGCGGCGCGTCTTCGCCCAGCAGTTCGCCGGCCTGGCAGCAGATATCAAAAATATCGCGGGCAATGGCCAGATCCATGGTGCTCCCCTGGCAGATGGCGCAGGTGTCGCCGTCGCCGAGCTGGTAACGGTTTTCCGGCGACGTGGCGGGACTCGTGATAAGGTGGCCGTCCTTGTCCTCCACCAGAAAATCCAGCAGGAAGGTTCCCGCACCGCGCAGCACCGGCCAGTATTCCCGCAGGAAGGCGCTGTCCATCGTGTAACGGTAATGCTCCCAGATATGCCGTGCAAGCCAGGCCCCTGCCATCGGCCAGAAACCGAAGGTCACCGCATCCCTGCCGCCCATGGGCAGGCCGACCCCCTCGGTCTGCCGCCACAAATCGGTGTTGTGATTGGCGCACCAGCCGCGGCAGCCATAATTCACACGCGCTGTATTTTCGCCGTGCTGTGCCAAATCGCGCAGCATATCAAAAAGCGGCATATGGCATTCGCTCAAATTGGCATTTTCCGCCGGCCAGTAATTCATCGGCGTGTTGATATTCAGCGTATAGTTGGAGCTCCACGGCGCGCACAGCTCCTCGTTCCAGATCCCCTGCAAATTGGTCGGCTGGGTCCCGGGACGCGAAGCTGCCAGCATCAGATACCGCCCATACCCGAACAGCAGCTCGACAAGGCCGGTGTCTCCGCCGTCCTGCGCCGCCACCAGGCGCTCGTCGGTGGGCCGTTCAGCATGCCGGACCCCTTCCACTGAGAGGGATGTGCGCCCGTACAGCGGCATATAATCCGCCAGATGCGCCTCCTTCAGCTGTGCATAGGACAGCGGCGCCGCCTCGTCCAGCCTCTCCCGGCAAATTGCCGCCGGATCCACGCGGCTGTCCTCCGGTCGGACGGTATAGCCCGCATAATTCGTCGCGGCGGTCAGCCGAACAATCACCTCATCCGCCTTTTCGAACCGCAGGCCCGCGGCATCTGCCGTCTGGGCGCCGCCAACCGCCGTCAGGCGCGCGGCTATGCAGAAGCGCAGCGCCGGTCCGTCGTACCGGACGGGATTGTCCGTCGGATGATAATTGGGGGCGCAGGTGGACGGTGCCCGCCCGAACAGTTCAAGCTCGTCTGCCCGTACCTGTACTTCAAACGGCAGCGGCGAGGTCAAGGAAAATTGCCCGGTCAGCATCCCGGGCCGATCGGCCCGCAGGCGCACCACCATAATCCCATGCGGCCGGGAGCAGAACACCTCCCGGGTATAAGACACCCCGTCCAGCTCGTACGATACCGCCGCCAGCGCGGTGGTCAAATCCAGCTGCCGGCGATACGCCTGCGGCTGTCCCGCCTGTTCAAGCCGTATATGTAAATCTCCCGCTGGCAGATACGACTCGGTCCAGGTGGTGAGCATGTCTCTCCAGACCATATCCTCCGCCTCGGCCGCCCGATCCTCTGCCAGCAGCTGCCGCACGCGGGGCAGCGCTTCCCGGCACGAAGGGCGGGTTTTGTCACTTGGTCCGCCTGACCAGAGGGTATCCTCATTGAGTGAAATTCTCTCTTCTTCCACGCCGCCATACACCATGCCGCCCAGCGACCCGTTGCCGACAGGCAGCGCCTCGGTGAAATACTGTGCCGATCTGTTATACCACAGTATGCTTTCTCCCATGTTGGTACACCATTCCTTTCCGATAGTGATCCTGCGCCTTGTATCTGCGAACAGTATAGCATATAATGATAAAAAATCCAGCCTGTTTTGCGGTCCGATCGGCATAAAAAGCGATCCCTTTATTATTTTCGGCTGTTTGACATATACTATACTGTCTCTCCTGTCAATACTGTCCGTCTGCTTGACTGGCTGCCCGCTTTACGCTATACTGAACACGGGTTCCATCTCATGGGCAGCCAGAGCGCATCCGCTCCTGTTTGTCTCACGCAACGGTATCCAAATGTCTGCCCGCGGGGCATCCATCCTGTAAGGGGGCTTTTTCATGTCCAGCTTGTTAATTCTCGGGGCGGGCGGGTTCGGCCAAATGGTCAAGGAAACCGCCGCCATGCTTGGTTATGATCCGATCGTTTTTCTCGACGACGCGGCAAAGGGCACGGACATTGTGGGAAAATGCTGCGATTATCACGCCAAGCGGGCCGAATACGACACCGCGGTAGCCGCTTTCGGGGACAGCGGTATGCGTCTGTACTGGACCGACAAGCTGCTCGAAGCCGGTTATACCGTGCCGGCCATCGTCCATCCCTCCGCCGTGGTAAGCCCGAGCGCCACCATTGAGCCGGGCAGCTTTGTCATGCAGCGCGCGGTCGTCAACACGCACACCCACGTCGAGCGGGCGGCGCTCATCAACAGCGGCGCTGTGGTGGACCACGACACGGTGGTGGGCCATGGCGCCCACGTAGGCCTGGGCAGCGTGGTCAAGGCCAACTGCACCATCGCGCCGGGACGCAAAATCGAAGCGGGCGAGGTCCTTTTCTCCACCCGCCGCCAAATCGACGGTGTGACCACCCGGGCGCTGGAAGATGCGCTGTATGCCTTTGGCTTCGGCCCGCAGTGCAGTTATGTCCGCCCCTTTGGCGCCGGACATATCAATGAGACCTATGCCGTGTATATGCCCGCGGAAAGCGGCACGGATGAATTGTCCTATGTGCTGCAGCGGGTGAACACCAATGTTTTCAAAAGCCCGGCGGACGTCATGGAAAACATTTTCGGCGTGACGGAATTCATGCGGGAGGTCATCCGGAAGGAGGGCGGCAATCCCGACCGGGAAACGCTGTCTTATATCAAAACCAAAAGCGGCTGCAACTATTTTGAAGACGACGAAGGACAGCCGTGGCGCTGCTACAACTACATTGCGGATTCGGTGTGCTATCAGACGGTGGAGCGCCCCGAACAGTTTTATGAATCCGCCCGCAGCTTCGGTCATTTTCTCAAGCAGCTGGGCGCCTATCCGGCCGCCAGCCTGCACGAAACCATCCCCCACTTTCATGACACGGTCCGGCGGTTTGAAGCGTTTACCGTGGCCCTGCGGCGGGACGTCAAGGACCGCGCGCGAAAGTGCCGGAAGGAAACCGCTTTTGCCCTGGCGCGCAAACAGGACTGCGGCGTTCTGGTCAACCAGCAGACGCAGGGGCTTCTCCCGCTGCGCGTGACCCATAACGACACCAAGCTGAACAACATTCTGTTTGACGCCGAGACCGGCAGGGGGCTGTGCGTGATCGATTTGGATACGATCATGCCGGGACTGGCCGCCAACGATTTCGGCGATTCCATCCGCTTTGGCGCAACCACCGCGGCAGAGGATGAACGGGATCTGCAGAAGGTGCACTTCGACATGGGGCTGTACGAGCTGTACGTTAAGGGGTATCTGGAAACGGCCGGCGACGTGCTGACCCCCGCGGAGCTGGACAGTCTGCCGTGGGGAGCACGGCTGATGACACTGGAATGCGGCATCCGGTTCCTCACCGATTTCCTGCAGGGGGACACCTATTTCAAGACCGCCTATCCGGAGCACAACCTGATACGGGCCCGCACCCAGTTCCGTCTCGTGGAGGAAATGGAGCAGCAGTTCGAGACCATGCAAGCCCTTGTGTGGCAATACGCCAAAGGATAAAAAGAAAAGGCTTCCGCCGCGGCGGAAGCCTTTTCTTTATGCCGGCACGATGCCGGGCAAGGGCCCTGTCCGCCCCCTCTGTCTTCGCCAGTGTCCTCCCGGCCCACATACGGATATTTTCCTGGCCAGTGGTACACACCGGAAACGCAGAATGAGACCCCGTCACGCTTTGTGACGGGGTCTGTCTGCCGTCCCTTTTTCGTTTAATCGATTGTCAGGCGGAAAAAGCGGGCGGTGTCCGGCCGCGGCAGGGTCACATCCAGATATCCCGCTTCATCGAACCGATACAAAACCGGCAGACCGCTCGGATACAAGCATTCCGCCGTCACCCGCTTGCCCTGCAGGGCGGGCAGGGGCAGCCGCACCGTGTCCTCCGCTGCCTGCTTGCGCCAAACGGACAGATACACCGTCCGCCCGCAATCCAGTCCGGTGGCGGCCCAGGGCGAGCGCAGGCGCACAAGCCCCAGCGGGAAAAACGGCCGGCCCTTCGGGATATCCTGCCGGATGGCTTTATAGCAGCGGATTCCTTCGTGCACGCGGGCGAGCGATGCGGAGGGCAGCTTATTGAGAAAGCCGCTTTGATGTACGCGGGCGAGCATGGCGTTGACCATGTTGAAAACCGCTTCCTCTTCGTTCCCCTCCCGGCTCGGATAGGACCAGACCGCCCCCTGCTCCGGGGTGACGCCGCTGGCCGCCATGGCGGCAATGGCGGCATTCTGCCGGTAATCGGTCTGGTCGCTCACCGACTGCAGACTCAGGCGCTGCAGCATAGCATAATCCATGCGCATACCGCCCGAAGCGCAGTTTTCGATCACCAGGTCGGGATATGCCGCAAAAAGCTCCTCCAGCCAGTGCAGCACGGCACGGTTATGGTCGAGCAGCCCTTCCCCGGGGCTGTCGCAGCCCAGGTCGGTACCGACACCTGCGTTGATATTGTAGTCGATCTTGAAATACCCCACCCCGTAGTCGGCGATCAGCCGATCCAGCACGCCGCGGGCATACGCGCGCACCTGCGGGTTGCGGAAATCCAGCTGATAACGGTTATGCTGCTTCACGCGGCGGCCGCGGATTTGGAAGAACCAGTCGGCGGGCAGTTTGTCCGTTAGGGCGCAATCGGGGCCCATGCCTTCCAGTTCCACCCAAAGACCCGGAATCATTCCCCGCTCACGGATATGGGCGGTGACCTTCTGCAGACCATGGGGAAACCGCCGTTTTGACTCCTCCCACATGCCAATGGTCGGCCACCAATCCTCGTCGCCATCCATATTGTCGGTGTACCAGCCGGCATCGATGACAAAATACTCGCATCCCGCTTCGGCCGCCGCATCGATCAGGGGATACAGCCGTTCCTCGGTGGGATCGCCCATCAGACAATTCATGTAATCGTTGAAGATAACCGGCAGCTGCACATCGTCCCGGTTGGGCCGCCGTATCCGGCGGCGGTAATCGGTGAGCGCCCCGATCGACGCGTCAAACCCGCCGTGCACCGCGCCGGCCGCCACCGGCACGCTCTCAAAGCTCTCCCCTTTGTGCAGCACCTTCCAGAAATGATGCTGATTGCTGTTGGGGCCGCCCGCCTGCAGGTAGAGGCCGCCAAACGGTACGTCGCTCATCTCCCAGTACCAGGAGCCGTTGTGCTCGATCTGCCAGAACACGCCATTATGCGCCGCCGTGTCTTCAAACACCGCCATCGGCAGATATTCGGAGGAGGACCAGGTGCCCGCCTGCAGATAGGACAGCCGTTTGAGCGAGGAATAGTTTAGCTTGCTCAGCCCCAGCTCCCCAATCGTATGGCACCGCCACTGAAATTCCCCGTGCCAGGTATTGTGGGGAATATACAGGCGGCAGTTCTCCGCCCAGTTAGCGGTGTCCGCCGACATGCCGTAACAGGCAAAGGAGGACAGGTATTCCAGCGTGAAAGGCTCATCGTTCTGGTTTTCCACCCGGTTCCAGCAGCGCACAACCGGCAAGTCCCGGTAAAACTGAAAGAAAGAGGTCACCAGCAGCTTGCCGTCCGTCTGCCGGACCTCCAGGCGCTGCCCTTCCGCTTCCTCGGTCAGCGTATGGGACAGATAACGCAGCTGGGCCGCCGGACTGGTATAGGTGTACCGGGAACCGTGATGATCGTCGATATCGTACCCGGTGCCGTGCAGTTCAAGCAGGGTGTAATACTTGTGATAGGTATCCGGAGAATAGGCCGCTTCGTCAAAGGGCTCGGAGGAAAAATGAATAAGACGCGCCCGGCCGTCCTCCGGCGCGTCCACCACGACGTGCAGGCCACCGGACTGGATATGGATTCGCTGCATAAAGTCACCTTTGTCTGTTATACTGTCTGCAGTCAGCTGCCGCTGCAGCTTTAGGAGAAGCGTACCATATTCCGCGCTGAAATACAAGCATTTTTCAATACAACATCAAAGTTTCAGGTGTCTTTTGTGCTTGTCTTTCCTTATCCGAACAGGCTTGTCTGTCCGTCCCGCAGCGGGGCCATCCGCCGTTCCAGGATGCGATCGTCCTCTTCCGGCCAACCGGAAAGCAGCGGCGAAGCCGGATCGTGCGGCGGCACACCGCTGCGCGCGGCATAGCAGTATACACAGCCGTGGCGGCAGGTGCCGTAAGCGCCGACATCCACGCTGTCCATACAGCCGCAACCGGGCCGCTGCCCGCTGGCACGTCCGCCGCGCAGCGAACAGCCGCAAAGCGCCTCCAGCCGCTTCCGATCGATACAGCTGGCGGGCTCCACACCGAAAGGCCGCAGATCCATCGCTTCGCAGCAGGCCCGGACCGCAATCGCCGCTCTGCCTCCTTCACGGGCGAAGGAGGCGGCGAGCCGGGCCATTTCATCGGCTTCCACCACGCGCAGCAAACCCGCTCTCTGCGCCCCCCGCAGCCCGGCATACAGATCCACAAAGCTGACGGTGCACTGATCGGTATACCCTTTCAGGCGTTCACACAGGGCGGCAAACGCCTCTTCGTGCCGGGCGACCGTCCAGCTGTCGTTGAGCACCACCGGGTCGTAGCGCCACAGTACCCGGTGCGGACCGAGTTTGTCCGCCAGGCGGCAAAAGGTGTCCGCTATCGCCCTTTTATCCCGCACGCCTGGTTCTAACGCTTCCCCATACGGCGTGAGGGTGAATTGAAACAGGAAGGGGATACCCAGCGCCTCCCAGTCGGCCAGACGTGCCAGCATGGGGGCCGGATCCTTGGTCCAGAATACAATGGCATCCACCAGTTCGGGCGAGAGGGCCACCCGGCTTAGCTGGTGCGGGTTCATGGGATGCCGCACGAGCAGCCACCCTTCCCGAAAGCGGCGCAGAAGCCAGTCTGCATAAAACGCCGGGATATCCGTCCGCCGGCTGGCACTGAGTATCACCAACCCACTTCCTTTCAAAAAAGCAGGCGCGAAACATGGTTTCGCGCCTGCAAAATCCGTTCTTACGCCGCCGGCTTCGTGGTTGCCGCCGTTGCCTGCGTCGTCGCGGCCGTCGTTGTGGCCGCAGCCGTCGTTCCGGTCGATTCGGTGGCCGAGGTCGGCGTGGTATTCACGCTTCCGTCCAGCACGGAAATGGCCAAGGCAAGCTGCGGGTCGCTTTGCTCATCGAGCAGCTCGAAGTCGGTCAGCTGGGTCTCTGACAGGGCAGCCTCCCACGAGGGTATCACACCGTTGCCCTGCAGGGGACCACCCTGCAGCAGAGAAAGCTGTGCCACCGACAGTTTCAAAGCCGAGGAATCCACCTTGAGCGGGAAAAACTCCTGCACTTTGCCCTTGCCGGCAGTCTTCTCTCCCACCACGGTAGTCATTTCCAGCTCCTGCAGCACGCCGGCGAACAACTCTGCTTCGCCTGCCGTTTTGCCGTTTACCAGCGTCACGGAGGGAACACTCATGGTATGGGTGTCTTCCGCAACCAGCTCGGTTACCTGTCCGGCGTTATCCGTCAGGGTAGCATACTTGCCGCGGGGCAGCAGGTAGGAGATTATCTCCTCAGCAGACGACAGCGTACCGCCCTCATTTTCCCGCAAATCGAAGATAAAGGCGGTGGCCCCCTGCTCCTCCAGCGCGGAATAAGCCGATTTAAACTGCTCGGTGGTGTTGGTATGGAATCCCCGGATGCGGATATACCCCATCGTGCCGATCATCCTCTCCTGTACGCTCACCAGAGCATACGGACTGGCCGTCAGCTCGTACGAATTGGTGGCATCACCACGCTGGGCGGTAATCATCACCTTAGTCGCGCTGTCCAGTTTGGACGCGATGGACTCGAAATTATCTGCCGTGACGGCGGCACCGTCCACCGCCGTAATAACGTCGCCCTTCTGCATACCCGCCTTTTCTGCCGCCGAATCCTTATGGATCAGCGTGACAATCACGCGGCCGTCCGAAACGAGATGAATTTCTATCCCGAAGCCGGTGGTCTTGCCTTCCGCCAGCTCCTGTGCTTTTTTGTATTCGGATGCACTCAGATACGCGGCATACGGGTCGTCGATGCTGGAGATATACCCTTCCGCCAGCGCCGCCCGCAGGCGCGCTTCATCGATATTGCCATACTGCTGGCGGACCGCCGTATCGACATCCGCCAGGTTATTGTACATTTCCTGCTTTTCGCCCAGTGCCGTGACATTGGAATTGAAATAGCGCATGGCCACGCCCATGGTCACCGAAACGGTGAGTGCCATCGCGATGATAATCAGTGCCAGGGTCGCTCCCAGCGATATCTTTTTATTCATGCGGGAAAATTCCTTTCTGTATGAAAAGCGTCGCCTGTCTGTCGAAACATGCCTGTGACACAAACGCATGGCGGCATCGTTCGATCCCGCCATGCGTCATGATTCGTCCCCGCGTCAGCAGGTAGCTTTACCTGTTGGCCGAGACATACCCATTTTTGATGGGATCCACCGCCACACCGTTCTCCCGCACTTCAAAGTGCAGATGGGGACCGGTCACATTGCCGGTATCGCCAGCCAGGGACAGCACGGTCTGTCCGCCTACAACCACATCGCCGACGCGCGCATACAGCTTAGAATTATGTGCATACAGAGTAGAAATCCGTTTTCCGCTTGAATCCACGCCGTGATCCACGATGCAGTAATACCCGTAGCCGCCGCCGTATTCGCTGGTATAGTTGGCGTAAATCACCACGCCGTCCGCAGCGGCGTATACCTTTTGCCCGTAAATCGGAATGGAACCATTGGCGATATCGATGCCGCGGTGGGTGGTACCCCAGCGGGGTCCGAAGCCGGAGGAGATATTGCGCACCGTTGGGACGGGCCACAACATCGAACCATCCCCGAATTTTCCCGTGCTGGTTGAACTGGAATTGATGATGGACTTAATCTGTTGATCGATCGCGTCCTGTTCTTCCTGATTCTTTTTCAGCTGGGCAGCATAATCGCTCGCGGTGCTCTGGATTTTCTTGATCTCCGCCTGCAGCGCCTTATACAGGGTATCCAGCTCGGATTTTTTGGCGTCAGCCTGCTTTTTAAGCGTTTCTACCTGGGCCTTTTCGTCCTCCAGGCTCTGCTTGTCGTTTTCCAGCGCGGCCTTTTCTTCGTTGATCTGACTGATCTCTTCCTCCAGGTTGTCCATCTCCCGCTGATCATTCTCAGCGATGCGCTCGATCATCTTGGCCTTTATCAGATAGTCGGCATATTCTTCCGTATTAAGCACCATCTGCAGGCTGGACAGATTGCCGCGTTTGGCGACGGCGCGCAGCCGCTCGCTCAGCTGATCGGAGGTGGTCTGGATGGCCGCTTCCTTATCCGCAATCTCCTGCTCCTTGGCCGCAATCTCGTCGGATTTGTCGTTCATCTTGCTATCCAGCTCATCAATCTGGCTGGTAAGTAAATTGATCTGCTTCTTGGCGTTGGAAATTTGCTTGTCCAGCGTATCCTTGCGCTTCTGGCTGCTGGCCAGGTCGCTGTTGGTGCTGCTGAGCTCTTCCTTAAGTTCCTTCTCCTCTGCCTGCAGCTCTTCTAATTGCTGGTTGAGTTCCGCCTGCGTGGCAGCGTGAACGCGCGCAGGTGCACTCTGCAGCGACAAAAGCACGGTGAGCGCCGCAGCCGAGGCCAATGCAATAAGACGGCGGGCAGCGGTTTTCCTCGTTCGAATTTCTGTGTTCATCACAGGCTTCCTCCTTCATGTCTCAGATATTTGGTCATGGATATGGCGCTTCCTGCCATGCCAGTCAGGATGCCGATAAGCAGGAACCCCACAAGCAGCACACCCCACACCGCCGAGAACGGCAGCGGCGCGAAGGAAATGCCGAGCGTGAACATATCCGCCAGCTTACTGTAGATAAAAGCCAGCACGCCGAAGGACAATAGCGCGGCCACCAGGCCGAGCACCATGCCTTCTATCAGAAACGGGATGCGGATAAAGCTGTTGGTCGCCCCCACCGATTTCATGATGTGAATTTCCAGCCGCCGGTTATATACGGTCAGCTTAATGGTGTTGGCGATAATGAACAGCGAAACAAGCAGCAGCATCAGGATGATCCATCCGCCAACCACCAGGATCACATGCCGGATTTGTGTGAGCGTTTTGGTGATACCCGCGTCATAGCTGACGTCTTCCACCCCCTCCACCGCTTCAATCTGAGCCAGGGTGGTGTCGAACAGCTCCAGGTCATCCAGCGTCACGATATAGCTATCCTGCAGCGGATTGTTTTCCCCCAGATAGCTTTCATAGGTTTCTTCCAGCAGCTGATCCCGCATATCCTCCAGTGTCTGCTCCTTGGAGCGGAACTCCACCGAGCGGACATTGGGGATCCCCTTCAGCTGTTCGCCCACCGCCTGTGACTCTTCGTCGGTGCTGTCCTGTTTAACAAAAACAGCCACCACATTTTGTCCGTATACCCAGTCAAACGCATGGCTGATATTGGCAAACAACAGGTAGGCCAAACCGCTGAGCAGCAGGCAGGCCATCAGCACGCCGACCGACGCCACCGCCATAAACCGGTTCTGCCAGATGTTCCGGAATCCCTCGCGCGTCAGATAACGCAGACTGCCAAGTTTCATTGGGCGTCACCTCCGCTGATGCTGTCCGATACGACACAGCCATCCCGGATCTCGATGACCCGCCGGTTAAACATGCGTACCAAATCGCGCTCGTGCGTCACCATAATAATGGTGGTGCCGCGGCGGTTGATCTCATTGAGCAGTTCCACAATTTCGTAGGACAATTCCGGGTCGATATTGCCGGTGGGCTCGTCCGCGATGATGAGCGACGGGTTGTTCACCAGCGCCCGGGCCAGACCGACCCGCTGCTGCTCGCCGCCAGAAAGCTCCATCGGGAAGCTGCGCGCCTTATTCTGCAGCCCGACAAGCCCCAAAATATACGGGACCCGCTTACGCACCTCCCGCCGGGAAGCGCCGATGACGCGCATGGCAAAAGCCACGTTGTCGAACACGTTCATGTTGTTAATCAGGCGGAAGTCCTGAAACACCACACCCATAGTCCGCCGCAGATAGGGGATTTCCTTCCGGCGCAGCTTGGACAATTTAAAATCGTTGACAATTACCTCACCGGCATTGGCAACCTCTTCCCGCATGATGAGCTTTAAAAAGGTGGATTTACCGGCGCCCGAAGCGCCCACGATGAACACGAATTCCCCTTTTTCGATGCGTATATTGATGTCCTTAAGGGCTTTTGTCCCGTTGTCGTAAACCTTATGTACGCCTTTGAACTCGATCAAATAAACACCTCCCGTGTCGAACCGCGCTGTCGCCCTTCGTCTGCGACAGACGAATTCTGTCGAGGGACAGTGCCTATAAAAAGCGCCCGCGAAGGGCGCATCTGTTATCTAAATGAAGGGGCGGAATCCTCCGCCGGGAACGCATTTTCGGGGGAACGAGCGGATCCGCTCATCCCCTCTTCGGCGGACAGACGGTGCAGCCCGCCCGTCTCAACCACTATACCGTCAAAAACGGGAGAAAACAACCATCAACTTCTTCCAATGCGGGATATGCCCGCCAAAGGACCGGCAGACGTGCAGGCGTCATGCCGTGCGGCATCCGATAAAAGCGCATCGAATTGGCCGCGTTTCCCGCCCATGCCATTATGCAACCTCAGCCGCCGGCATCAGTGCCGGCGGCCTTGTGTTGCGGATGCTGTATGCTCAATATTTTACCGGATTGGCGATGAGATACTTCTTGACCATCAACGCCACTTTGAAGACGATGGCATCGTCAAACTCACGCAGGTCGAGTCCGGTCAGTCTCTTGATCTTTTCCAGACGATACACCAGCGTGTTGCGGTGCACAAACAGCTTACGGGATGTCTCCGAAACGTTCAGGTTGTTTTCAAAGAAGCGCTGAATGGTAAACAGCGTCTCCTGATCGAGCGAGTCGATGGAGCCCTTCTTGAACACCTCTTTGAGAAACATCTCGCACAGCGTGGTGGGCAGCTGATAAATCAGGCGCGCAATGCCGAGGTTGTCATAGCTGACGATGGTCCGCTCGGTATCAAATACCTTCCCGACTTCGAGGGCCACCTGAGCCTCCTTGAAGGAACGGGCCAGATCTTTAATGCCCTCCACGATGGTGCCGATGCCCACGGTGGCCTGGGTATAAAACTCGCTGCTCAACGTATCCACTATAGAGCGCGCCATCTTCTCCAGATCGCGCGGATCCACGCCCGAACGAATCTCTTTGATCAGAGCGATATCCGTCTCGTTGATGTTGATGACAAAATCCTTGTTTTTGTCGGGGAACAGGTTCTGCACAATGTCATAGGCCGAAATATCGGTGCGCGACGCAATGCGGATGAGCACCACCACGCGGCTGACATCGTTGTTAAAGCGCAGCTCACGCGCTTTCAGATAGATGTCGCCGGGCAGAATGTTGTCCAGAATAACATTCTTGACAAAATTGCCGCGATCGTACTTTTCATCGTAATACTGCTTGATGCTCGAGAGCGACACCGCCAGCAGCGCGGCAAATTTAGCCGCCTGGTCGTCAGAGCCCTCCACAAAAAGAATGTGCTCGCTGCGCGGACGGGAGCCAAAGGGCTTGTAGGTATACCCGTCCCGGACAAATGCATCCTGCGCGTTGAAGGAATCGGTGGTGATGGCCTCACACACCTCGCCAATGCGGCCCAAATCGCTGCAGGCAATGATGGACATGGTCTCGTCAATCACACCGATGGTACGGTCGATCGCTTCGCGCATCTGATGCACGACCCCTTGAAAAAGCCGGTTGGACATAGAACTCGTCTCCTTTTCTTTTAATTAAATAGCCGTATCCTTATGCCCGCCGGCTCCGGTGAAAGTCTATACACTCTCCGCGAAACGCGGCGGACATGTCTATCCCAGGTCTGCACAGACTTCTTCCCCACCAGTCTCTTCCCCTGTCCCAGCTGACAAATCAACTCGGATCTTGTACAGCCGCAGACAACCGGGGCGTCCTGGAGGGGTAAATGCCCTTTTTCCCGGGTATCGTATTTATTGTACACAATACCGAAAAATATTGCAAGAGCTATTCGAACCTTATTGAAAAAATCCCCCGCTTTCTTCGAAAAGTTTACAATTTTGTAACACTTCCAGGCATCTTCTGGCAAAAATACACCGATATTTTCCAAAAAAACCCCCCGAGCCGGGAAATCACACGGCTCGGGGGCAGAAATCAGATGCGGGCGACGCCGGTCTTACGCGCGGCTTCGGCAACCGCTTTGGCAACCGCGGCCGCCACGTTGCGATCGAGCGCGCTGGGAATGATGTAATCCGCGGACAGCTTATCGTCCGTGACAAAGCCGGCAATGGCACGGGCGGCGGCAATCTTCATCTCGTCGTTGATGTCGCTTGCGCGCACGTCCAGCGCCCCGCGGAAGATACCCGGGAAGGCCAGCACGTTGTTGATCTGGTTCGGGAAATCGCTCCGGCCGGTACCGATAACGGCAGCGCCCGCCTCTCTGGCGAGGTCCGGCATGATTTCGGGCACGGGGTTGGCCATCGGGAAGAGAATGGGATCGGGCGCCATGCTCTTGACCATCTCGGGCGTCACGCAGCCGGGGGCGGACACACCGATGAACACATCGGCGCCCTTGAGCACATCTTCGAGGGTACCCTTGCGGCACTCCTGATTGGTGATAGCGGCCATTTCTTCCTTCTCGGCGTTCAGACCGTCACGGCCCTTATAAATGGCGCCCTGCCGATCGCACAGCACCACGTCCTTGAGGCCCATCGCGATGAGCAGACGGATGATGGCGATGCCGGCCGCACCGGCGCCGCTCGTTACCACGCGGATTTCGTCGATCTTTTTGCCCGTCAGCTTGAGCGCGTTGAGCATGGCGGCCAGGGTGACCACCGCCGTGCCGTGCTGATCGTCGTGGAAGATTGGAATATCGCAGCATTCCTTCAGACGGCGCTCGATCTCAAAGCAGCGGGGGGCGGAAATATCCTCCAGGTTAATGCCGCCGAAGCTGCCCGCGAGCAGGCGCACCGTGTTCACGATATCGTCGACATTTTTGGAACGCACGCACAGCGGGATGGCGTCCACGTCGCCGAACGCTTTAAAGAGCGCGCATTTGCCTTCCATAACCGGCATGCCGGCCTCCGGGCCGATATCGCCAAGGCCGAGCACGGCCGTGCCGTCGGTGACCACCGCCACCAGATTGGAACGGCGGGTCAGCTCATAGCTCAGGTTGACATCCTTCTGGATGGCCAGGCAGGGCTCCGCCACGCCGGGCGTGTAAGCCAGCGACAGATCGTCGCGCGTCTCCAGGGGAGCCCGTACGACCACTTCGATTTTGCCTTTCCATTCCTTGTGCTTTTTCAGCGATTCCGCAGCGTAATCCATGGTTCTCCAGTTCCTTTCCAAATTAAAATTTCAGCTGGGCAATGACTTCCTTGAGCGCGTCGGCACTCTTGTGCAGCAGCGCGGTTTCCTCGTCGGTCAGGGGCGGCACGATGGTCCGCCGGATCCCCTGCGCCCCCACCACAAAGGGCAGGCTGAGGCACACGTCATTGATACCGTATTGATTCCGGATCATGGCGGAAACCGTCATGACCGAATCGGTATCCCGGATGATGCACTCGCAGATGCGGCGCACCGACAGCGCAATGGCATAATAGGTAGCACCCTTAAGCGCGATGACCTGGGCGCCCGAGGTACGCACATCCTCCTCGATCGCGGCCAGATCCTCCTTGCCGCACTGGTTGTGCTTGTCGCAGATGACCTTGCAGTACCGATCCATCTCCATGCCGGCGATGGTGGCCAGCGACCACGGGATCATGGACGTATCGCCATGCTCACCGAACACATAGGCATGCACGTTTTTGGAGTTCAGGCCGACATGCGCCGCCAGGGCGGAGCGCAGACGGGCGGAATCGAGCATGGTGCCCGACCCGATAACCTGGTTTTCGGACAGGTTGGTGGTTTTCAGAATGGCATAGGTGATGACATCCACCGGATTGCTGACCACAACGTATACCGCATCGGGGGCGAACCGGGTGATCTGCGGCATGACCGACTTGACGATATCCACGTTGGCCTGCGCCAGATCGATACGGGTCTGGCCGGGCTTGCGCGCCATGCCGACGGTCACGATGACAATATCGGAATCCACCGCATCCGCATACTCGCCCGCATAGATATTCACCGGGGCGCTGAACGGCGTGCCCTGGATGATATCCATTGCCTCGCCCTTCGCCTTTTTTTCGTTAATGTCGATAAGCACGATTTCAGAAGCCATGCCGTCCATTGTCAGGGTATACGCAATGGTGGCCCCCACGTTACCTGCACCCAGAATGGTGATCTTTTTCCCTTTTCGCATATATGCAACTCCTTGTCCCTTAAGAATTGAGCGTTATGCATCGGAAAAAGTCCCAAACTCCCCCATAATGCATTGTGAATAATATAACACACTTCCGTCCGTTTGTAAACAAGGCGCTTTATCTTATATACAATATATAGGCGACAAAATATGAAGATAAATTATATAAAACGCCCGAATTCGACTAAAAAGATAAAAAAACAGACCGCAATGAACAATTCGTCCCTGCGGTCTGTCTTTTTATGGCCGGGCCGTTACCAGAAAGCCGGCGTCATCAGCCGGGCGCTTATCGCAGCTTGTTCATGGTCAGGCCGGTGATAAGCTTGGGATAAAAATAGGTGGACTTCTGCGGCATTTTTTCACCGGCGGCCGCCACGTCGCGGATTTCGGATACGCGGGTGGGGTTGAGCAGGAAGCTGCACTGATAGGCGCCGGCCGCCACGTTGTCCAGCGCTTCCCGCAGGCTGCGGGTATAGGTGAGATTCACCTGCTTGGCCATGTTCTCCTTGTCGATACCCAGCAGCCGCTCAAGCACCAGCGCGTGCAGCACGTTGACGTCCAGCTGCCGCGACACGGGCGACAAATCGGGCAGCAGGGCATCCATCACGGCGGGATCCTTCAGCGTCATAACGGCGACGGTATCCCCGCCGGTATAGAAGCCGAACGCCTTCTGCCCCTGCTGATAGGCATGTTCCAGCGCCTCGTCCAGCGCATCCAGCGGGAGCGCCTCCTGAATATCGAAGTAGGGCGCAGACTCCCGAAGCAGACGCGCCGGGTCGAAGCCGGTCACGTCCCGGATCAGGCGATGGGTCGGGAAAACCACCAGCCCGGGATGGCTCATCTCTACGAGCATCATCATGCAGTAATCGGCGTCGGCGCCCGTCACCCCCTGCTGCCGCAGCGCGTTGCGGTAGTTCAGGGCGGTTTCATAGCGGTGGTGACCATCGGCGATGTACAGCTTGGTGTCGGCAAAGCGCTTCTGTATCGCGGACAAAATCGCGGGATCGGTGACGGCCCACAGCCGATGGACAAGTCCCGCCTCGTCGGTCATCTCGCTGACAGGCGGCGCCTGCCGGACCAGCTGCAGCACATCGAGGGTCTCCTCTTCCCCGCCGTCGTCCATGTACAGCGAATAAATGTCGCTGAAGTTACAGCCGGTGGCCTCCATCAGCTTGAAGCGATCCGCCTTGGCTTTCGACAGGGTTTCCTCGTGGGGCAGCACGATGCCCTTCTCAAACTCCTCCAGCCGAACCTGCGCGATAAGACCGGCCACGCTGCGCCGACCGCCGGCCATACCGCTGATATCGCTCATGCCGGCCAAATCGAATTCTATTTCGTACACATAGAAGGCGGGGATATCGTCCTGCCGCAGTATCCCTTCGTCCAGCCAGCGGCGCAGGGTTTCGCCCGCCTGCGCATAAGGGTCTTCCCCGTCGCGGGGCAGCTCAAGGCGGATGATGTTGTACGGGTTGCGCCGCAGATAGGACAGCCGCTGCGATTCGGATATGATATCGTAGGGCGGGCAGGTCAGCTCCGCGATGTTGCCTGCCTTTTCGGTGAAGCGCAGGGCGCGGAAGGGACGGATTTCAGCCATGATGACAACCTCCAGCTATGTAAATTCAAGCAGTTAGGATGAGCGGGATCGAACAAAGCCCGATTTTGGGGAGCGAAATGTCTGCCTTCGTATTTCCTTGGCATATGCCAGCACGTTAAGGCAGAACACCCGGCCGCGCATTTTTTGATCGCGAACCGCTGCAGGATGCGGGCCGGCAAGGCAGAGGACGATAACGCCGACGGGCCATGTCCTGCGGCCAGTCGAGACGGGCTTTGTTTCATTCCGGTCATTCCAGCATATAGTGTACACGATCCAGCGTAAAAATACAATCAAAACCGCCGGTCCCCTATTCGATTCAGGGGGCCGGCGGCCGTATTGCCGGTCAGCGGCGGTCCAGCAGGGCAAAGAAGGCCCGGTGCGCCATATAGACGTCGATTTTGGAAACCACCTCGAGCGGGGCATGCATGGACAGCACCGGAACGCCCATATCCACCGTATCCACGTCGAGATCGGCGATATATTTGGCCACGGTGCCGCCGCCGCCCGCGTCCACCTTGCCCAGCTCGCCGATTTGCCAGACGACCTGGCTGTCGTCCATGATGCGGCGAATCTGGCCCATCAGCTCGGCGGAGGCGTCATTGGTATCCGACTTGCCCCGTGAGCCGGTGTATTTGGTGAGCACAACCCCCTGGTTAATCTGGGCGCTGTTGCGCTTCTCCATCACGTCGGGGTAGATCGGGTCAAACGCGGCGTTGACGTCGGCGGACAGGCAGAGCGAATTGGTCAGCACATGGCGTCCCTGCGCACCGAAGGCCGCCGCGATGTCGGCGATGAAATATTTTAAAAAGGCGGACTGCATACCGGTGTTGCCCTCCGAACCAATCTCCTCCTTGTCGGCGAGAACGGTCACGGCGGTATACGCGGGGGTATCCAGAGCCAGCAGCGCCGTCAGCGCCGGATAAGCACACACCCGGTCATCGTGGCCGTAGGCGGCGATCATGCTGCGGTCGAGGCCGAGGTCCCGCGCCGCGAAGGCGGGCACGACCTCCAGCTCGGCGGAGAGAAAATCCGCTTCCACGATATCGTATTTTTCATGCAGCAGCCGCATGATATTCAGCTTGACCAGATCGCTTCCCTCGTCGCAGCGGAAGGGACGGGACCCAATGAGCAGGTTGAGATCTTCGCCCTTAATGACCTCGGTGGCGGGGCGTTTCATCTGCTCGGTCCCCAGATGCGGCAGCAGATCGGTCACGCAGAAAACCGGATCGCCCGGATCCTCGCCGATGCGCACCTGCACCGTGGTGCCGTCGCGGCGCACCACCACGCCATGCAGCGCGAGCGGAATGGCCGTCCACTGGTACTTTTTGATGCCGCCGTAATAGTGGGTGTCAAAATAGGCCAGGCGGTTGTCCTCATACAGGGGATTGGGCTTGAGATCGAGCCGGGGAGAATCGATGTGGGCCGCAGCAATGGACACGCCGTCGGTGATGGGACGGGTGCCGATGACGGCGAGCAGCAGGGATTTGTCCCGGTTGCTGTAATATACCCGGTCGCCCGGCTTTAATGCCGCGCTGCGGTCAAAGGGGACAAAGCCCGCCTTTTCTGCGGCGCGGATGGCCGCCTCCACCGCTTCCCGTTCGGTTTTGGCCGCATTGAGGAACGCCTTGTACTCTTCACAGTAGGCGTCCGCCTTGGCGATCTCCTCCTCGTCCAGGGTTTTGGCGGCGTCGGTCGGCTGATAAAACAGCGATTCTTTGAGCTCCTCCGCCGCGGATTTGGTTTTTTCCATGTCAGACATACCTTTCCATTCCTTTCTCTGCCCGATTTTTCATGCGAGATCGTACAGTTCCCGGTACATGGCCTGTGCGTCGCGTACCCGAACGACATACTCTCTCGTTTCTTTATAGGGAATATCCTTCAAATGCACGCCATCATCCGAATAGGCCGGATCGTCCAGCCATTTGCGCACATTGCCCATGCCGGCGTTGTAGGCGGCCAGGGCCGTATCCTGTTCCTTAAATTGTTCCCCAAGCAGCTTGAGGACATACACCCCGTACCGGATATTTATCTCCGGTCGGAACAGATCCTCTGCCGTAAGCGGTTCCTTATCCCCGGCCTTGCTCATGGCCCAGGCCAGCGTGTCCTCCGTCAGCTGCATAAGCCCGCGGGCGTCCGCCCACGATACCGCGTTGGGATCGAAGGAGCTTTCGGTGCGGATGACCGCATAAACCAGGGACGGCGGTATCTCGTATTCCCCTGCCCAGGTCTGCACCAGCGTGTCGTATTTCAGCGGATAGGCCGCTTTCATATAGCGCACATATCCCGCGCGCAGCAGCAGCGCCGCGGCCGCCACCAGCAGGAGCAGAAGCCCCGCCTCCAGAGCCGCCAGCCATTTCCGGCGCACCGGCTTTGCTGTTTGTTTGGCGGTCTTGCTCATGCGGACCCTCCTTCCGGGGCACACAAAGAACCCTCTGCGGCCCGCTCGCGGATCCGGGCCGCCATACCGCGCGCCTGTTCCTCCAGCTGCGCGGGCGGGCCGTCGTTGAGAATAAACCAATCGGGACGGCGCGCGCGATAAAACGCGTCGTCCGGCTGCGCCGCCATGCGGCGTGCGGCCTGGTCAGCCGTGATGCCGTCGCGCGCCATAATGCGGGCGCGGCGCACAGCGGCCGGCGCGGTAATCACCGCCACCTGAGCGCAGATGGCGTCCATCCCGCTTTCGTACAGCAGCGGGGCATCCACCGCCGCCGCCCGGCATCCCTTTTCCGCATACCCGCGCAGCAGCTCGAGACTGCGCGCGATGATGGCGGGATGGGTGATGGCGTTGAGCTTAGCGGCGGCTTCGGGCGAAGCGAAGGCGCGGGCCGCCAACGCTCCCCGATCCAGCGAGCCGTCCGGGCGAAGAATCGCCGGGCCGAATGCTTGCGCCAGCGCCGCCAGGCAGGGCGAGCCGGGCTGCACCACCTCGCGGGCGAGGCGATCGGCATCGACCACGGGTATGCCGTTTTCCTCCAGAATGCGGGCCACGACGCTCTTGCCGGCGCCCGTCGGGCCGGTTAACCCTACCACATGGAGGCCCAAATCAGGATTCATGCGCATCCACCACCTCGAAGCCGGACGCGCGCAGCATCCGATTGTATACCGCCAGACCCACGCCGTCCTCACCGGGACAGGCGGCAAGCACCTCTTTGGCCCCCAGCTCATCCAGCCGGCGCAGCGCGTCAAACAGCTGCCGGGCCTGACCGGCGGCGTCCTCCCGCCGGCCATAGGTCACGGCGGGCACGGTCAGGGCCGCTTCCTCGCCGTCGAAGCACATGGCGGTGAAAACGCCGGGGCGCTCGGCCGCCCGCGCGTTGACATACGCTGCATAAGCCGCGGGGGTTCCCCGCACGAGCACGACGTGCGCCCGGGGCGCGTAGTGTTTGTATTTCATGCCGGGCGAGGCCGCCACGGCGCCCTTTTCCAGCGCGTGGGTCACGGCGGGATCCACCTCCACTTCGCCCGCGGCCGCCTGCAGCATGGGCAGCGTCACGCCGCCCGGCCGTAGCAGACGCGGCACGGCGCCCGTCACGTCCACAACGGTGGATTCCACCCCAACGGCACAGTCGCCGCCGTCCACCACGGCGGCAATGCGCCCGGCCATATCGTCGAGCACGTGCCGGGCGGTGGTGGGGCTGGGGCTGCCCGAACGGTTGGCCGACGGCGCGGCCAGAGGCCGCCCGGTCAGCCGGATGATCGCCTGCGCCACCGGATGGGAGGGAAAGCGCACCGCCACGGTGGGCAGTCCCGCGCTCACCTCATCCGGTATGCAGGGCGCGTGCGGCAGAATCAGGGTCAGCGGTCCCGGCCAATAGGCCGCCGCCAACCGCCGGGCCGTCTCAGGAATATGAGTCACGAGCGGTTCCCAGGCGGCCATCTCCGCAATATGCACAATCAGCGGGTTATCCGCCGGCCGGCCCTTGGCCTCAAAAATCCGGCGTACCGCTTCCCCATTCAAAGCGTCGGCGGCCAGGCCATACACCGTCTCGGTGGGGACGGCGACCAGCTCGCCTGCGCGCAGCAGGGCCGCGGCCTTCTCCAGATCGGCCGGCGCCGCGGTGAGCCGCCATGTTTCGTGTTCCATGCTGTTGACCATTTCCTTTGTTCTGGTTTTCGGAGGAGCGGCATCGCACAAAGCCGCTCCGCTAATGCCGGCTTATCCTTCCGCCGCCTGCAGCTTTTCCGCCCGGTCGGCGGTGATCAGCGCGTCGATGATTTCGTCCAGATCGCCGTCCATAATCGCGTCGATCCGATACAGCGTCAGGCCGATACGGTGATCGGTCACCCGGCCCTGCGGGAAATTATAGGTGCGAATGCGTTCGCTGCGGTCGCCGGTCCCCACCTGGGAGCGGCGGTCTGCCGCAATGGCGTCGATCTGCTCCTGCTGCTTGCGTTCAAGCAGGCGGGCGCGCAGCACCCGCATCGCCTTGTCCTTGTTTTTATACTGGCTGCGCTCGTCCTGGCATTCCACCACCGTGCCGGTGGGCAGATGGGTGATGCGGATGGCGGATTCGGTCTTGTTGATATGCTGGCCGCCTGCGCCGCTCGAGCGATAGGTATCAATCTGCAGATCGGCGGGGTTGATTTCCAGCTCCACCTCTTCGGCCTCGGGCAGCACCGCCACCGTTGCGGTGGAGGTGTGAATCCGTCCGCCCGCTTCCGTTTCGGGAACCCGCTGCACCCGGTGAACGCCGCTTTCAAACTTGAAGCGGCTGTACGCGCCGTCGCCCGTCACCATAAAGCTGACTTCCTTGCAGCCGCCCAGCTCCGTCTCGTTGCGGTTCAGGATTTCCACCCGGAATCCCCGACCCTCGGCGTACATGGTATACATGCGCAGCAGCGAGGCCGCAAACAGTGCGGATTCCTCTCCGCCGGCGCCGGCGCGGATTTCCACGATCACATTGCGATCGTCATGGGGATCGCGCGGCAGCAGGAGCAGCTTAAGCTCTTCGGCGCAGGTTTCCGTTTTCTCCCGGTTCTCGGCAAGCTCCAGCTCGGCGAGCTCCTTCATCTCGGCGTCCAGGCCGCCCCCGTCGAGCAGAGCCCTGGCCTCCTCATAATGCCGCTGTGCCAGGGTGTATTCCCGGTATTTCTCCACAATGGGCTGCAGCAGCTTGCTTTCCTTCATCAGCTCCCGGTACTGATCCACGTCGGCCACCACCGACGGGTCGTACAGCCGCTGGCTGATTTCTTCAAAGCGCTTTTCCACTTCGCTTAATCGGTCGAGCATAAAGCCCCTCCTGTACTGAAATGTAAGAGGATAAGGAAAAGGCTCCGTTACAGCGTATCGTCCTCACGGTGAACGCGCCGCACATGGCGCTCGATTTTCAGGCGCGGCACCATCATCTCATGCCCGCAGCCCTCGCATTTCAGGCGAAAATCCATCCCAATGCGCAGCACGGCAAAGCGATTGCTCCCGCAGGGATGGTTTTTTTTCATTTCTAAAATGTCGCCCACGCGGATATCCATGCCGCTGTCCTCTCCCTTCCTGTTATTTTTTCCAGTATACCACAGCCTTCCCCCTTCCCGCAACCGGTATCGCGGTGTATGGGGCCGATCTTACGTATTTTCTCTCTTGTATTGTGCCCGGCAAATCCTGTATACTGCAATATAAGGAAAGGCCGGGCTGCCTCTCGGCATCCCAGCCTTCCTCTATGGAGCGAAATTAGCAGCCGCAGCCACACCCGCTGTTGCCCGCGCGATCGCAGTCATCATCGCCGCAGAGCAGGATGAGGATGATGATGAACAGGATCCAGGTGCAATCCATACCGCTGAACAGATTCCTCAGGCACATGATAAGGTGGCCTCCTTTCTGTGGTTTTCATTCCATTATATGTGCGGCCGGAAAAGTGGTCACTGCTTTTTATTTACTGCCAATACGCCAGGAGGTACCGCATGGATCTGACCGACGTCCGGGCTAAAATGGCCCGCCGCAACCGCATCCTGTTCTCGCGGGAGAGCGCCTGCCTGCAGGATCTGCTCGCGCTTATCCGGCAGCAGACACACCGCACGCTGGCCCTATGGGCGCTCGCCTGCGCGCAGCGGCCCGTGCGCCTGCTCGACGAACGGTACCCGGGGGAAACCCGCCCACAGACTGCCCTGACCCTGTGCCGGGAATGGGCAAAGGGACGCGTCAGAATGCCCGAAGCCAAGCGGGCGCTTCTGCAGGTGCACGCCATGGCGAAGGAACTGACCGTCCCCGCCGACATCGCCCTGTGCCATGCGGTGGGACAGGCCTGCGCCGCCGTGCATGTGGAAACACATGCCATTGGCCTGCCCATTTACGAGCTGACCGCCATCGTGCTGGAATACGGGATGGAACGGTGCGAAAAGCCGCTGGCGAACCGGCTGGACGAATACCGTGCCTGCCTGGACCGGTGCGCCGCCCAGACACGGGAGGGCACAGGCGAGTGGGCCGCCTTTCTGCTGGACGACAGCCGTCCCAACAAGGAATGGCTGCTGTATCAGAAAACGCACCAGATCCCGTAAGGAAGTGAAACCGCGGACACCAAAAGCACGCGGAGGCCGCCAATACAGCCCCCGCGTGCTTTTTCATTGGATACAGGATACAAGCGCCTATTGCGGCGCATCGGCTTTATTCCTTTTTGTCCTCTTCCATCGCCTTTTTCATCGCCAGAGCAAAGGCACTCATGCCTGGTGCCGGATCCTCCTGCTTGGCGAGATACTGCTGCACCGCGCGGCGGGACATGCCGCCGCTGCCGACACGCGCGTGGAATTTATCCGCCTTCTCCCGGAAGCCGCAGCGGCAGACATAGGATTTTTTCTCCCCGTCGCCGAACAACTCCATCCTTTTATGGCAGACGGGACAGCGGGCGTTGGTCTCCATGCACACATTCTGCCGGTGCCCGCACTCCCGGTCGGGACAGACGAGCATGCGTCCCTTTTTGCTGCTGACGTTCAGCATCAGCTTGCCGCAGACGGGGCAGGGCGTCTGCGACACATTGTCGTGCACAAAGCTGTCGGTGCTTTCGGCCACGGTGCGCACCAGCTCCCGCGTATACTGGCGGATATCCCGCATGAACGCCTGCCGGTCCGCCCCGCCCCGGCTGATAGCGTCCAGCTGCTGTTCCCATTTGGCGGTGAGCAGCGGCTCCTTGAGGTCGGGCGGCACCAGCTCGATGAGCTGCATGCCCTTGGAGGTGGGGACGAGAGAGGTACCCTTCTTCTCCACATAAAAGGAGGCAAACAGCTTTTCGATGATATCCGCGCGGGTCGCGGGCGTCCCCAGTCCGCCGCCGATGAATTCCCGCATGCTTTTGTCCGCAATATACTGCGCCGGGTTCTCCATCGCGGAGAGCAGCGTCGCCTCGGTGAACCGGGCGGGCGGCGCCGTTTTGAGCCCCTTGCACTGCACCGCCTGACAGGCAAACACATCGCCCTTATGGAACAGCGAGATGCTCTGCTCGTCCGCCTCGTCCTCGTCCCGCCCCTCCTGCACCTTGCGCCAGCCGAGCTGCAGCACCGTGCGCCCCGCGGCATAGAACCGCTCCCCTTCGGCGAGCAGCTCTGCCCGGATGCGCCGGTACTGATAGGCGGGATAAAACGCGGCGAGAAAGCGCCGCACCACCAGCAGATAAATCCGCCGATCGTCGAGTGACAGCCGCGACAGCTCCACCGGCTGTTCGGTAGGAATGATCGCGTGGTGATCCGATACCTTGGCATTGTTGACGCACACGCGGGCGATGGCACGCTTTTCCCGGCGGATCTCCGCCACGAAGGGGGCGAACTCCCCCTGTTCCACGGCGCGCAGCCGCTCGGGCAGGGTGGGGACGATGTCCTCGGTCAGATAGCGCGAGTCGGTGCGCGGATAGGTCAGCGCCTTATAGGTTTCATACAGCCGCTGCATGGACGCGAGCGTATCCTTGGCCGACATCTGATACAGCCGGTTGGCGTCCCGCTGCAGCTCGGTCAGATCATACAACAGGGGCGGCGGGGTGGCCTTGTCCGTCGACTTCACGTCATAAACCCGGAATGACGCGCCCCGTATTTTGTCGGCCAGCTGCGCGGCCCGCGCCTTGTCATACAGGGCGGTCTGCCCCTTGGCGTCCTGCCACGTGACAAAAAACTTCCCCAAATCCGCCTGTACCATCCAGTAATCGCGGGGAACAAACGCCTTGATCTCCCGTTCCCGTCCCACAATCAGGGCAAGGGTCGGCGTCTGTACCCGGCCGGCGGAAAGCTGCGCGCCATAGTGACAGGTCATGGCCCGGGTCACATTGAGGCCAACCAGCCAGTCGGCCTGCGCCCGGCAGACAGCCGACTGATACAGCGGCAGGTACTCCCTGCCGTCCTTCAGATGGGCAAAGCCCTCCCGGATGGCCTTGTCCGTCTGGGAGGAAATCCACAGGCGGCGAATCGGCTTATGAAAGCCGGCCTTTTCGAGGATCCACCGGGCGACCAGCTCCCCCTCCCGGCCCGCATCGGTCGCAATGACCAGCGAATCGATCTCCTTATTGTGCAGCCAGCCCTTGACCACATTGTACTGCCTGGCCGTTTCGGGGATGACCTTCAGTTCCATTTTGTCCGGCAGCATGGGCAGCGTCTCCATGCTCCACGTCTTATATTGACTGCCGTAATGCTCCGGCTCGGCCAGCTCGATAAGATGTCCCAGCGCCCAAGTCACCACATACTTGTCCCCGGCCAAAAAGCCGCTGCCGCCCGCGCGGCAGCCGAGCACCCGCGCAATTTCCTTTCCCACCGACGGCTTTTCCGCCAGCACAAGCGTTTTTCCCATGGGGCAGCCCTCCTTTTTATCCCAGCATACCACAAACGCAGGAATTTTTCCACGAAAAAACCGGGCGAATATCTCGCCCGGTCCTTTTTAATACAGCCGCCGGATATTGTACAGCGCGTTGAGAACCAGCCAGTTCTGCGGGAAGGGCCGCATCAGATTCCAGTAGCCCAGGCCGTACAGCCCGCGTTCCTGTGCCAGCTCCAGCTTGGCGCGTACGCTGCGCGCGTCCTCGAACCACACCTCGTGCTCCTGCCACGTTTCGCTGCGGTAATTGAAATGCGGCGCCTGTGCCGCCTCGTCATACTGGATCGTCGCCCCGTAGCGCGCCGCGATATCCACCGCCTCCACGTTGCCGATGGAGGGGGCCTTGGTCACCCCTGCCTCAAACGGCAGCGGCCAGTCGTAGCCGTAGTTGGGCATGCCCATGTAGATTTTTTCCGGCGGAATGGCGGTCACGGCATATTCCAGCACCCGCCGCACCGACCCGATGGGCGCCACCGCCATGGGCGGCCCCTGGGAATAGCCCCATTCGTAGGTCATAATGAGCACAAAATCGCTGGCCGCGCCGATGCCCGCGTAATCGTGCGCTTCGTACAGCAGTCCGCGCTGGTCGGCGGAGGTCTTGGGGGCGAGCGCCACCACGACGATGTACCCCTCGGCATGCAACCGCGCCGTTGTCCGGGCGATGAAATCGATGTAATTCTGGCGGTTTTCCGGTGCGACATATTCAAAGTCGATATCCAGTCCGTCGTACCCTTTGGTCTGCATGACACGCAGCACCGCCTCGATTACGGTGTCCTGCAGGGCCGCGTCGTTCAGCAGGGTGTTGGCCAGTTCACTGCTGAAAACCCCTCCCGGCGTGAGGGTGGAAAGGTGCATCAGCGGGGAAGCGCCTCCCGCCCGGATCAGCCGGATCAGCTCTTCATCGTCTAAATCGATCAGTACCCCCTCGGGCGTAAAACCGTAGGTGAACAGCGTCACATAGGTGACATAGGGCAGCATCTGCCGCAGCACGTCGCGGTTCACGAAGGGATAGACGTATCCGTTGACCGACAGCGTTCCCTGCTTTTCCTGCGCATAGTCGATGACAATGGTCTGCCCCGGGAACACCGTCACGTCCCCGCCCAGGCTGTAGTTGTTGCGCAGCAGCTGGTTGACCGTCACGCCGTATGCCTGCGCAATGGAAAGCAGCGTATCCCCCGGCTGCACCGTATAGGTCTGTCGGGGATAGAGGATCACGAGCGTCTGCCCCGGGACGAGCCGCGCCGGATCGGCCAGATCGTTGTCCAGGGCGATCCGTTCCGCCGATACACCATATCGCTGCGCGATTTCCTCCAGTGTCTCCCCCGACCGCACGACATGAATCTCCATGCCGCATGTCCCCCTTTCGTTAAACGACGGACAGGGGCGGCAGCGTCTGCCCCCGTGCATCTTACTGCAGTATATGCAGGCGGGCGGCGGGCGGCAGATTGTCCGGCATAAAAGCAAAATATTCCGTGCAAGCCTTGAAGAATGGGTGAAAATTTGCTATACTCAGGACGAGCGGAATTGGTTTGATCCCGCTCGTCTTAAGACATCGGTTCCTCCCATTTTGAGAAAGAAAGGTGATTGTATGGCAGATCGTATTGTACTCAACGGCATCTCCTTCCACGGTAAAGGGGCCATCAACGAGATCCCCGGCATTGTGGGACCCAAAGGCTTCCGAAAAGCCTTCATCGCCTCGGATCCGGATCTGATCAAATTCGGCGTGACCAAAAAAGTCACCGATATTCTGGACGCCAACGGGATGGCCTATGAAATCTACTCCGATATCAAGCCCAATCCCACCATTGAAAACGTCCAGACAGGCGTAGAGGCCTATAAGGCCAGCGGTGCGGATTATATGATCACGGTGGGCGGCGGCTCGAGCATGGATACCGGCAAGGCCATCGGCATCATCATCAACAACCCGGAATTCGCCGACGTCCGCTCCCTCGAGGGCGTGGCCCCCACCAAGAACAAGGCGGTATTCACCATCGCCGTGCCCACCACCGCCGGCACTGCGGCCGAGGTCACCATCAACTACGTCATCACCGACGTGCAGAACAAGCGCAAATTTGTCTGTGTGGACGTCAATGACATCCCCGATGTCGCCATTGTCGATCCCGACATGATGGCCACCATGCCCAAGGGCCTGACCGCCGCCACCGGCATGGACGCGCTCACCCATGCCATCGAGGGCTATACCACCAAGGGCGCCAACACCATCACCGACATGGTCAATCTGGAGGCCATCCGCCTGATTTCCAAGAGTCTGCGCGGCGCGGTGGCCAACACCCCCGAAGGCCGGGAGGGCATGGCCCTGGGCCAGTATATCACCGGTATGGGCTTCTCCAACTGCGGCCTGGGCATCGTGCATTCGATGGCCCATGCGCTCGGCGCGGTGTACGACACGCCCCACGGCGTGGCCAACGCCATCCTCCTTCCCACCGTCATGGAATACAACGCCCCCTATACGGGTGAAAAGCTCAAGGCTGTGGCCGAGGCCATGGGGGTGGATACCGCCGGCATGACCCAGGAGCAGTATCGCCGTGCCGCGATTGACGCCGTGCGGCAGCTGTCCGCCGACGTGGGCATCCCCGCCGATCTCAAGGACATCGTCAAGGAGGAGGATATCCCCTTCCTGGCCAAGAGTGCCTACGCCGACGCCTGCCGGCCGGGCAATCCCCGCGACACCAGCGAGGAGGAAATCGCCGCCCTGTACCGCCGTCTGCTGTAACGGACGGCCCGTCTGCAGCCAGGTACCGCTTTTCAGTTTATAGGAATGGAGTATCGGTATGAAAAAATGCGCGGCCGCCGCCTTACTGGCGCTGCTTCTCTGCCTGGCGGGCTGCGGCAAAACGGAAAAGGTTCCCATTGACCAGTATACCTGGCGGCTGCGTTCCGTGCAGGGAGAGGATGGCGCCGTCGTCGCCTGTGCCCCGGAGCAAAGCGAACTGTACGACGGCGCGCCGGCTGTGGTCACCATGACCTGCGAAGCCGAGGCCGGTGCGCTGACCCTCACCGATGCGGACAGCGGGGCGTGCTATACCGGGACCTATCAGACGGAGCAAGCCGACCCGGAGTCCACCCTGTATACCATTAAGCTGGACGATACGGCGGGACATGCCGTCAGCGCCATGACAACCTACCAGGACGGAAGCCAGCGTCCTACTCTGATCTTTTCGCTAGGTGACTATACATTAAATTTTCAGTCTGTCTCCAGCGAGGAGTCATCCACAGAGACACTAGCCGGCTGATACCGGCCATACAAGGGCCGTTTCCGGAAGTTGTCCGGAAACGGCTCTTTTTGTTGTCCTGGTCGATTCTCACCCGCGCAGGATGCGGCCCAGCGCGGCGATGGGCTACCGCATTGCGCTCACTGCGCCAAGCCCAAACGCCCCCAGTATACCCGTGAGATATGAACGGCTCATGAAAAGCCGGCCCAACTTGAAAAAAGGCTGGCGGATCGGCGAAAAAAGGGATACAATAAGGAAAAAGGAGGAAGCGGCATGAAACGTATCGCCCTGCTGTATACCGGCGGCACCATCGGCGCCGTGGTAAAGAACGGCTGCGCCGACGCACAAACCGGCGCATCGCGTGTGCTTACCGCCCGCTATCGCCGGGATCACCCGGATGCCGCTGTGCTCTTTGAGGAAAGCGAACCGTTGACCACCCTAAGCGAGAACATGACCGTGGACAAATGGAACCTTTTGCTCGAGGCACTGCACACCCAGTTGCTCACGGAACCGGACGGCATCGTCGTCACGCACGGCACCGACACGCTCAGCTTCACCGCCGGCCTGCTGGCGGTTGCGTTTGCGGACGCCGCCGTGCCCATCCTGCTTGTCTCCAGCCACACACCGCCCGCCGATCCGCTGGCGAACGGGCACCGGCATTTTGCCGCCGCCGTGGAGGCCGTCCGGCAGGGCCATCCGGCCGGCGTTTACGCGGTGTTGTCCGAGCAGGGGGCGGAAGGCCCCGTACGGATTGTGCGGGCGTCCGATGTGACCCAGTGCATGCCGCTTTCCCACCAATTCGGCGTCGTTCCGGGGAAAACATTTCCTCCTTTGAAGGAAACGCCCCCGCGGCTTTCCCCCTGCGTCCAAATCGTCCGTCCGTATCCAGGCCTCGACTACCGGACGGTGGCTCTGCCGGCCGGTACGCGCGCGGTGCTGCACAGTCTGTACCACTCCGGCACTGCCTGTATGGAGGGGGAACACACGGGGCTGAACGACCTGACCGCCCGCTGCCGGGAAGCGGGTATTCCCCTCTTCGTATGTCCTGCGCCCGCCGGGGACGCCGCGTATCAGTATGGCACCAGCCTGCGGCTGTTCGGGGAAGGCGTGTATCCGCTGCGCGGCATGACGCTCGAGAGCGCCTACGGCTTGCTGCTCATCGGCTGCGCCTGCTGCGGGGATACAGCGGCACTGCTGCAGTTCCTGCAGGGCTATGCCTGACAGGAGGGAGACACACCATGAATTCACAGGAAGTATTGGACTGGGCCCTGTCCCTCGCCGACGCCGTTATGGATTGTCCCTTTGAAGAGGAAACCATTGTCGTGGTGCGCCGGCGGAGCAGCCGCAAATGGTTTGCCCTGCTTATCGAGGTACACGGCAAGCCCTGCGTCAACCTGAAGTGCGAGCCGGCGCGGGCCGATCTGTATCGCCGGGTATACCGCAGCGTACAGCCGGGCTGGCATATGAACAAAACCCACTGGAACACCGTGGAGCTGGGCGGAGATGTGCCGGACGAGGAGCTGTGCGACATGATTCGGCACAGCTACGAGCTGGTGGGGCCGAAGCATTCAGCGACAAAGACCGCACATGACGGATAAGCAAGGCGGGAAAGTTTCGTATTCCCGCCTTGCAGTTTTTAATACATTATTGCCCCAAAGCGGTGGAACCTCCGCTATCCAAAGGCGTTGTGAGCCCGGCAGGAACCTTCAAGCAGGAAGAGGCCGGCAGTAAAAGACTTTACGAAATGGCCCTTCCTTTGTTATTCTTACAAAATTTATGATGGTATATATTGCTAAACAGATCGAATCATGATAGAATAATAAAGAATAAGAGCAGGCAAAAACGGGAGTTTGGCAGACATCACGTACCTTCCTGCTCCTGAGGGTGATGCTTCGCTGTCGATCGTCAAAATGGAAGAGTTAGGCGCTGCCTGTCAAATCGTCACCATTGCCTTTGGTATGACGGACAGGGCAGCCCAGCCCCCCCGGACGAATCGCTTGCGTAATGAATGCAGGCGATTATCAATACATAAAATGAAGGAGGAAACAAAACATGACAGGCACAAAGAAATCCCTGCTGGCAAGCGGCGCGGCGTTGCTGGCGAGTGTGGCCCTGCTGGCGGGCACCACCTTTGCGTGGTTCACCGACAGTGTGACCAACACCGGCAACACGATCCAGGCGGGCACTCTCGACATTGCGCTGAACGGCGGCGACGAAACGACGCTGTTCAGCAGCGGGGAAGGAACCG
>CABSLQ010000003.1 GCA_902478605.1 uncultured Oscillospiraceae bacterium
GGGGCCTCCGGGTCAATGGCATGGAGCTTGGCATGGGCGATTTCGTGAATGGCTGTTTTCAGGGTTTGCAGCTCGCTCATGTTCTCCTGAATGGCGATCCGCTTTTCCGTCAGGTGGTAGTAGCCGTGGGAACCGCCCGGAATATCCTCAAAAGCCATCGGGACGGGGGAAGTCTGTTCCAGCGCCTTGAAAAAGTCCTGATACCGCTCCACGTCCCCGGCCAATTCCTCCACGCCCAGCGACGGCAGCGGTTCGCCCTCGGTCTGGCTCACATCAAAGACAGACACGATCTTGAACGCCGGGACTTGGATTTCTTTCTGCTCGGTGACGGTGTTCCCGTCCTTATCCTTGACCGGCTGGCCCTGTTCGTCCAGCTTCGGCACTTCCTTTTTCATCTTATAGGGGGCCGGGGCAAAAATTTTGATGCCTTTCTCTCCCTTTTTGACATTGCGGTGAAATTCATCCCGCCACTTGTTGTAGCCCGCCACAAGCTGCCCGCCCTGCATGGCAATGAGGATGGTATTGTTAAAGCTGTAATTGTGGAAGCGGGCCATTGTGTCAAGGTAGGCTTGGAAGCGGTCGCTTTCAAACAAATCCATGATGCCGGTTTCCAGCTTGTCGGTAATCTCTTTCATGCGGTCGGCGCTGTTCTTGCTGTTTAAGATAATGGGGATCACCTGCGGCTGGGCCGGGGCCTCGGCGGTGGGGGCGGTTTTCTGCCGGGCCTGCACAGCTTCCCGCAGCACGTCCGGCTGGGGGAAGCCCATCACACGGTATTCCTCTGGCACCGGCTGGCCCTCATGGACGCGCTGCCATTCGTCGCCGCTTCGCACCAGATAGCCATAGGGCGTAAACGCGCCCTGTTCCTGCCGGGCGATATGCTCCCCGAACCGGGCCGCGTCAATCCCGGCTTTCCATTCCTCCGGCATATCCACCATGCCGGAACGGTTCAGGTAATAGTCCCCCAACTGGCCGGGGGATTGCACATCCGGCAGATGCACAAAATAGTCCACGTTGTCGGCGTAGTCGATGATCTGCCCGATACTTTCAAAGCCGCCTTTGGGGTTTTGCAGGGCGGCGTTCAGTTCCGCAAGGGCGGCAACGTCCAGTTTTTCCAGCCTTGCGGCAAGGAAATTCAGTTCGTCCACATCGGCGGCCAGCACCATGTCATAGGGAATGGCAAGGCGTCTGTCCTCTGGGTAGGAAAATCCGGCAATGAAAAAATCCTGCGGGTTGTCGGTGCTGATATGGATTTCCCGCATGGCCTCCTGTAACTTCTCGGCGGTGGTCGGCAAGTCCAGCCAATAACCATGCGGCCCATCGTTCTGCGCCTCGGTGCGGTTGTCAATCATAATCGAAAATACTTCGCTCACGGGTTCCCTCCTTTCTCGGTCTTGCTCCATCAATTTCTGCATCAACTCGTAGTCCTCAATGCTCATGTGCCCGTCATAGGCGTACGGGTCGATGTCGTCCCCTCGGTAGGGGCGTTCATAGAACGGCAGTCCGGCAGCATGGGCTTTTTCCCGCGCCGCCTCCAACACATCCGGCGGCAGCTCGTCGCTGTGAGCCTCTATGAATGGGGAAATGTTGTTCAGGCCGTTGTCGTACCATTGCCTTTGACCACGTGGGTTTTGCCTACAACAGCGGGGAGACCGTTTTAAAGGATGTCTCCTTTACAGCCAGGCAGGGAGAGGTGACCGCCCTTGTCGGTCCGTCCGGCGGCGGCAAAACGACGGTCTCCCGTCTGGCGGCGCGCTTCTGGGATATTCCCAAGGGCCGGATCACGGTGGGCGGCATGGACATATCCCAAATCGATCCGGAGGTCCTGCTGTCCCTCTATTCCATCGTGTTTCAGGATGTCACGCTGTTTGACAACACCATCCTGGAAAATATCCGCATCGGCAATCAAAACGCCACCGATGAAGAGGTGCTGGCTGCGGCGCGGCTCGCCAACTGTGACGAATTTGCCGAAAAGCTGCCCGACAAATGGAACAGCTACATCGGGGAAAACGGCTGCGAACTGTCCGGCGGCGAACGGCAGCGCATCTCCATCGCCCGCGCCTTTCTCAAAAATGCGCCCATCGTTCTGCTGGATGAGGCTACCGCTTCACTTGACGTGGAAAACGAAACGCTTATCCAAACGGCGCTCTCCCGCTTGATTCAGGACAAAACCGTCCTGGTCATCGCCCACCGCATGCGCACGGTGGCAGGAGCCGATAAAATCGTTGTGCTGGATGGCGGAACCGTGGCGGAAGAGGGCGCGCCGGACGAGCTGTTCCGCCGGGGCGGCCTCTATACCCGTATGGTCAAGCTGCAGACAGAAAGTCAGCAGTGGACGCTGGTGTAATACGGACGTTTATCCACATTTCAGCCGCATGTCGGCAAAAAAGTGCGTCGCCTCCCCGTTTTCCGGGGGTTGACGCACTTTTTCTGTCCCGTCCGCGGACAATATGCTATAATGAAAAAGCATCAGGAAAAAGGAGTGGATACCGTGTACTATTCCAGCACCTGCCCGTCCCCGCTGGGCACGCTGACACTGGCCAGCGACGGCACTCATCTGGTCGGCCTGTGGATCGAGGGACAGAAGTATTTTGGAGCCTCCCTCCCCACATCGCCGAAGCCGCGGGACGATCTGCCGCTCTTTGCCGCCGTCAGGGATTGGCTGGCCCGCTATTTCGCCGGCAAAGCCCCTTCCCCTGCCGAACTGCCGCTCCGCCCCGCCGGGAGCGCGTTTCGGCAAGTTGTCTGGCGTATCTTATGCGGCATTCCGTATGGGCGGGTGATGACCTATGGTGAAATTGCCGTCGAGGCGGCCGCTCAACTGGGCCGTGTCCGCATGTCCGGCCAGGCGGTCGGCGGCGCGGTCGGGCATAACCCCATTTCCATCATCATCCCGTGTCACCGGGTGGTGGGGGCAAACGGCAGCCTGACGGGATACGCCGGCGGCGTGGACAAAAAGCTCCGCCTGCTGGAGCTGGAAGGCGTCGATACGTCCACACTGTTCATTCCCCGCAAAGGCACCGCCTTATAACAGCCGCGGGCCTCATGCGCCATTCTCCGTGTATCAGACAGGTTGCATTTTGGAAAAGTCTGTATTATGATACAAGCATACAACCATTTGGAGGCGATACGCATGTCCTATATCCCCACGCCGGAACAGGCGATGGAACTCGTCAAAATGTATAATCAGGAGGCCTTTCACCTGCAGCATGCCCAGACAGTGGGAAAGGTGCTGGGCGTTCTGGCGAAGGAATACGATCCGGGAAAGGAGGATTACTGGACCGCTGTCGGTATTCTGCACGATATCGACTTCGAACAGTGGCCGGAACAGCACTGCATAAAAGCGCAGGCGCTTCTGCGGGAACAGGAGGTGGATGAAAGCGTCATCCATGCGGTGGCCAGTCACGGTTACGGCCTGTGCTGCGACGTGGAACCGACCCGTCTGATGGAAAAATATCTGTTTGCCGTGGACGAGCTGACCGGCTTGATCGGCGCCGCCGCGCTCATGCGGCCGACCGGCTTCGAAGGCATGGAAGTCAAATCGATCATGAAAAAATTCAAGGATAAAAAGTTTGCTGCCGGCTGCTCGCGCGAGGTGATCGCGAAAGGGGCTGAGATGCTGGGGCTGAGCGTACCCGAGCTGGCAGCCAAAACGCTGGAGGCCATGACCGCCTGCGCATAAAAAACGAATTCCCCGGTTCATTTGGGTGTACCGGGGAATTCGTTCTGATATGGGGAAATCTATCTGAGGCGGCTCGTTATGCATTTTACTCTATCACGCGGCCGTCGGTCGATAGGGTGACTACCTGCCAAGGAATATATTTGCCGCTGGCCTGCAGCGCGTTTCTGACGGCGTTCTCTATGCCGCCGCAGCAGGGGACCTCCATACGCACCACCGTCACGCTCTGAATGGCATTGCGGCGGATGATAGCGGTCAGCTTTTCGGTATAGTCTACCGCATCGAGTTTGGGGCAGCCGATTAGCGTGACATGACGGCGCATAAACCGGTTGTGGAAACCGCCATAGGCATACGCCGCGCAATCGGCGGCCACCAGCAGTTTAGCCCCGTCAAAATACGGCGCTTCCACCGGTGCGAGCTGAATCTGCACCGGCCATTGCCGCAGCTGGGATTCCGCCGTCTCAACCGATACCGGGGAATCCTCACGGCGCGCAATCTCCCGTGCCTGCGTTCCGGGACAACCGCAGGCCAGCGGTTGTCCCGCGGCCTGCAGGCGGGCTTTTTGGTTCTCCAATACCGCCTGCTGGTCATACGCCGCCGCTTCGCGCTCCACAAAGGAAATCGCCCCCGTCGGGCAGGCGGGCAGGCAGTCTCCCAGCCCGTCGCAGTAATCGTCACGCAGCAATTTGGCCTTGCCGTCCACCAGGCCAATGGCCCCCTCGTGGCAGGCCTCGGCACAGATGCCGCAGCCATTACACCGTTCTTCGTCGATTTGTATGATTCTTCGGATCATGCAAACGCCTCCGTTTCTTGTCTTGATGTCTCCAGTATACGATACGGATCGCCATAAGTCTGTTGTTTTTCCAACGAGGAGAGCCTATGGTACACATTTTAAAAAACACCGCGCTGTTTCGCGGTATACAGCCGGAAGAGATCGAGGCCATGCTGCCATGTCTGCAGGTACACACGGCATCGTTTGAAAAGAAAGCGGTGATTCTGCAGGCGGGCGACAGCATTTCCGCCGTTGCCCTGCTTGTGGAGGGAACGGCGTATATCGTGCAGGAGGATTTCTGGGGAAACCGCAACATCGTTTCCGCCATCGGACCGGGACAGCTGTTCGCCGAAGCCTTTGCCTGCACGCCGGGAGCGCGGCTGCTGGTCAGCGTGATCGCGGAGACCTCCTGTACTGTGGCCTTTCTGCAGCTGCAGCCTCTGCTGACTCCCTGCGGCAAAGCCTGCGCCTTTCACACCCGGGTGGTGCATAATCTGCTTGCCGACCTTGCCGAAAAAAATCTGCGCCTGAGCGAAAAGCTGAGCCATGTGACGCAGCGGACCACACGGGAAAAACTGCTTGCCTATCTGTCGGCGGAATCCATCCGACAGGGCGGGTCCGTCTTCGACATTCCATATAACCGGCAGCAGCTCGCCGATTATCTGGCGGTGGAGCGCAGCGCCATGTGCGCCGTCTTATCGGGACTGCAGGCGGAAGGGATTCTCCGCTACAGCGGGAGACGCTTTGAACTGCTCGATAGGCGGGAGCCATGAAAACATGCGTCACAGGATGGGAAAAGGCCCTGTGGGTTTAATCCACAGGGCCTTTATGCGGCTTCAGGAGGTATGCGGCGACGTAAGCTGGGCAAAGGTCACGTCATCCAGTTTAGCGGTCACCATCCGGGTAATTTCGTCATAGACCGCATGAAAGGGGCACGCCTTCGGGCTGGAACAGTTGCAGGCGTAGTCCCCGTCGATACAGCGGCTGAAGCGATAGGGACCCTCCACCGCCTCAATAACCTGCCGCAGCGTAATGGTGTCGGCCGGCCGGCTGAGCGTATACCCGCCGTGCGCGCCTTTATACGACTTCACCACATCGGCCGCCACCAGCTTGCGCATGATCTTAAGCGTAAAGCGCAGCGACACACAGGTGCCGTCCGCAATGGACTGCGCATCCTTCCGCTCATCGGCAAGGGCCAGAAACTGCACGATACGCACGGCATAATCGGATTCCAGATTAATATGCATAACTTCTCAAACCCTGTTCTTTCATACAAGTAGGCCACCCATGGAGCGGCCTGCCCCGGCTGCTCCCGTGAACGTATGGATAGCGTCAATGCGCGGTTTCCCATCTGGGCGGATACGCCCAGATGGCCGTTTTCCGCGGTCCGTAATGGCTTTTCAGGCGCTCGGCCGCAGCCTGTTCCCTTTCGGGGCGGATTCGATTAGTCCAGAAAATCCTTGAGCTTCTTGCTGCGGCTCGGGTGGCGCAGCTTGCGCAGGGCCTTCGCCTCGATTTGGCGGATCCGTTCGCGGGTGACGTCGAATTCCTTGCCCACCTCTTCGAGCGTGCGCGGCCGGCCGTCTTCCAGGCCAAACCGCAGGCGCAGCACCTTTTCCTCCCGCATCGTCAGGGTGGAAAGCACTTCGCCGAGCTGCTCCTTAAGCAGCGTGTGGGAAGCGGCATCCGCCGGGGCGGGCGCCTCGTCGTCGGGGATAAAATCGCCGAGATGGCTGTCCTCCTCCTCGCCGATAGGGGTTTCCAGCGATACGGGCTCCTGCGCGACACGCATGATTTCCCGCACCTTGTCGATGGGCATATCCAGCTCCTGTGCAATCTCCTCGGCCACCGGTTCGTGCCCGTTTTTATGCAGCAGCTGGCTGGACACCTTTTTTACCTTGTTGATGGTCTCCACCATATGGACCGGGATGCGGATGGTTCGCGCCTGATCGGCGATGGCGCGGGTGATGGCCTGCCGAATCCACCAGGTGGCATAGGTGGAGAACTTAAAGCCCTTGGTATAATCGAATTTTTCCACCGCTTTGATGAGGCCGAGATTCCCTTCCTGGATCAGATCGAGGAACTGCATGCCCCGGCCGACATACCGTTTGGCTATGCTGACCACAAGACGCAGGTTCGCTTCCGACAGCCGTTTTTTGGCATACTCGTCGCCGTCGATGATCCGCATGGCAAGATCGATCTCCTCCTCCGGTGTGAGCAGCGGCACGCGGCCGATCTCCTTGAGGTATACCTTGACGGGATCGTCGATGGCAATGCCTTCCCCGGAGGCGGACGGCGCCGTTTCTTCCCCCTCGGCGACATCCAGAACGAAATCAATGTCTGCAAAAGCGGTTGTCTCAAAATCGTCGATAATTTCGATATTCTGGCTCTCGAGCTGCTCATACAGCTTGTCCATCTGCTCGGGATCGAAATCGAAATCCTCCATGGCATCCATGATTTCCTGCGTGGTGAGCTTGCCCTTGGCGCGCCCGATCTCAATCAAATCATGGATCTGCAGCTTCTTATCCTTTTTTCCAACCGGGACGGCGGGCAAATCGTCCACCATCGCCCCTTCCTCCGCAATCGCTTCGGCGGCTTCCTCCATGGTGACGTCATCCTGTGTATTCAAATCGAGTTCTTCTTGATTGTTCATACTGCGATCGTTCCTTTCTCGGGGAATCATGCGGCCAAATCCTGGCCATCTATATCCACGCCGTAGCGGTTATTTTTTCAAATCCCGCATGGCGGCAAGAACCTCCTGAATTTTATCCTCCGACAGCGTGGCCGGTTCTTCCAGGCCTCTCAACTGATACTCCTCCCGGAGAATTTTGGCATAGTGCCGCGCTTCCTCCAGCGATCCCTCCCGCTCCCGGGCGTTCAGCACCATGCGCGTGATATAGGCCATCTCGTTGTCGTCATAATCGGCGGAAAAAACAGTCATTTCCACCAGCAGGCCGTTTTTCTGCCGATCGATGAGCAATTGATACAAGCGCCGGTTGAAGGCGGTGGCCATAAATTCGGGCGGCAGCTCTTCCGCCATCGTCCGGATAAAATCGGGGTGCAGAAGCAGCAGGCCGATAAGCCCTTCCTCCGCGCTCACGGCGCGCAGATGCTTCTCCGCCTCAGGGTTGACCCTGCGCATAGTATTCTCCGTCTGGCGCACGATTTGCGACAATTGCCGGTCTTTTTGCTGCTTTTGTTGTTTTTTGAGGGAATAGTTAACCTGCTGCAGAATCGCATCCTTCGAAACGGACAGCTCCGCCGCCAGCTTGCCGGCATACACATCCCGTTCAATCGGGCTGGCCAGCCCGGCAAGCAGCGCCGCCGCCTCGCGCAGATACTCCACACGGCCGTCCGCCGTGCCCATCATGTGCCGCTGCCCCAACTCGATGAGCCGGTATTCCACATCGTTCGCCGAGCGCTCAAGCAGCAGGCGGAACCGTTCCGGCCCGTTTTTCTTGATAAACTCGTCCGGATCCTTCCCGTCCGGGATGGTGACCACCCGGATATGCACGCCCGTGCGGCGCAGCAAGTCGATGGCCCGCTGGGTTCCCTTTTGGCCAGCGGCGTCCGCATCGAAGATCAGCACCGCTTCATCCGCATAGCGCGCGACAAGCCGCGCATGATCCGCCGTGAAGGAGGTACCGAGCGCCGCCACCGCGTTGGTGAAGCCCGCCTGGTGCAGCGCGATGACATCCATGTATCCCTCGCAGAGAATCAGCTGCCGCCCGCCCGCCGTCTTGGCAAAGTTGAGGGCAAACAGGTTGTCCGTCTTTTTGAACGCCGGCGTGTCGGCGGTATTGAGATACTTGGGCTTGGAATCGTCCAGCACCCGCCCGCCGAACGCGATGACGTTGCCGCGGATATCGATGATGGGGATGATGACCCGTCCACGGAAAATGTCGAAGAGATGACCGGATGTGCCCGGCCGTGTGCTGCGCTTTTCCAGGAAGGCGGCCGTCAGCTCTTCATCCTTGAATCCCTTTTGCCGCAGCGCGTCGCGCAGCATATGATAGTCGTCCGGCGCGTAGCCGAGCCCGAACCGGCGGATGGTGTGGTCGGTGTATCCCCGGCCGTGGTAGTAGTCGAGTCCCACCTTTCCCTGCGGCGTATACAGCCATTTGTGGAACAGCCGTGCCGCCTCGCGGTTCGCCTCCAGGATGCGGGTGCGCAGGCGGGAGGCCGCATCGTTGACATCGCTTTCGGGCATCTTCATTCCCGCGCGATCCGCCAGAAATTTGACCGCATCTATGTAATCGAGGTTCTCTATCTTTTTGATAAAGGTGATCACATCGCCCCCTGCCCCGCAGCCGAAGCAGTAGAAGGAAGCGGTTTCGGGATACAGGGTGAAGGAGGGGGTCTTTTCCCCATGGAAGGGGCACAGCCCCACCAGATTGCGGCCCCGCCGTCTCATGGAAACATAGGAAGACACCACGCTTTCAATATCGTTGCGTGCGGTCAATTCCTGCAAAAAACTGTCCGGCAGCGGCAAGGCAATCACCTCCCAGTGTGCATGGCAGCCGGCGCCTGTCTACCCGTCAAGGCGGATGGACCAGCCGCGCGGGATAAACAGCTTGTGATACATTTCCAGGGCATAATTGTCCGTCATGCCCGCAATATAATCGCACACCGCCCGCGGCACGCCCTCTTCTTCGCGGATGGCGGCGTATTCCTCCGGCAAATCATCGGGGTGCCGGACATAATACTCAAACATACGACTGACAAGGCCGTCCACTTTACTTTCTTCACTCTTGGCAACCGGGTTGCGATACAGTGCTTCATACATGAAGGCGTGGAGGCGGTCGAAATAGGTTTCGGTAAGGGGATCCATCCCGATGTCCTCCGTGCTGTTGTGCACGATGGAGGTCACCAGCGTGTCAATGCGGGTGGTGCGCCGATCGCCGAGCGCCTCGCGGATATCCGCCGGCACGTCTTCTTCGCTGAGCACGCCTCCGCGTATGGCGTCGTCCATGTCATGGTTGATATAGGCGACCCGGTCGGCCAGCCGCACAATACGCCCTTCGAGCGTTGCGGCCTGTTCGCCGTTGGTGTGCCGCTCGACGCCGTTGCGCACCTCCCAGGTGAGATTGAGGCCGCGGCCGTCATTCTCAAGCCGTTCCACCACCCGCACGCTCTGCTCATAGTGGCGGAAGCCGCCATCCATCACCGCATTGAGTGCGCGCTCTCCTGCATGCCCGAACGGGGTATGCCCTAAATCGTGGGCGAGAGAAATCGCTTCGGTCAAATCCTCATTGAGCTGCAGGGCACGCGCGATGGTGCGCGCGATCTGCGACACCTCCAGCGTATGGGTCAGCCGCGTCCGGTAATGATCGCCTTCCGGCGAGAGAAACACCTGCGTCTTGTGCTTGAGACGGCGGAAAGACTTGCTGTGCAGCACCCTGTCCCGATCCCGCTGATAAGCGGTGCGGTAGTCGCAGGGGCTTTCCTCCCTTTCGCGGCCCCGCGTGTGCGCGGCGAGCGCCGCTCTGGGGGACAAAATCTGTTCTTCGATTTTTTCATAGCGTTCTCTTGCCAGCAAAGCGCCCACCTCCGTAAGAAAATTGTGTTCTATTGAGAATATACGCCAGCGGTATGCGGTTTTCCTGCCTTTCCGCCGAATTCTTCTAACTCTGTGAAAATTGCCTTCTTTTTTTCCGGGAGTTCCTTATTTTCCGGCCAAAAAAGGAGCATACCGCTCTTCTTCGACAACCAGCTGCAGCGCCCCTGCGCTGCGTTCGGTGAGCTGCGCCTGCAGGCTCTCCCGCTTTTCCTGCGGCAGATGAAAACGCAGTTCCACTTCGTCGGTGAACCGCGTATCGTCCAGCACGCCGCCGTATTCCGCCACCAGCGGTGCCGCCCATCCATACTGGGCATAACTGCAGGTAATATGCGCCACATCACAGCGGCGCATCTCCTGTATCCCGGCCGCATCCACGGCCAGCTTCGCCGCGTGGGAATAGGCGCGGACCAGTCCCCCGCCGCCAAGCAGTATCCCCCCGAAATACCGGGTCACCACCACCACGCAGTCGGTCAGCCCCTCCTTGAGCAGCACCTGCAGCACCGGCACCCCGGCCGTCCCCTGCGGTTCTCCATCGTCCGAGTACCGCTGCACGCCGCCCGCACGCAATACGTAGGCGTACACGTTGTGGGTGGCATCCCAGTGTTCTTTCTTCTTTTCCGCAATAAAGGCAAGCGCCTCCTGCTCGGTAACCACGGGCCGCGCCGCGCCGATAAAGCGGGAGCGCTTCTCCACGAATTCATCGAGCCCCGCCTGCCCGATCGTACGGTAACTGCTCCTGCTGTCCATTCTTGCTCTCCCCCCTCTGCGGTGCGCTGTCCGACGACAAAAGGGCAGCGCAAATCTGCGCTGCCCCTCTAGCCAGAACCAATCAGCCGCTTATTTCTCTTCGTTCAGACCAAAGCGCTTCTTAAACCGGTCGACGCGGCCGCCGGTATCCACCAGCTTCTGTTTGCCGGTAAAGAAGGGATGACATTTGGAGCAGATTTCCACGCGGATGTTTTCCTTGGTGGAACCCGTCGAAATCACTTCGCCGCAGGCGCAGGTGATGGTGGTCTGATTATACTTGGGATGGATGCCCTCTTTCATTCGTGTGTCACCTCTTTCGGAAAGCCAATACATTAACATTAAGACTATAGCACATCTCGTCCTAAATTGCAACCAAAATTTTTTCGAAGACGCCAATTTTTATTTTGCCGTCAGCGCCGGGTCCTCGCCGAACAGTTCGACCGTGATGCTGTCGGGCGCCAAAGCCCCCTTGTCTACCCGGGCAAGCAGATGCCAGCACGCCGCATCCGCCGTTCGTTTTCCGTCGGGAAAAATCCGGCGAATGCGCACCTGTCCATCGCCTTCCTGCTCATATATGCCCTCCACCTCGTGGGTGATCGACCCGCTCGGCACCCCGAAGCGCACCAGCAGCAGATCGTATTCTTCAAAAAGGCCGTCCGTGTATGCTGCCGCCGCTTCATCAAAGGAGGGGCCGCCCCGTCCGTCGTCGAAGGCGAACATACCGGCGTTTTCCTGCCGGTATGCTGCCAGCGCCGCCCGATCGGACAGCAGAAATGCCTGCGGGGCGTCCGATAAGGAGCCGCCATCGGTACGCACCAGCTGATGGCGATCCAACAGCTCATACCGCTCGGAAAAGGCCAGTTCCACCTCGGCGTCCCGCGCCGCTCCCTTCCAACGTCACTAGCAGATGGGTGCTTCCGAGGTCGCTCGTTTGGATGTACGGCTACAGCCGCGTGATCGCCGCCTTCAGCCGCTCCCCCTCCCGGACGAGACCCGTCAGCTCATGGGTAATCGACCCGCTCGGCTCGGTCAGCTGAATTACCAGCAGATCGTGCGCCTTGAAAAACGTGTGGTCATACTGCATCGTTTTGGTGCGGAGCTCCGCCGGCCAAGTGTTGGGGGCCTCACCGAACAGCGCCTGCTCATACTCCTCCATCTGCGTCCAATCGGTCAGCAGCCAGGTGCTGTTTTCCCAAGGCGGTATAGACGCCGATACCGCCTGCACGGAAAAGGCGAGTTCCCGCCGCACAGGCACGGCAGAGGAGATCCCGTCCGCGGGCGCGGGCGTACGCGGCGCACAAGACGCGGCCAGCACGGCCGCCATGACACAAAATGCCAGCCATCTTGTTCTCTTTCTCATGGGATCGCCTCTTTTCCGTATATATAATATCCGTTTGTTGCTATACCGGCAGCGGCACACCCAGAAAATACAAAAGAAGCCCCAGCACCCCGGCCCCCGTCATGAGCAGGATGGGCCCAACCTTCCATTTGCGCAGGATAAAAAGGCACACAGCAAACAGCAGCACGGCGAGCCAGTCGAAATCCGTGATATGCCGCGATGGCTTCCCGCCCGGCCAGGCGGTGAGCACCAGAATGGATACCCCGGCCGACGCCACGAGGGCAGTCACCGTGGGGCGCAGTCCGCCGAGTACCCCCTGTATGACCGCCAGCTCCTGATGCTTATAATATATCTTGGCGAGGATCAGCACCAGAATACAGGAGGGCAAAATACAGCCCAGCGTGGCGACCAGTGCGCCGCACACCCCGGCCACGCGCTGGCCGACAAAGGTGGCAGCGTTGATGGCGATGGGACCGGGAGTCATCTGGGAGATGGTCACGATATCGACGAACTCCCCCTGCGTCAGCCAGCCGTAATGCATGGTCTGCTCCTGGATCAGCGGCATGGCGGCGTATCCGCCGCCGAAGCTGAGGGCGCCGATTTGCACAAACGCCCAGAACAATTGGAGATAAATCAAGAGGGATCCCCCCCTTTATTCCGGCGTTTCCAAAGGGTGGAAAGCGCGCCCAGCGCACCGCATATCAGTATGATCCACACGACGTTCACGCCGAATATGCAGGCGGCCACAAAGGAACCGATCAGAATCAAAATCGGCAGCAGCGCCTTGCACCGGAAAATATCCATCGCCATGCTGATGACCACATCGGTGATCACCGCCCCCACGGCCGCCTGCATCCCCCACAGCACCGCCGCAACCGCATGGCTGTCCCGGAAAGCGGTATAAAACAACGAGATAACCGACAAAATGACAAAGGGCGGCAGCACCGTACCCAGTATGGTCAGCAGCGCCCCCGGAAATCCCGCCAGGCGGTATCCGATGAGGATGGCGGCATTGACTGCCGTCGCCCCGGGCGTGGATTGGCCGATGGCGGCAATATCCAGCATTTCCTTTTCTTCCAGCCAACCGTATTGGCGGACAAATTTCCGCTGCATAAGCGGAATAATCACATACCCTCCGCCAAAGGTGAAGGCGCTGAGGGTCAGTGTAGACAAAAACAGCTTGCCGTAAAAGCGTGCATCCTTCTTCAAGAAAAACCTCCCGCGCGGTGCGCTTGTCCTCTTCTTATGTAAACCGGTATGCCTTTACAGTCTCTCCATTGTATCTTCCCCTTTCCGACGGACAAACTATAATCCATTCACTTGAAAGGCCGCCTGCTTTTCACGGCGGCACCGGCCGCCGGAAGGCCGCGGTTTTTTGAGTAAATGGCAATCTTTCCGAAAGGCGGTGAAACCATGGCCAAAAAAGGCATGAAACGGCCGGAGGTTACCCATACCCGGCCGCGCAACGAAACGGAGCCTGTACCCGAACTGCAGGGAAAGGCGAAGCATACGGACGAAAAAGCGAAGCCGATTACTGAAAAATAATCCCGGATTGTTAGCTGCGCTGCCCTTCCCCGCTTCGCCGGTGCCCGGCGCTTATTGTTTTCTGCTTTGGATCAGCGTTTCCATTGCCCCGATGGCCGTGCGGATAGCGGGGCCGTTATCCTCGCACCGGGGATTGTCCATCCCCGCGGCCGCCCGTTCCTGATTCCATAAAGCCGTGAGCACACAGCCGGCCTGTGCGCCAAGCGATGCCGCCACCGTGTACAGCGCCGCCGATTCCATTTCCGAGGCAAGGCAGCCCGCCTGTTTCCACGCCTGCCATTGTGCAAGCAGACGCGGCGCCACCGGTGAAGCCTCGGGACTGTGCTGCCCGTAAAAGGAATCCTTGCAGTGTACCACGCCGATGTGCGCCGTATGGCCCAGCCGGGCCGCGCTGTCGGCGAGCGCCCGCGTCACGGCGAAATCCGCCGCCGCCGGGAATTCGACGGGCAGATATTCCCGGGAGGTACCCTCCTGCCGGATCGCGGCCGACGCAATCACCAGATCGCCGCCCATCACATGCAGCTGCATACCGCCGCAGGTACCGATGCGGATGAACACGCGCACCCCGCATCGGTACAGCTCCTCCACACAGATGGCGGTGGAGGGGCCGCCGATGCCGTGGGAGGTGACAAGCACCCTTTCGCCTGCGATACGTCCGGCCCAGGTGGTAAATTCCCGCTTGGAGGCCACAAAGGAGGGCGCTTCCAGCTCCCGCGCAATGCTCTCCACCCGTCCCGGGTCCCCCGTCAGCAGGGCAAAGGCCGCCCCCTGCGATGGGGTCAGCCCGATATGGAACATCGCCTCTTTGTTAAAATCCATCATATCCGTCACTCCACAAACCGGATAATCTCACCCAGCTCCCGCCGTACCTTGGGGCGCACCTTGTCGTCGGCGGGATATCCCACCGCGATAACCAGCCGGATCTCTTTTTTGTCGGGAATGTCCAGCGCGCGGCGCAATCCCTTGTCGTCGAACATGCCCAGCACGCAGGTGCCAAGTCCTCTGTCGGTCGCCTGCAGACAGATATGCGCCGTCATGAGTCCGATGTCAATCGGGGCAAAATGCTGGCTGGCCACCGTTTCGGCCACCCGCTGCATCAGCTTGGCCTTTTCCTCGACCACCACCAGAAAGGCGGGGCACTGCGCGGCAAATTTGTTGAGCCCGAGCTGCTGTACACAGCCGGCAACCGCCTTGGCGCTCTCCCCTGTGGCCGCAACCAGCGTCCACGGCTGGCTGTTGCATGCCGACGGCGCAAGCCGTGCTGCCTCAGCAAGCGCCAGCAGCTCCTCCTTCTCCACCGGTTTATCCGCATAGGCACGGCAGGACTGCCGCCGCCGTGCCAATTCCAAGAAATCCTGCATACAGAAAGCCTCCTTTTTTCTTCACTATACCATTCCGCGCGCACAAATGCAACCGCCTGTGACGGTGTATAATCACTTGGGCGTCGGCCGCCCCTGGCTTTCTTCCCCATAAGACAAAGTCCCTGCGGCATAATGCCGCAGGGACTATAGTTCTTCTATATAATCAAGCGGATTGACCAGGATCACCTGCAGGCCGCGCTGCCGCGCATAGCGGATCGTCTGCAGCGTGCCGCCAGTGCTTCTGCCATCGTGTACCGCAATAAGGCTTGCGGCCTCCTCCACCATGCGGCGGTTGCGCCGGAGCATACAGCCGTCGGTGTACATCTCCTGCAGACAGTGTATCTCGTCCGCCTGGGCGATAATATCCTGATAGAACCGCTTCCAGTCCGCCGGCCACCGCGCGGCCTGCGTGCGGCAGGGCTGAAACCCAATCAACCGCAAATCGGGGTATTCCGCCTTAAGCCGCAGCACAATGCCCGCCCCCCAAAGATCGGTTCCCATGGCAAGTCCCGTCTGAAACGCCCGGCGGCCGGCCCCAATCTGCCCGCGTATCGCCGTTTCCAGCGCGGCGAGAAGCAGATCCCGCCGTACGCCCGCCGGCATCTTGTATGGCCGCATACCGCAAATGGTGCATCGCTCCATCCCGCCACCTCACTCTCTGCGTCTGATCATAGCCGCCTTTTGCCGCCTTGTCAATATTTTTCCGCCGCCGACAGCGAGCCAATCCCGGAATAAGACGTGAATGAGTAAAAGGTCTTCTCGTTTCGCTGTCAGCCGAGGGCATCCATCTGCCCGCGCAGCCGGTCAGCATATCGGCGCAGCAGCTCCATGAGCGCCGCGTGTTCCTCCTCTGACCATCCGCGCAGCGCCTCCTGTTCCATGACAAGCACCCGATCCACCGTATCCCGGGCAAATGCCTCTCCCTGAGCGGTCAGGCGTACCCTTTTGCTGCGGCGATCGTGGGCATACGCCATGGCAACCAACCCCTGCACCTCCAGCTTTTTAAGCGCCGAATGAATTGTCTGTTTGGGCAAATGCAGCACGTCCCCCAGCTGCGTCTGGGTGAGGGGTTCGGTTTCGGTACGCAGCGTATATAAAATCCAGAACTCCCCATCGGACAACCCAAGCCGCCGCGCGATGTTTCCATAAATCTCATCCGTTTCCTTCATGATCCCGTTGAAGTCGGCCAGCCGTCTGTCCATCCCTGCACCGTCCTTTCTGTTTTTTCATAATAGTCCGCTTTCAGATAGCTGTCAACCGTTTTCTGCTCTTTCCGTAATGCACCAGGAAGTCCGTTGCGCAAATGCAAAACGGAGAAAAGCAGAAAAACGCCGCAGGCGCATGTTCGCCTGCGGCAGTTGTTTCATTCCGGTAATCTGCCGTATGCATCGGCATGCATCGGCGGAGACCGGCTCACACCATTCGTTTGACGTTTCCGCACGGCACCGTGCCAGTGCTTGACCCCGGCGGGGATGACCACCACATCGCCGGGGCCATGGTTTGCCGCCGGGCAGACCTCTCTGTAACAATGACATCATAGGTTTCCGCACGGACGGAAAAGGGGGAATCGCCGGCAGATACCCTTATTTCTGTCCGTCCACATCCGGCACCATTTCCGCATACCGCTTCAACATCTCCGGGGTGCTGGTGTAGTAGCGCTTCTGCTTGTCCAGCGCGGCGATCTGCGCCATCTCCTCCCCGGTCAGGGAGAAGTCGAACAGGTCGATATTATCCTGGATATGGGCGGGGTTCTTCGAGCCCGGGATGACGATATTGCCGTCCTGGATATGCCAGCGCAGGATGATCTGGGCATTGCTCTTTCCGTATTTTTTGCCAAGCGCGGTGAACAGCGGTTCTTCGATCAGCGCCTTATCCCCATGGCCAAGCGGATACCATGCCTGGGTGGCAATGTTCTCTTCCTTGAGGAACTTTTTCAAACTCTTTTCCTGCGAATAGGGGTGGATCTCGGTCTGCAGCAAGGCGGGTTTTACCTCGCAGATGCTTAAAATCTCCCGGATCTGCTCCATCGTAAAGTTGGAAAGGCCGATGGCCCTGACCTTACCCGCCTGATACGCCTTTTCCATCAGGCGGTAGCCGGCAACATAGTTGCCCGCGGGCTGGTGGATGAGCAGCAGATCGATATAATCGGTATCCAGCCGCTCCAGCGTCTTTTCCACCGCGTCGGGCTGCTCGTAGAAAGAGGGCCAGAGCTTGGTTTCCAGAAAAATATCCTCCCGCTTCAGGCCCGACTTCTTCATGGCGCGGCCCACGGCCCGCTCGTTCACATAGGCATTGGCGGTATCAATGAGCCGGTAGCCGCACTGCAGGGCCCGGAGAACGGAAGCCTCCGCCTCGTCCGGGGTGAGCAGGAAGGTGCCGATACCCGCCATCGGCATGTTTTCTCCGTTGCGCAAGGTTACGTGTTCCATTGTACATTCCTCCTAAATATATAATTCTTTTAGACTGCCTTTGTGACTCCGTAAACAGCGGACATCTCCATGTTGTCCAGCATGTCATCCAGGGCCTTTACTTCACCGGGAGAAAGACGCACATCCGCGGCCCCGGCGTTTTCCCGCATCCGCTCTTCCTGCCGGGTGCCGGGTATGGGCACGATCCAGGGCTTCTTGCAGAGCATCCAGGCCAGCGAAATCTGCGCCGGGGTGGCCTCCTTCTCTTCGGCCATACGATGCAGAAGCTCCAATAGTTCCCGGTTCCGGTCGACGGCTTCGTCGGTAAACTGGGGCATCCCCGCCCGGTAGTCGTTTTTGGCGTCGAAGTGCTCCCCCTTGCCATAGCGGCCGGTGAGGAAACCGTTGGCCATGGGGGAAAAAGCCACCAGTCCCACGCCAAGCTCTTCCAGTACCGGGAACAGCGGTTCATATTGCCGGGCCATCATGGAATAGCGGTTCTGCACCGCCGTCACGGGGCAGACCGCGTGGGCACGGCGCAGATAATCCGCATTTGCCTCCGAGATGCCCCAGTGGGTGATCTTGCCCTCCCGTATGAGGTCGGCCATAACGCCCGCCACCTCCTCCGGCGGAACCGCCGGATCGATGCGGTGCTGAAAATACAGGTCGATGTGATCGGTGCCCAGGCGTTTCAGGGATCCCTCCACCGATTGGCGGATGACTGCGGGACGTGAATCGGGGATCAGCGGCAGCGGTACGCGGCCGCTTGTATAATCAAACCGCAGACCGCATTTGGTGGCGATAACCACCTGGTTCCGCACCGGGGCCAACGCTTCGCCCACCAGCCGCTCGTTCATGTGCGGATCCGCTGCCGTACCGTAAACCTCGGCGGTATCAAAAAAAGTATAGCCGATTTCCGCGGCCCGGCGCAGCAGGCTGACCGCCTCCTTCTCTCCAGTCGGCGGGCCGTATGCGTGGGAAAACCCCATACAGCCCAGACCCACGGCGGAAACAGACAAATCCTTTCCTAACCTTCTTGTCTGCATTTGCTCATCTCCTTCTGCTATGATTGTAAACCCGCTGTCCGGAAAGCAGAAGTCTCCATTCGTTACGCAGTAAAAACCATAGGGTTATATCTTTTTCCCCGTCCCCGCTTGTATTCCTATGCATGGTGAATATAGTAAAAAATCGAGACATCCGCAGACGTCTCGATTCGCAATACCATATAGGGAAGGCCGTCGGATTCGTTCCCGTCAGGAAGCGGATACCTTTTCCACCGCCCGCAGGAACCGCTCCACAACAGGAGAAGGCTCCGGGGAATGGAGCAGGCCAAACGGGATCGTATACCCCCAATCCACCGGCATAATTTTAAGAAGCGGATGCACATACCGCCAATTTTCAATGGCCATCAGCACGCAGTTGTTGTTTTCGCACTGGTTGAAGACAGACACGTCGTAAAAATCAAAATCGATAATGTGGATTTGGGGATGATTTTTCCATAGATCGTCCCGCAGTAAATCCACATAATGGCTCCAGTTGCGGCGCATCAGCATCAGGTTTTCCCCATATAAATCCTGTACGGTCAGCTTGTCCTTCTGGGCCAGTTTGTGATGGATGGATACCGCACAGCAGATGGGCTCCCGCGAAATGCCCAGCCCCGCGCACTGACGCAGGTTCAGCATGGTCTCGTCAAAGATGCCCGCCACCACGTCGATGTTCTGTCCCAGATTGGCCAGAATTTCCCGGGCGTTTTCCGGGGTATTCTCAAAAGGGATAAGCTGAAACTTTGTATTGGGGCAGTCCTCCTGCAGCTTGGGCCACAGGTCCACCAGCACCTGCGCCGGGGTCATGGGCGACGTGCCAATGCGGATGACGCTGTCCGACTCCTGCATCGCGTTTTTCGCCCGGGTGACCGAGTCACGGCAGTATTGGATGATATACTTGGCATCCTGATAGAGGGACTGCCCCGCCTTGGTCGGCTGAAGCCCCCGGTGCGTCCGGACAAAAAGCTGCAGGTTCAGGCTTTCCTCCAGCAGATTGATTTGTTTGATGACCGCCGGCGGGGAAATATACAGGCGCTCCGCCGCCTTATTGAAGCTGCCGGATTCCATCACGCACAGAAACGTTTCCAGCTGAGGATTGTACATGCGATCACCGTCCTGACTTTTAAAACACCGTTAATCCATCTAAACATATTGTATTGGGTTTCTTCCGTTTTGTCAAACTGTTCAGCCAGCCATACAAAACGGGCCGAAGAAAAAGCGCCTGCGGGCCGCAATACATGGCCTGCAAGCGCTTTTTTCTCAGAGGCGGAACATAAATGCCCCTGACTATGTACCGTCAACGATAGCGAAAATCTTCGACCAGCGGCTTATGCCGGACCCCGCGTTCCTTTCTGTACCAGAAGCACAGCGCCGCGACCGCCGCCGCGCACACCGCGGTAAGAACCAGCCAAACTCTGCTCATATCCGCCACATCCCTTCTTTTTATATTCTATGCTTCCCGCCGCAGGGCGGTGCCTGTTTTTTTATCGTCTCTTCCCTTATATTAATTATATTATATCGCCTTATAAAATGCAATGGCCAGTCCCGCCAGCGACAGAATGCCCAGCGCAATCACGCCCGCGGTGAAGCCGACCGTTTCGGTCGTCTGATGCGCGCTGGCGCCGTCGGACAAATATACCGGCGCTTCCACTACCTGTTCGATCCGATCGGCGGGCGGAAGTGCGGGATCGTCCCCCTGCAAATCCTCCTCCATCGGCTCGCCTTCTATTTCGGTAATGACAATCGGCTCGGTGTAGGTGAACACACGTACCACGCGCCCTTCCTCATCGATCCGTTCGCTCCAATAGCCGACCTCCTGCGCGCTGGCCATGAGCCCCGCGAAAGAAAACAGCAGCACGAAAGCCAGTACCATCCAAACATATTTACCCATCTTTTTCACAGGGGTCACTCCTTTCCGCCCTCAGGGGGCTTACCTATGCTTATATTGTATACGCCTGTGCCATAAAAAGATACCGCATTTGATTACAAAGCGATGACACTTTTGTGACAATTTGGCCAAAGAAATGACAAAGCTGTAACACCTGTTCCGGACGGGCAAATCCAATAAAACAAAGGTTGTAACTTTACGCATTTTATTATATAATAGGATAACGGCGTTCCCTCTGCACATCTCCGCTTCCACCGGGAAAGGGGTATGCAATCTACAAACGCCGTGCGGAGGAATTCAACCTTGAGGCAAGCATATCTGGATAACAGCGCTACCACCGCCGTTTGCAGGCCGGCGGCGGATAAGGCCTATGCCATGATGACCGCCTGCTACGGCAACCCCTCTTCCCGGCATGCGGTCGGGTTTGCGGCGGAACAGGAGCTGCATGCGGCGCGGCGCGCCGTGGCCTCCCTGCTCGCCTGTCCGGCCGAAGCCGTCACCTTCACCTCGGGCGGTACCGAAGCGAATAACCTGGCCGTGCTCGGCGCGGCCGCGGCCGGCCGCCGGCGCGGGCGCCATCTGGTGACCACCGCCATCGAGCATCCGTCGGTTGCCGCCTGCTTTGACGAACTGGAAAAACAGGGATTTGAAGTCACCCGCGTCATGCCCGACGAGGAAGGCGGCATCCCCGCTGAGCGACTCGCGCAGGCCTGCCGGGAAGACACGCTCCTTGTCAGCGCCATGCTTGTGGGCAACGAAACCGGCGTGCGCCTCCCCATCGAAGAGGCCGTGCCTCTCATCCGCCGGCGTGCCCCCCTTGCCCTGATTCACACCGACGCGGTGCAGGCCGTCGGCCGCCTGCCGGTGCACCCGGCCAAGCTTGGGGTGGACCTTCTCTCGCTGAGCGGGCATAAGCTGCACGCCCCCAAGGGCGTCGGCGCGCTGTACGTCAGGCCCGGTGTGCGCCTTCTCCCCCGTGCTCTCGGCGGCGGGCAGGAAAAGGGGCTGCGTTCCGGCACCGAACCGCTTCCCCTCATTGCTGCGCTCGGCGAAGCGATCGCCGCCCTCCCTTCTTTCGAAGAACAGATGCAGCACTACACCGCACTGCGCACCGCATTGCTGGACGGCCTGCGGGTTCTGGGCGAGAAAACCGCCGTCGTTCCCCATCTGCCCGCCAAGGGCGTGCCATACATCGTCAACGTCTCCTTCCCCGGCTTCAAAAGCGAAACGCTGCTGCATTTCCTGGCACAGCGCGGCGTCTCCGTTTCAAGCGGGTCGGCCTGCGCCAAGGGGAAGCAAAGCCCTGTGCTGACCGCGCTGGGCCTTCCTCCCGCCGAACGGGACAGCGCCCTGCGCATTAGCTTTTGCCGCGACAATACCACGGACGATATTGAGCAGCTTCTGGCCGCTCTGGAAGAGGCCGTCACCTCCCTCGTACGTGTAAAATAACCTGTTTCCCCGAAAGGAAGTGCAGCCGTCATGGCCAACGAAGAAAAGAAATCCGGCGGCATCCCCATGGATGACGCGATGAAAAACGAATTGGAAGTCCTGCGTCTGATGCAGGAATACCGGACCGGCGGGCGCCGCGCACAATCCGAGGCGAAAACAAACACGCCGGCAGAAAACGCCGCCCCTTCTTCCCCGGGCGATACGGCGGCGCAAGCAGAACCCCCGTCTTCGGTTCCGCTGCATACCGCGTCCGTACCCGCCCCTTCTTCTCCTGCTCCTGGGGCCCCCGCTGCAGCCGCCGCCGCGACGCCGCCGCGGCGTTCCATCAAGGAAATTCTCATCAGCGCGCTGGAAAGCGTCATACCCAAGCGGGGAGATGCGCCGCTGGAAATCGTGCGCAAATGCGTGTTCATCGTGGCGCTGCTGGTGCTCATCGGCTCGGTGTCCTACATTATCTATGATATGGTATATATCCCCGCTAACAACAAGGCGGTATACGACGGCCTGGGCGAATTGTATGACCCCGATCATCCCACTGTGGTCGACCCGCAGTATGAAAACTACCCCTATCCCGAAGGGATGGACGACGCCTTTAAAAATCTCTATCCGCTCAATACCGATCTGCGCGGCTGGATCACGTATAACGCCACCACCAGCAACGACTTTCTCAAGATCAACTATCCTATCCTCTATTCGGGAGATAACGAGAAATACCTGACCCAAGACTTTTACGGCAATACTCTCAACAAAAACGGCGCCCTTTTCTTTGACGAGCGCAACACCATCGAAAGCCCTGACGATTATAATAAAGTTCTCATCGTTTACGGACATAATATGGCCAGCGGCCAGATGTTCTCCGGTTTGAATAAATTTATAAACAGCGTCAACAATGTGCGCGCCGCCCCCCTCATCACCATGAATACCCTGTATGAGCGAAACCAGTATAAGGTGTTTGCCGTCGTCATGGTGGACAACGAGGAACAAAACCAGCGCTATCGCTTCAACTACCTGCGTACCCAGTTCAGCAGCGACGACGATTTTCTCAATTATATCAACGAGATCCGCGCCCGTTCGATGTACGATTACAACAGCGTGGACGTGAACGCCGATGACGAGCTGCTTGTGCTTTCCACCTGTACGAGTAAACGGGTGCTCGGCGACGGCCGCCTGGCTGTGATCGCCCGCCGCGTGCGGGAGGGCGAATCCACCTCGGTGGACACCCGCGCTATTCTCAAAAACGACGATGTCATCATGCCTTACGCCTGGTATACCAAGCAGGATCTGGAGCCTCATCCCTTCTATACCGATTCGAGCTATACCATCCCGCTGGCCACCGTGACCTCGCCTTCGACCAGCACCACCATCGGCAGCGGAATCGGTACGCTCCCCACCGGTGATTCGACCTCCACCGACAGCACCACGCAGAACACCGGCACTATCCGTCCGGGAGATACAACCGGTTCAGCCACTACAAGCGGCACCACTTCCGGCACCACGACGCCGACCACGCCGCCCACCACTCCTACAGGTGGTGAAAATACCACCACATCGACTGCGCCGCCCGCCACAGGCGGGGATACCACCACGTCGACCAGCGATACCACACCGTCGAGCGACACGACACCTTCCAGTGACACCACACCATCAAGCGACACCACCCCCTCCAGTGACACCACACCGTCGAGCGACACGGCCCCGACGGAGGATACCACGCCGACGAGTGATACCCCGCCAAGCGAGACGGAGCCTTCGGTTGAACCTTCTGCCGAGGATACCCAGCCGGCCGCCGTGGAAGAATAACACAAAGGAACGGAAACTACATGTCTGACAACCGGGAAATTCTACTGATAAAAAGCGGCGAGCTTGCCCTCAAAGGCCTCAACCGCGGTACCTTTGAAGCCGTACTGATGAAAAACCTGCGCCGCCGTCTGGCGCCGCTCGGCCGCTTCTCCATCCGCAAGGCGCAGTCTACCATTTACATCGAACCCGACGGAACGGTGGATTGGGACGAAGCCTGCGCACGCGTCGCCGACGTGTTCGGCCTGTCTGCCTTTTCCCGCGCACAGGTGTGCGACAAGGAGCTGGAGGCCATCTGTGCCGCCGCCGTGTCCTACCTGCGCCCGCAGCTGCAGGAAGCCAAAACCTTCAAGGTGGAAGCTAAGCGCAGCGATAAGGCCTTTCCCCTCAAATCGCCGGAGCTTTGCGCCGAGGTAGGCGGCCGGATACTGGAAGCCTATCCCCACCTGAAGGTCGACGTGCATAACCCGGAGGTGGAGGTGATGGTGGAGGTGCGGGATTTCGCCGCCTACGTCCACGCGGCGCAGCTGCCCGGCGCAGGCGGTATGCCGGTGGGCACCGGCGGACGGGCCGCCCTGCTCATCTCGGGGGGGATCGATTCCCCGGTTGCCGGCTATATGATGGCCAAGCGGGGGGTGGAGCTCACCTGTGTGCATTTCGCCTCTCCCCCCTATACGAGCGAACGCGCCGAACAGAAGGTGATTTCGCTCCTCGAGCAGGTGGCACGGTATGCCGGGCGCATGACGCTGCATATCGTCCCCTTCACCCATATCCAGGAGGAAATTCAGCGCCATTGTCCCGAGGATCTTTTTACGCTGATCATGCGCCGCTTCATGATGCGCATTGCCTGCGCCGTGGCCGAAAAGGAGGACTGCGGCGCCCTGATCACGGGTGAAAGCGTCGGGCAGGTCGCGAGTCAGACGATCCCCGCCATGGCCTGCACCGATGCGGTGGCGGACCGGCCGGTGTTTCGGCCCGTCGTGGGCATGGACAAGGAAGAAATTGTCGCCATCGCCCGGCGCATCGGTACCTTTTCCATCTCGATTCAGCCATATGAAGACTGCTGCACCGTGTTTACTCCGCGTCATCCCCGTACCCGGCCGAAACGCACGGCCGTGGAGGCGGCGGAGGCGGCGCTGGATATCCCGGCGCTTCTCAGCGAAGCGCTGGAACATATACGTATCCTTCCCATTGCGTAGCGTCCCACAGCCGGACGCGGCTTGCCGCATTCTCATCCGGCCGCACCGTTCACAAACGACTGCACCCCGCGCCCCTGTAAGCTCTATGGAGGAACTTGTATGAACGCTGAGATTATCACCGTAGGCACCGAGCTGCTGCTCGGCGATATCCTCAATTCCAACAGCCAGTTTCTGTCACGGGAATTGGCCGCCTACGGCATACAACTTTTATACCAGTCCACCGTGGGAGACAATACCGCCCGCCTTAAGCGGGTGCTGTCCCTCGCCCTGGAGCGCAGCGAGCTTGTGCTTATCACTGGCGGCCTCGGCCCCACGCCGGACGACCTGACACGCGAAACGGTATGCGAGCTGCTCGGGCTGCCGCTCGTTCTGCACGAGGAAAGCTGGCGGCGCATCGAGGAATATTTCGCCAGTACCGGGCGCGAAATGACCGAGAACAACCGCAAACAGGCGATGCTGCCCGCCGGCTGTATTGTCTTTCCGAACGATCACGGTACCGCCCCCGGCTGCGCGATCGAACGGGACGGGCGCGTTATCATCCTGCTGCCCGGCCCGCCCAAAGAGCTTATCCCCATGTTCCAGTCCTATGTGGCCCCCTATCTGTCGCATTTTTCCGGCGGCACCATCTTTTCGCAGACGGTTGGCATCTTCGGCGTGCCCGAATCCGCCGTCGCCGAACGGGTCGCCGATCTGCTCGCGGGAGCCAATCCCACTGTCGCCCCCTATGCCAAGGACGGGGAAGTGACCCTGCGCGTTACCGCCCATGCGGAAAGCGCCGAGGCGGCGCGTGCCCTTTGCGCCCCTGTCGTGGCCGCGATACGCGAGCGCCTGGGCGCCAATGTATATGGCGTGGACAGCGGCAGCCTGCAGAAAGCGGTGGTCGATCTTCTGCGTGCAAAAGGGAAAAAAATCGCCACCGCCGAATCGTGTACTGCCGGCATGCTGTCGGGCCGTCTGACCGAGGTGGCAGGGGCTTCGGCTGTATTTGAATGCGGTATTGCCGCCTATTCGGCGGAAATCAAGCACCAGGTGCTCGGGGTATCGGCGGAGCTGCTGCAAAAATACGGCGCCGTCAGTCCCGAGGTTGCCAGTGCCATGGCCGTGGGCGCCCGCCGCGTCGGCCAGGCGGATCTCGGTGTGGGCATCACCGGCGTCGCCGGCCCCGATACCAGCGAGGGGAAACCGGTCGGCACCGTCTATATCGCCCTGGCGGATGAAAAGCGCACCTGGGTGAAAAAGATCGTTGCCGGCCATTCGTCACAGGATCGGGAATATGTACGGTATATCGCCACCTCCCATGCCCTGGATCTTGTGCGGCGTTATCTGGAGGCGCTGCCCGGCGTCATGGCGGGCGGTGAGCTGCTCGAGCCGGTCGCAGCGCCCGTTCCCGTGATTCCCGTCGCCCCCAAATCGGCGAACTCCCGCCGTTTTCTTGCCACGCTATTCCCCTGGAAAGGGGATACCCGTTCCCAGCGGTGGCGAAAAATCATCGCCTGGGCGGCGGTGCTGATCTTCCTGGTCGCGGGCACGCTGCTCACCTGGCATTATGTGCTGCTGCCCCAAAGCAACCGCGTGCTGATGAACAAGCTTGCCGACCTTTACACCGCCGATGTCTCGGACGGTGCCCTCAACACGTTTTCTCCCGAGGACTTTCCCCCAGGCATGAGTGCCCGCTTTTACGGCTTGTACAGCATGAACAGCGATGTGGCCGGTTGGATCAAGATCGACGACACGCATATCAATTACCCCGTGATGCAGGATCCCGGCGACGAATATTACCGGACACATAACTTTGAAAAGAAAGCTTCCCGCTTCGGCGTGCCTTTCTTTGACCGCAGCACGGCGCTTGTTTCCCCCGATTCGGTCAACCGCGCCACCGTCATTTACGGCAATAACAACCAGGATGACCAGAGCTTCTCGGAACTCATGCGTTACTATTCCAGCATGGAATTTCTTGAAACGCATCCCCTTATCGAGATGAATACGCTGTATCATGACCGGCAGTGGAAAATTTTTGCCGTCATGATCGTGGACGGACGGGAAAATTCCTTTACCTATGCCGGCGTCCCGCTGAGCAGCGATGAGGATGTCCTTGCTTTTACCCAGGACATCCGCGACCGCTCGCTGTACGACGTACCGGTGGATGTGGAGGCGAGCGACGACCTGCTGCTGCTTTCCACTCCTGCCAACGTGGAACTCGGCTTTCCGGGAGCGGAACTGGTCGTGGCGGCACGCGCCGTGCGGGAAGGGGAATCCACTGCCGCCGATATGAGCGGCCTTACCAGAAACCGGGATGTCATCATGCCGCCCATGTGGTATACCGTACAGCCCGACTATACGCCTCCCGTGCAAACCCCCACTACCACGGCGGCTGAATCAACCGCGCCCAGCGGTGAGCTCACGACCCAGCCCGAAACCAGCGTATCGGTAACCGGCGATGTCACGACGGACCGCACGGCGGGTACTTCCGCAACCACGAAGGAGGAGGATCGGTCCACCACGACCAGCACTTCTCGTACGACGACCACCACCTCGGCCACCACGGCCACCACGACGACCACAACGGACAGCACCGTGCCGCCGAGTGCCTCTGCCGAGCCGCCGGACACCACCATTTATGACCCGGTACAGCCCGAAAGCGTATATCTCAGGAATTTTTGCGTCAAAGACGGAACGGGCGAGGTGCTCACCGCGTCCAATAAGGAGGAACTGCAGGCAATCCTCTCCCGGTTCGTTCTGCTCGAGATGGGCAATGAGCGCTGCATCACCAATTCCACCGCCGCCATCGAGGCGCAGGCCGTCGCCTCGTATACCCATGTCTTATATTATTGCCAGAACGATAGTCCCATTTACGAACAGCCCAATTTACCTGCCCTCGATCTATCCAATCCCCACCACCAGGCGGTTTACGAAGCGGTGGGCCGTGTTGCCGGGGTAAAACTGCTCGATTTGACCAAAACCAATCCGGCAGAAGCGCCGATTTGCACCATGTATTTTTCCGCCTCCCCCGGCGTCACGGCGAATAACCGCAACGTTTTTGGCGCGGATCATCCCTATTTGCAATCGGTTCCCAGCCTGTGGGATACCGAGAGCATCATCAAAAAATACAACGGCGGAAAAGACTATCCTTATCAATCCACCTTTACTTTGAGCCGGGCCGATTTTGAGGCCAAGCTGAAGGCCGCCTTTGGGGGGGGATCCGTTATGGCAATTTCCTATGTTCCCAAGGATAACGAACCGCTCATTTACGCCGTTTCCTGGGATTCCCAGCCGGGCAAATACGTCAAGGATACCAATGTCCGCTATACCCTGAGCGGCGGCCAAACCGCGGTGCTTACTGGAAAGAAAATGCGCGAAGTTGTCAACACCGCGGCGGAGGGTACCCCTACGGTCAATATGCGTTCCCACTGCTTTTACGTTAAGGAATACGATGCCGACACCGGCATGATGACCTTCCAGGTGTACGGCAACGGCCATGGCGTGGGTATGAGCCAGTTTGGGGCCATCGGCTATGCAAATGAACCATACGGCACCGACGAGGACGGCAACCCGCTTTACTGGACATACGACGAGATCCTCACCCATTACTACAGCGTTACCGAAAACTCCGCCCATCAGATTGTCGCCCCCTACTGGGGCTGAAACGCTTGAAGAAAGGATAAGCCAACATGATAACCCATCATACCGAACGCACCACGGAACGCACCGAACGCAAAGCCGGAGGCGAAGGCTATACCCTGTTGGAATCGCTGCTTACTCCGGAGAATCGGGGCGAACATTGCCGCCTCTTCTCACATGTCACGCTGGAAGCGCACTGTTCTCTCGGGTATCATGAGCACCACGGCGAAAGCGAAACCTATTATATCCTCGCCGGCCATGGCTGCTACAACGATAACGGGACGCTTGTCGACGTGGGACCGGGCGATGTGACCCATACTCCCTCGGGATCCGGCCATGCCCTGGCCAACACGGGAGACACCCCGTTGGAATTCGTGGCCCTCATCCTGGCATAAAGAAGCAGCGGGTTTTCGCAAAACCCGCTGCTTCTTTCTATTCGGATCAAACTGCATTTATTTTTTCTCCCACGGAATCATGCACAGCGCCTCAGCGACCGGCTCCCGCATCCAGACGGACGGCGTGATCCGCAGCGTGAACCCGTTACCGCTTTCGGCAACGCAGTCGCTCATCTCCAGCCGCGGCAGCGCATAGGCCATCAGTATCAGCATAATGACCCCGCCGTGCGTGCAGATAACCGCTTCGGTATCCCCCGTGCGCATCAGCTCGCGCACCACCTCTTCAAACGCCTCCATCACCCGCTTCTGGAAAGCTTCCGCGCTTTCACCATCGGGAATTGACACCTTATCCCCCGCCATCCAGCGCAAAAAAAGCGGATCGCTCTGCAATTCGGCCACACTGCGCCCGTCCCAGTCGCCGAAATCGCATTCGGCCAACCCTTCCACCACCTCGGGGTGGCAGCCGGGGTACAACACCTCGAGCGTTTGGCGGCAGCGGGTAAGCGGGCTGGTAAAAAAGCGGGCCGCACCCGGATACTCGTATTTTTCCTTGAGCTCCAACAGTTCGCGCAAGCCTTCGGGGGACAGGGGCAGATCGGTTAAGCCGATATAAAGCCCTTTTTCATTGGCCTCGGTGCGTCCATGCCGAATCAAATGGATTTTGTATGTTTTCATTAAAATTCCCCCAGAAAAATCACAATTTGACGATTTACAAAACGTATCCGTTTTAGTATAATAATAAACATGCGGTATATCTTCACACTCAACCTGCCGCTTTGCCGGTTCCGCCGGTGAAGGGCGGTTTTTTATGCAACTTTTATCCAAAATCTGATTGCCACAACGGCATGGAGGGGACTTATGAACACCGCCTTCCCACGGATTCTGACCCTGCTGCGCAAGGAGCGCGGCACCAGCCAAAAGCAAGCGGCCATCGATTTGCAGGTGTCGCAGGCGCTCCTCTCCCATTATGAGAAAGGCATTCGGGAATGCGGACTCGAATTCGTGGTGCGTGCCGCGGATTATTATAATGTCTCAACCGATTATCTGCTTGGCCGTACGGCGGACAAAACAGGCGCGGTCATCGCCGTGGAGGAAATCCCCGAGAACGATCCCGCCGCCCGGGATAACCAGTTCCGCGGCAGTGTGCTGCCCGTACTCAACAAAAAGCTGCTGGTCAATTCCATCCATATCCTCTTTGACCTGCTGCAGAAATGCAACAATAAGGCGCTGACCACGGAGGTTTCGGCTTATCTGACGACGGCGGTATATGCCATGTTCCGCGCCTTGTACACCGCCAATCCGAAAAATCCGACCGCCATGTTCTCGCTGGAAGAATACCTGTTCGGGCCGGCCGTTGTCGGAGAACTGAGCCGCACGGCCGCACGGGTGAGCCATCTGGCCTCGGGCCACAGCGTCGGAGAAGATGCCGGCGTTCCGGCCGATCGGCTGCCCGCGATACTGCCCGACGACATCACCGCGCAATATCCGCTTTTTGCGACCTCCCTGTTCAATCTGCTGCGCAACGCAGAAACCCGCTTGAAAACCGAATAATATATGCGAATATGGGAAACCGGCAGGTGACAGCCTGCCGGTTTTCTTTACTTTTCGGCCGTCTTATCCTTTGCAGCACGCTTTTTTGCACGTTTTGGCTTTTCGGGCGGCAGCGGCTTTTCATCGCCCAAGTCGCGGAATACCCGTCCGATGGCAGGACGCTCCTCCGCCGGTTCGGGAGCGGCTTCTTCTTTGACCGGTTCTTCTTCCGGTTTATCCTCCGGTTCGTCCGTCTGCCCCTTCTTTTTGAGGAAAGGCAGGTGTATCGGATGCACGATGAATACCAATGCCGTGGTTGCCGCGATGCAGAGCACATAAAAGACGTTGAAATAATCGTTGGCAATGCTCATGGAGATGTAGCCGTACTGATAGGACAAAATGCCCATCACCACAGCGGTGATGCATTCCGCCACACTGAGCACCCGCAGGGAAATGACATCCCACTTCTTCCCCTTAAAGGCCGCTGCCACCAACAGCGGATACAGCGCAAGAAACACCCACTGCATCATACTCATCATGACCGTGACCGTCATGCGCCAGTAATCGCCGTATACCCGCAACGACAGGCTGAGCAGCAGCGTCAGCGGCATGAGAATGGCCCCCACTAAAAATACCAGCGTGTATATCACCCGTGTCACGATGCGCACCGCCCGATACTTCCACGGTGCAAACTGTGAAAGCAGAACCCCTGCCACACACACGCCGATCAACGTGAGGATGGCCGGGACATTGACCATGCGGTATATGTAATACACCATCGCCAGCACATACTGCCCCACAGAAAACCCGACAAGCAGCCTGCGATACAGTGACATTTCCTCGAGCGTTATTTTCTTTGCCATAACCTGCCCCTTTCCGCGCCGTCCCGTTACAGCGCCCATTAAGAGACATTATACCGTCTCCAGCCCCAAATTGCAAGCACCGGTTCACGGTGCAAAGGGTCTTTCCGGCCTCTCGGGATGGGGGCCAATGAACTTTTCCATCCAGACCATGTCGTACCACCGATGAAACTTGTATCCGCATTGGTGAAACCGCCCCACCAGCCGGTATCCCATTTGCTCATGAAAGGCGACGCTGTCCCGGGTGAGATACGGATCCTCCTCCGGCGGAAAGGCCACGCAAGCGTATGCATTCGCTATTCCCTGCTGCCGCAGGGCTTCCTCCAGCGCCGTATACAACCGCCGTCCAATCCCTTTACCGCGGCAGTCCTCCCGCACATACACGCTGGTCTCCGCCGCCCAGTCGTAAGCGGCACGCTGTTGGAACGGCCCGGCATAGGCGTACCCCACCGGTTCCCCCTGCATCTCCGCCACCAGATACGGATATCGGCGCAATACCGCTTCGATCCGCTGTGCAAACGTTTCCGCCGCCGGCACGGTACACTCAAAGCTCACCGCCGTCTTCTCCACATACGGCGCATAAATCGCCCGGAGCGCCGCGGCGTCTGCCGCCGAAGCCATCCGGATGGATACCTGCATATTCTTTTCCCTCCTATCCGTGGGAGGCATGCACCTGCCGCAGCCGCGGTGTTGCCTGCGCCTCCTCGCGTCTCGTCAGCCGGCGTACATACGCGGCCCGCGTTGTCAAAAAGAGCGGGGACACGTAATAATACGGCACCACCAACACACAGGCAAGCAGCCAGCCGGAAAACCCGATATACAGCCACGCCGTGCGGCCTACGTTGCCTTTCATGAGGCGGCGGGATTCCCGCAGCGCCGCACGCACGGCGCCGCGCCCCGACGGCATGCGTGCAAGCTGGTACTGCGCCGGCATATACCGCAGCATGAGCAGCTGCTGCACCACCCAGCCGGCCAGCAGAGCAAACAGGCCGAACGCCCCGCAGAACAGCCGGGTTATATCGGCCAGCGGCGTGGTATCCCCCGTCATCCGGATCATCTCCCCGTATCCGAACAGCAAGGCAGCCGGCAAAAAGCAGAAAAATCCGTACAGCGTGCGCCAGCCCCACAATATGGCGCGCCAGGCCACCGCCCGGCCGTATCCATTCCGGTAAAACTGCCAAATCACCTGCACCGGCACCGCCGATTCGGGTTCGTCTTCCTTCTGCGGCGGTACAAATTCATGGGTCAGCGAAAGCGTCTCGCTTTCCTCTTGCGGGACCGCGTGCGGGAGCGCCCGAAACGCGCAGGTTTCCCCTGCCGGTGCCTCCTGTCCCGCCGCCAGCGCGTCGTAATACGCCGCCTGTCCCAGCTTGAGCGGCGAAAGGAGCAGGAGGTCGAGCAGCGCCACCCCGGCGATGATGGCGGCCTGCGGCCATACCGCGGCATCGGCCAGCCAGTCGGCCACATGCACCGTCTGCTCCGCCCCGATCCCGGTCAGACGCAGCGCCAGCAGCTCGATGATAAGGAGCACCAGTCCTGCCGTCGTCCCTATCAGCTGCACCGTCACCGCGCGCGACCATTGTCCCTTTAAGCATAAACGCCCTCTCTGCGCTGCCCGCATACCACCACCGCCTTTTCCTTGATGGCGTTAGTATGCCCGCAAACCGAGCGGTTAGACATCACCGGTCACGGCGCAACCGGCAGCCCCAGTTCCTTGCGCAGACGGGCGAGCGCCCAGACGAACCAGATGCACTGCTCACCGTTGCCCGCGTCCTCTACTTTCCATTTGCTCCCGCTTTTTTTCATCTTCTCCATGAACAAATCGCCCGTGTGATTGGCCTCAAGAAATCCGAACCATGCCCGGATATGCCCCCAGTCGCCGCGCAGGCGGGCCGCTTCGATGTCCCAGCCCACGCTTTTGCCGAGAATCCAGTCCTTATTCACCTTACCGGCGGCATTCCCTTCGCACGCCAGATAGCCGCCGCCCGCCGCCTCTTTCCATAACGTGCGGTACATATAATCCGCCGTGTTGGCCAGAATGGTCAGATCCAGCCCGCTCCATTCGGCGGCCACCGGGCTCAGGCACACCCAGCTCATTCCCGTTTCCGCTTCCGGTCCGTTTGTCCCTTTATTCAGCAGCTCAAGATATACCGTCTTGCCGTCCACTGTGCGGGTCAGCCCCCGGCGTATTCCTGCCGCCAAATCGTCCAGATATCCCTGCCACCGGTCGGCGCGTGCAGTGTCGCCCCGCCGCCGGGCCACTGCGATCAGATTTTCCGCGGCCGCGGCTGCGAAATGGTTGGTCAGCGTATCCCAGCAATGCCAGTAGTCCTCGCCGTTTTTCATGCGGGTGTGGGTAAACCGATCGTTGAAAAGCAGCCCGAAAGCCGGGGAATCCGCATCGCTGCACCGGTATGCTTCGCTGAAAAAAGCGTCCATCTCCCGCACGACCATCTCATATGTCTCATCCTCATAGGCGGACGGTCCTGCCGCCAGCGCCGTCAGCGCCCAGCCCAGCACAAAATGCGCCCGGCCGTCCAGTTCATCCTCGCGGCGCACCGTTTTCTTGTCCGCGCTGATGGTAAAGGGAAAATACTCCAGCGCATGCGCTGTCATGGTATCGGTGACGAACCGCAGCGCCCGCTGCGCCGCCTCAACATCTCCCGCCTCAAGCGCCAGCTTGACCAGCGCCCCGATGGATCGCACATATTCCCCTTTGTAGCGTCCCGTCACCGATTCCTGAAAATACCCGTCCGCGTTCAGCCGGCTGAACAGACTGGTATAGGTGGTCTTATATATCGCCGCGATGCGCCCCGAGGTCAGCTGCTGCCGTACCGCTTCCCGGTCATCCGCCGGTCCGGCCGTCGTGGCCGCGACCGTCGTCGTGGCCGCGGCGGCTGTGGTTGTCCCGGTATCGGCCACAGTCGATTGGCCGGTCGTGCCGGTCGTTGCCGCCGGTACCGCCGTCGAACTGGTCATGCCGGCCGTACCGGCGGTACTTCCGCCGCTTTCCGCCCGGGTAGACTCGTCCCGTGCGCAGCCGGATCCCAGCAGCAGCATACACGCCGCCAGTCCGGCCGCCAATCGTCTGCTCCACTCTTTTCTCATCCGTTCCGATCCTCCCGCACCATAACAAGGAGGGCCGCTGCAACTCCAATCGGTTTTGCAGCGGCCCCGCCAAAATACAGATTATTTGTCCTCGTCATCGCCGTGACAGCCGCAGCCGCAGCCTTCGTCGCCGCAATCGCCGCAATCACACTCATCGATGTCGAACTCGAGATGCTCGCCGCAGTTGGGGCAGTTGATGCTGCCTTCCATGAGGGTTTCCTCATCGACGTTGAACTCCTCGTTGCAGTTGGGACAGGTCACATCGTAGAATTCCTCATCCCAATCCTCGTCGTCGCAGTCATCGCAGTCGCACTCGTCGTCACCATAAACTTCCCCTTCGAGCGCGTCGAGATCCTCGTCGATGGCGTCCACCTGCTCGGTCAGTTCGGCGGTGTAATCCTCCAGATCCTCCACACTCACGGCGAGATCCGACAGGACATCCATAATCGCGGTGAGCAGCTTGCCTTCCTTGGATTTTTCCTCGATTTCGAGGCCCTCAGCCAGCCCTTTTAGGTAGGCGACCTTTTCTGTGACAGTCATGTGCTGTCCCTCCTTTATACAAAATATGTCTTAGCGTATGCGGGAACCCCTGGATTATGCGCGCTCCATATACTCGCCGGTGCGGGTATCGATGCGGATCATTTCGCCCTCGTCAATGAAGAGAGGGACGCGCACCTCGGCACCCGTTTCAAGGGTGGCGGGCTTGGTCGCGTTGGTGGCGGTGTCACCCTTGAAGCCGGGATCGGTCTTGGTGACCTGCAGCTCGACAAAGTTGGGCGGCTCCACGCCGAACACCTTGCCTTTGTAGGACATGACCTTGCACACCATGTTCTCTTTAACAAACTTGAAGTTATCCGACAGGACATCCTTGCCGATCGGCAGCAGCTCGTAGGTCTCCCCGTCCATGAAATAGTACAGGTCGCCGTCGTTGTAGGAATATTCCATGTCCTTTCTCTCGACATAGGCGGTGGGGTATTTATCGTTGGGGTTGAAAGTCTTTTCCACCACCGTACCGGCAATAACGTTGCGGATCTTGGTGCGAACGAAAGCCGCGCCCTTGCCGGGTTTTACATGCTGAAATTCAATAATCTGATAGACGTTGCCGTCCATTTCAAACGTCACGCCGTTGCGGAAATCACCTGCAGAAACCATTCGATTGACCATTCCTTTCTGATGAGAACCGGGGCCGCTGCGGGCCTCCCTTATACAACGTATATCATTCTACCGTATTGCCCGAAAGATTGCAACCCCCGGACCGGAAATTTCTTGAAAAATTCGCCCGGATCGGCCCATTTCTCACACAATGAGCAGATCCTTGGGGCACGCGGTGAGGTTTTCGCACCCGGTCTCGGTGATAAAGGCCATATCCTCGATGCGCACGCCGAACCGGCCCGGCAGATAGATGCCCGGTTCCACCGTCACCACGCTGCCCGCGGCAAGGCACTCCTCCCCAGCCCGCGGGGAAAGCCGCGGCGCTTCATGGATTTCGACGCCGACGCCGTGGCCCGTGCCGTGGCCGAAATATGCGCCGTATCCTGCCGCCGCAATGCTATTCCGTGCCGCCGCATCTCCCTGCACGCAGGGGAGCCCGGCCCGCAAGACGGCCAGTGCCGCCTTCTGCGCCTCGAGCACCGTGTCGTATACCCGTTTTTCTTCCTCGCCGATGCAGCCGACCGCCACCGTGCGCGTCATGTCGGAATGCCAGCCGTCCACCACGGCGCCGAAGTCCATTGTAACCAGATCGCCCCGTTCCACGACCCGGTCGGACGGCACCCCGTGGGGCAGCGAGGAATTGGGGCCTGACACCACAATGAAATCAAAGGCCACCGCCTCGGCCCCTTCCCGCCGAATGAGAAATTCCAAGTCGAGCGCAATCTCCCGTTCGGTCCGCCCGGGGCGGATGCGTTCCAGAATCCGGTCAAACCCGAAGGCGGTCAATGCCTGCGCCTGCCGGATTTTGTCCAGCTCGGCCGGCGACTTGACCAGACGCATGGCCGTAAGCCAGCCGTCCAGCTCCCCTCCGCTTTCCAGCGGAAGGGCCAGCGTTTTCTGCAGCCGATCGCGCTCGGCAAGAGTCGTCCGTTCCGCCTCGATAAATACCCGGCCAATTCCGTGCCGCGAGGCGAGCTCGCTCACCGTGCGGAACAATCCGTCGGCACATACGCAGCTCATATCGTGCACCTGCCGCTGTGCCGCTTCGATGTAGCGGGAATCGGTCAGGAAATACCCTGCTTCACTGGTCACCAGCACCGCGCCGTCGCTGGAGGCGAAACCGGTCAGATAGCGGCGGTTTGCCGGCGAAAGTACAAGCGCTGCATCCCGTTCGTCCGGCAGCCGGGCCGCCAGTGCTTCCCACCGCGCCGTCATGCGAGTATCTCCTTCAGCGCATGCAGCGCGAGGATATAGCTATATGCGCCAAAACCGGCGATCTGCCCCCGGCATACGGGCGCTATGACCGAGGTGTGGCGGAATTCCTCACGTGCGTGGATATTGGACAGATGGACCTCCACCACCGGCAGCCGGACAGCCGCAATGGCATCCCGCATGGCATAGCTGTAATGGGTATAGGCGCCTGCATTGAGCACCACCCCATCGTATACGCCCATCGCGGCATGCAGCCGGTCGATGAGGCCGCCCTCGCTGTTGGACTGAGCGCAGTCGGCCTGCAGCCCGAGGCTGTCCGCCGTCTGGCGTATGCGCGCACAAATCGTGTCGTAGCTTTCGCTGCCGTACACACCCGGCTCACGCAGGCCGAGCAGATTGAGATTGGGCCCGTTGAGCACTAAAATCCGTTTCATGTCCTGTCACCGTCTTTCAAGGTATGGGATATGCCGTAATACAAGGGAATGGTTAAAAACACAATCCAGCCCGGATGCCACCAGCCGCCGCAGAACCCAAGCAGCAGGTATACAATGGCCATGAGCACCGGGTAGGCCCCGTCCAGCAGCGGCTTCTTCTTTTCGGCGGCTTCCACTATCATATAATATACCGGAATGGTCAAAAACACGATCCACCCCGGGTGCCACCAGCCGCCCAGAAACCCGAGCAGCAGAAACACAATAACCGTCAGCACCGGATAGGGGAACGCGTGCCAGAAATTCTGCCGGCTCCAGAGCGGCTCACCGTTTACCCGCACACCGCCGGCGTCTATCTGCACCTCGTCGCCGCCGGGCCCCTCCTGCACGTAAATACCGTCCTGGCCGATGTCCACCCGCTCGCCGCCGTCCACCACATGGATACGATCCAGACCGATATATACCTCTTCCGGCGGCGGCCTATCTGTCGGGGCGGACGCGTCCCCTTCCGTCTCTCCGGCGGCAAAGAGCAGTTCATCGAGCGATACGCCGTACAGACGGGCAAGCGCGATCAGGTTGTCCGTATCGGGAGACGCCTCGGCCCGCTCCCATTTGGAAACCGCCTGCCGGCTTATCCCCAGCCGGGCGGCCAGTCCCTCCTGGGAAAAGCCGCTTTTCCTGCGCAGCTGTACCAGCCGATTCGCCATTTCAATATTCATATTGTCCATGCCACACCTTTCTGTAAGACGGACAGAAGAAATTCTTCCTCCCGTCCGCCCGATGATGCTTCCATGGTAACAAATCCGGCTCCGCCGCGCCACCGCCTGTGCTTTCCAGTCCCGCAACTATCGGTTGCCCCGGCTGCACGGCGCTTATCGCGCCAGCGCCTGTTTGTACAGCGCCTGCATGGCGGCGGCATCTTCGGCCTGGGTGCCGCAGGATTCACAGATGACGGACGCCCCCGCCCCCCGTTCGGCGAGCAGTTCCATCAGCGGCCCCGGTTCGGGTCCGAAGCATGCATCCGCAAAGGTAAGGTGGCACTTTTCCCCGCCCTTGGAATACTCGATTTTGGAAAAGTGTGCATGAAAAGCCCTTCCCCTTTCCTGTCCAAGCCGGTTTTCCATCTCGTCGAGCAGGGCGGCAAATGCCGCCCGATTATTCACCTGTCCAAGGGTGCGGGCGTTCAAATGCCCGAAATCGATGCAGGGGATAAACCGCTCGTCCACCTCACACATGGTCATGACCTCGCCGAAATCCCCCAGCTGGTTTATCTTGCCCATCGTTTCGGGACAAATATGCACGTGGGACAGGCCCTCCTCGTCGAGCAGCGCCTGCGCCCGGCGCAGCGTCTCGCAGGCAAGCGCCGTCGCCTCTTCCCGGGACAGGCCGCATAGACCGCCCGGATGTACCACGATGCGGCTGCCTCCCATCCAAGCGATCGCCTGGGCGCTGTCCCGGATATACACGAGGCTTTTGGCCCGCTTTTCTTCTTCAGCGGAGGCAAGCGAGATATAATACGGCGCGTGCAGCGACAGCTCCACCCCCTGTACGGCCGCTTCCCGGCCCAGGGCGCGGGCCGTCTCTTCGGTCACCCGCACACCCCGCCCGCACTGGTATTCGTAAAGCCCCAGCCCCATCCGGGCCAGCCAGCCGGGGGCCTCGAGCGTCGCCTTGTGCCCGGCGGCATAAAAGGAATCGCTGTTGCCCGCCGGGCCGAATCGTACCGTCATCCGTCTCCTCCTGTCGGTTTCTCTTCGGCCGGCGGCAGCGGGTGCCGGCGCCGATATCGCTTCCGTATTCCCTTTTCCAGCCGCCGCTTGAACAGCACGAGCGGCTTGTTCTCCTCCATCTGGATGGGCAGCAGCTGGATACACGGCATCCCGCACAGCCGCGCTCCCAGAATATCGGTAAAGGTCTGGTCCCCGATGACCACGCATTCCCGCCGCTTCAAGCCGAGTCGTTTGGCTGCCCGGAGGAACCCGAAGGGCAGCGGCTTGCACGCGAAGGCGATGAATTGCAGCCCGATCCGCGCCGCAAAGGGAGCGACCCGCTTTTCGCATGCGTTGGATACCACCGTGGGGAGGAATCCTTCTCCCTCCATACGGCGCAGCCACGCCACCACCTCCTGCGCCACCTCCTGACTTCCGTGGGTGGTCAGCGTGTTATCCACATCGAGCAGCAGACCGCGTGCGCCGAGGCGGCGCAGCTCTTCCGCCGTGACAGCCGTAATGGCCGGTTTGAGCAGGGTGGGATAGAAAATGGACATGCCGGCCTCCTTAGATGAAAAAAGCGGGCAGTGCTGCCCGCTTTTACTCATTTGTATTTTCTTTTGCGGGCCGCTTCCGACTTCTTCTTGCGACGGACGGACGGCTTTTCATAGTGTTCCCTCTTGCGCACCTCGGCAAGAACGCCGGAACGGGCACAGGACTTTTTCCAACGGCGCAGCGCGCTGTCCAGGCTCTCATTCTCTTTCACTCGAACTTCTGACATCGTATTCCCTCCCTCCGCTAAATAGCAGGGGCTAATTTTGCATTGCGCGTGGACTATTATACCGCACCGAAATCGTTTCGTCAAGGGTTTCAGGCAAATTTCCGTCATCCAGTTCCCGACATTTTTGGTCAGGGCTTGACAACCAGATTGACCAGCTTGCCGGGCACATACAATTCTTTGACGAGGGTTTTATCCGCAATGGACGCGGCGACCTTTTCCTCCGCCTTAGCCAAGGCGATTACCTCATCCGCGGGCGCATCCGCCGGCACCGTCAGCCGGGCGCGGATCTTGCCGCATACCTGGACCACGATTTCCACCGTGTCCTCGACGCATTTCGCCGGGTCATAGGCCGGCCACTTGATTGTATCGTCATCTTTGCAGGCGATGCGGCCAAACCCCATGCGTTCGTACGCTTCCTCCGTCATATGCGGAGCGAAGGGGTTGAGCAGCAGCAGCAGAATGCGGTATTCTTCCCTGGTGGGGCCGCCCGCCGCCGTCAGATCGTTGAGCAGGGCCATCATCGCGGCGATGGCCGTGTTGTACTTGAGGTTTTCCGCGTCCTCGCCCACCTTGCGGATGGTCTTGTGCACGGCGGTTTCCAAGGCGGGACGAATCCCGTCTCCCGGCACAATGCTGTCCTGCAGCCCCCAGACCCGCTCAAGGAAGCGGCGGCAGCCGCGGATGCTCGCGCTCGACCACGGGGCGGCCTTCTCAAAGTCGCCGATGAACATCTCATACAGGCGCATGGTGTCCGCCCCGTATTCGGCAACGATATCGTCCGGATTGACCACATTGCCGCGGGATTTGGACATCTTCTCCCCGTTCTCGCCGAGAATCATGCCATGGCTCGTCCGCTTGGCATAGGGTTCGGGCGTGGGCACCACGCCGATATCATACAGGAATTTGTGCCAGAACCGGCTGTACAGCAGGTGCAGCGTGGTATGCTCCATACCGCCGTTGTACCAATCGACCGGCATCCAGTATTCCAGCGCCTCCTTGGACGCGATCGTCTCGTCGTTATGCGGATCGCAGTAACGCAGGAAATACCACGAGGATCCGCCCCACTGGGGCATGGTGTCCGTTTCCCGCTTGGCCGGGGCGCCGCAGTGCGGGCAGGTGGTGTTCACCCAATCGTCAATGGCGGCCAGCGGCGATTCGCCGTTGTCGGTGGGCTCGTAGCTTTCCACCATGGGCAGCTTAATCGGCAGCTCGCTCTCCGGTACCGGAACGTAGCCGCAGTGCGGGCAGATGACGATCGGAATGGGTTCGCCCCAATACCGCTGGCGGGAGAAAACCCAGTCGCGCAGCTTGAAGTTGACCTTGCTCTCGCCCACGCCTTTTTCCTTGAGCCAATCGAGGATGGCAACCTTGGCCTCCTCCACCGTCTTGCCGTCGAGGAAGCCGGAATTGACCATCACACCGGTGGCGCAGTCGGTGAACGCTTCCTTTTCCACGTCGCCGCCCTTGACTACCTCGATAATGGGCAAACCGAACTTTTTCGCGAACTCCCAGTCGCGGGTATCGTGACCGGGCACCGCCATAATGGCGCCCGTTCCATAGGAGACCAGTACGTAATCGGAGATGAAAATCGGGATTTCCTTCCCGTTGACCGGATTGATGGCGCGCACCCCTTCGAGCATTACGCCCGTCTTATCCTTGGCCACCTCGGTGCGTTCGAAATCCGACTTGCGGGCGGCCTCTTCCTGATAGGCGCGCACGTCCTCTATGTTGGTGATAATCCCCGCCCATTGGTCAAGCAGCGGGTGCTCGGGCGACATGACCATATAAGTCGCGCCGAACAGGGTATCCGGCCGGGTGGTATAAATCTCGACCGGCTGGCCCGCCGTGGTCTGGAAGGTGACCTGCGCACCGGTGGAACGCCCGATCCAGTGGATCTGCTGCGCCCGTACCCGCTCGGGATAATCGACCAGATCGAGATCGTCAATGAGCCGCTGGGCATAGTCGGTGATTTTGAGCATCCACTGGCTTTTCACCTTGCGGACCACTTCACCGCCGCAGCGTTCGCAGGCGCCGCCGACCACCTCTTCATTGGCCAGCACGCATTTGCACGAGGTGCACCAGTTGACCGCCATCTCCTTCTTGTATGCCAGCCCGTGCTTGAACAGCTGCAGAAAGATCCACTGGGTCCACTTGTAGTAGGCGGGATCGGTGGTGTTGATCTCCCGCGTCCAGTCGAAGGAAAGGCCCAGCGACTGCAGCTGGCTTTTGAAGCGGCGCACATTGTTCTGGGTGACGATTTCGGGATGAATATGGTTTTTAATGGCAAAGTTCTCGGTCGGCAGGCCGAACGCATCCCATCCCATGGGGTACAGCACATTGTACCCTTCCAGGCGGCGTTTGCGCGCCACCACGTCGAGTGCCGTATAGGACCGGGGATGGCCCACATGCAGTCCCTGTCCAGAAGGATAAGGGAACTCCACGAGGGCGTAAAACTTCGGCTTGCTTTTGTCCTGCGAGGCGGCGAAGGTATTCTCCTCCGCCCAGATTTTCTGCCATTTCTTTTCAATGGCGGCTGCATCGTACCGCATACACTGCTGCTCCTTTATTCAAGTCTCTTCCGGGGGAATAAACGCGGTCAGCTCGATCGGCTCTCCGTCCTTCCACAGCCGCTCGAGATCGTAAAACCGGCGCGTCTCCTCTTCAAAGACGTGCACAATGACCGTGCCGTAATCCATAAGAATCCACCCCGCTGCGTTGTACCCTTCCACGCGCAGGGGCTTCACACCCTGTTCGCCCAGCTCAAATTCCACATAATCGGTCAGCGCCTTGACCTGGGTCGAGCTGGTGCCCTGGGCGATGACGAAATAGTCCGCCAGGGAGGTCACATCGGTCACGCCGATGATTTTGATGTTGGTCGCCTTGTGTTTATCCAGCGACACGACAATCTGTCGGGTAAGTTCTCTCGCTTCCATAAGTCCTTCCTGTTCCGCCGGGGGCCGATCCGGCAACTTTAGCCCTCTTCCTGCGTGATAAGTCCCGTCTGCGGGATCTGAATTTCGGCCGCCGTCTGCTTTTTCAGATCGGTCTCTTTGCTTGTCTTAAGCTCGGCAACCGCCATCTTGTCTTCGCTGAACACGGTGCCTGTCGGATCGAAGCTTTCCCTCAGCAGGGCGGCCAGATCCGCCTTATGGGTGGCATACACCGCCTCCGAACCGGATTTGCCCGCCTCGCCCGGCAGCAAATAATAGGTGATCTGTTCAGCCTGCACCTCGGCCAGCTCGCCGAACAGGCCGACAAGCGCCGTGGCCGGGGTCAGCTCCTCCACCGTCCTGCCCGACGGATCGGTCAGCAGGGAGGCGAGGCCCGCACTGCCCGTGTTCATGCGAATCGGCGTTCCCCCGTTCATCAGCGGACCAAACACGTCATCGGTCAGCTTGGTTTCTCCCGCCGCGCACAGCCGCTGGAACAGCGCGGTAAACACCTTGCGCTGCCGCACGATCCGGTCGATATCGCTCGCCGGCGTGCCCTTGTAATTGTATTGGGTCGCGTAGTAGAGGGCTGCCTCGCCGGTCAGCGTCTGTGTCCCTTTCTTATACGAGACATCCCCCACTTCCATGTCGCCTTCCAGTTCCACGTCGATCCCCTGCATAAGATCGACCAGCTTAACGAGCGCTTCCTGCGGCATGAGGAAATAATTGTCCACCGGCATGCCGTACTGGACGTTGAACAGGTTGATAAAGCTCTCGGTGGCGGAACTCGCCTTCTGGGTAAGCCGGGCGCCGCAGACGGTATGCTCACCGTCTTCTATCTCCTCCGCCTTGACCGAACGGCGGCAGGTGTTGCACCAGTCGAGCGGCCGGGGACTGCCGTATGCGTCGCCCGCCTTGTTGTTCGACCAGAGTGCCGCGTCATCCACGTAGGTGGCCGCCGGCAGCTGCAGCACCGACAGGCTCTTCGCCTGCCGATCGTAACAGATATACGCCAGCGCGTCGAGAGTACCTGTCTCCTCTTCGCCCATCAGGCCGAAGGCGTAATAGGCGACCTTGTCCCGCTGCTCCTCCGGCGTCGTCTGGTAGGAGCTGAGGGTGACCTCCGGCTTTTCATCCGCGCCGTCCAGGCTCTGCCAAACCAGAACCCCTGCCACGATGACGAAAGCCAGCAGTATGACGACCAGAATACTCATCACGATGGTGGCGGCCTTACGCCGTCTGCGTTTCTTGCTTTTCGCCGCCGTCTGCCGGGCGGTACCGGTCCCCTTTGCCTTTTGCGCAAGGCTCACCTGTCCGGTCTGTCCGGTCTTTTTGCGCTTATCCTTCGCCATGCGGTCACGCCTCCCTGCACATCAGTTCGTTATATGCGGCGAGTGTATCGGGGTGTATCGCCGCCTTTTTTTCCACCAAATCGCATATGGTATAGCCCAGCGCATATGTCATGGCGCTTTCCATGCTCACGTCCACCCGCCGCCGCATCTCGTCCACATCGGGGTAATCGCGATCCGCCGAGGTGAAATCCGCGAGAAACAGCACCTTTTCGAGCAGAGACATGCCCGCGCGCGCCGTCGTATGATAGCGCACCGCCGCGATGATGTCCGCATCCTCCACGTGCAGAATATGCTCGATAAAGGCCGCCCCGGCAATCGCATGCCACAGCTTAGGCGCCTGTTTTTCGACGTTATCCAGTAGTATAGCAAAATCGCGGAAGATTTGCAACTGCGCCTGCTTGCCTGCGTCTTTGAATATATCGTGCAGGATGCCGGCCGTGCGCGCTTTTGCCGGATCGGCGCCGTATTTTTCGGCCAGCCGCACCGCCTCGTCCGCCACCGCAAGCGAATGGCGGAACCGTGCGGGCGATTCCCGGCCGCGGATGATTTCGATAAACTGCTCATCGGTTGTGCGGCTCTGTGCCGGGGCACCTTCTGTATACAGTCCCCGCTCACGGATATACGCCGCCACCGTTTCAGGCACCCCGACAAGCGGCAGGCCCTTTGCCGCGGCCTCCCGTATCGCGGTGGAGGACAGATCCACTACCGGGATATCCTCCACCCGGCACACCGCCCCCTGCTCCTCCAGCGTGCGGGCATACGCCTGCAGCTGCGCAAGGGTAACGTCGCCCCGCGGCGCGGCACAAATTACCGCCATATTCGCGATGTCTGCGAACCGCCACCAGGTGGCCAATGTGAGAAACATATCCGCTCCCGTAATGAGATACCACTGGGCGCCCGGGTACTGCCCGGCAAGCGCCTCGAGCGTATCCACGGTGAAGCTCGCCCCGCCGCGGGCAATTTCGAGATCGCTGACCTCCAACACGGGATAATCCGCCGCCACCCGGCGGCACATCTCCAGGCGATCGGCCGCGGGGGCCATGTTTTTCCGCTGTTTATGGGGCGGCACATAGGTCGGCATGAGCAGCACCCTGGTGAGACCCAGCCGCTCGGCAAAAGCAAGCGCCAGGCGCACATGTCCCTCGTGAATGGGATCAAAGCTGCCGCCGAAGAGGGCGATTTTCTCCGACATCGCGCTGTCTCCTTTCATCTGGCATATCCGAAAGCCGGGGGCCGCTCCTTACCTGGGCAGGCGGATGAGCGGCTCTTTCTCGTTCGCGCGGTAGAGGACAAAGGTGCGGCCCACCACCTGCACCACCTCGGCATGCACGGCGGCGGCCAGCTGTTCCGCCGTTTCGCGGGCGGATGCCGGTGCCGTTTCGAGCACCTTGCCCTTCACCAGCTCGCGCGCGGTCAGCGCGTCGTCGAGCTGTTTTACCATGGCATCGGAAATTCCGCCCTTGCCCGCATGCAGAATCGGCTCCGCACTGTTGGCGAGGCCGCGCAGATAGGCGCGTTGTTTACTGGTCAGCATGTTGTCTCTCCATTCTGTCTTGCAGCATCGCGGAAAACCGGCGGAGCGCCTCGCCCCGATGGCTGACCGCGTCCTTTTCCTCATCGGTCAATTCGGCATACGTCTTATCTCCCACCAGGAACAGCGGATCATAGCCGAAGCCGCCGTTTCCCCTGGCTTCAAAGCCGATACGCCCGGCGCATTCCCCTCTGGCGGTCAGCGTTTCCCCGTCCGGGAAAACGCAGCACACCGCCGAGACGAACCGCGCGCCTCGTTTTTCGGCGGGCACGCCGCGCAGCGCGTCGAGCAGCTTGGCGTTGCGGTCGGCATCGGTCGCCCCTTCCCCGGCATAGCGGGCGGAATACACGCCCGGCGCGCCGTCCAGCGCGTCCACCTCAAGGCCCGAATCGTCCGCAATCGCGGGCAGTCCCGTTTCGCGGCAGGCGCTGGCCGCTTTGATGTAGGCGTTTTCCTCAAAGGTGGTTCCCGTCTCCTCCGCCTCGGTGATGGTTATCCCAAGCTCCCGATCGGTGACCGCCGCGATGCCCAGCGGCTCCAGGATGCGGGCCAGCTCAGCCAGCTTTTTGGCGTTGTGCGTCGCGATAACATAGTTTTCCATAGTATACCCATTCTTTCTTCTCTGTAACATCCTATGCCGGAACTTCCGGCCAAAATCCGGAAAGCCCGGCGGCACGCCGCGTGCAGCGTCCGATACCGCTATTCCGGGCATTCCCGCCGCATAAGCGCCGGCAAAACTCATTCGCCGAAAATACCGCGGGCGAAATCATCCGGGTCAAAGGGCTGCAGGTCGTCCACGCCCTCGCCCACGCCGACAAACTTGACCGGCACGTCGAGATCCTCCCGGATGGCGAGTACCACGCCGCCGCGCGCCGTACCGTCCAGCTTGGTGAGCACGATGCCGGTGATGCCCGCGGCGCTTTTGAATTCCCGCGCCTGGTTGACGGCGTTCTGTCCCGTGGTCGCGTCGAGCACAAGCAGAATCTCCTTGTCCGCATCGGGCAGTTCCCGGTCGATGACCCGGTGAATCTTGGCCAATTCCTCCATCAAGTTTTTCTTGTTGTGCAGCCGGCCCGCCGTATCGCAGATCAGCACATCGGCGTGGCGCGCCTTGGCGGCGGCAATGCTGTCAAACACGACGGCGGCGGGATCTGCCCCCTGGCTGTGCTTGACGATATCGGCGCCCGCCCTTTCGGCCCAGACCTCCAGCTGCTCAATCGCCGCGGCCCGGAAGGTATCCGCCGCGCCGAGCACCACCTTTTTGCCTTCGCCGCGGAACCGGGCGGCCAGCTTGCCGATGGTGGTGGTTTTCCCTACCCCGTTGACCCCGATGACGAGGATCACCGACGGTTTGGTTTCGAGATGCAGCTCCTGACCGCCGCGCAGCATTTCGGCCACCGTTTCATACAGCAGATCCTTGATACGGGCGGGATCGGTCTCCCCCCGCTCCTTGACCTTGCGGCGCAGCTCCTCACAGATGCGCCCCGCCGTCGCGGCCCCCACGTCGCCCATGATGAGGATTTCCTCGAGCTCCTCAAACAACTCCTCGTCAATTTTAGTAAAGGCATGGAGCATCGAATTGACCGAACCCATGATGGAATCGCGGGTTTTCTTGAGCCCCGCGCTGATTTTACTGAAAAAGCCCATGGCTGCACCTCACGTATTCTTTATAGCCGCCCGGCGGAGAAAGCCAAAAGGTTTCCGTCCGTCAGCATCGTTCCTGCCCTGGCGCATCGGCACTCACGCCTGGGCCATTTTAAGCCCCAGCTTCTCCTCCACCTCGCTTGCGCGCAGCTCGAGCAGCTTGGACACGCCCTGCTCCTGCATGGTCACGCCGTAAAGCACATCCGCCTCTTCCATCGTACCGCGCCGGTGGGTGATGGCAATGAACTGGGTCTTATCGCACATGCGCCGCAGATAGGCGGCGTAGCGATCGACGTTCACGTCGTCGAGCGCCGCTTCAATCTCGTCGAGCACACAGAAGGGAGACGGCGTCACCTTGAGTATCGCGAAAAGCAGGGCGATGGCACACAGCGCCTTTTCGCCGCCCGACAGCACATCGAGGTTGAGAATCACCTTGCCCGGAGGCTGCACATGCATCTCAATGCCCGAATGCAGGATATCATCCGGATCGGTGAGCTTCAGCTCTCCCTTGCCGCCGCCGAACAGCTCGGCAAAAACCACCCCATAATTATAATTGATTTGCTTGAAGCGTTCAATGAAAATTTCGCGCATCTGTACCGTCAGGTCGTTAATCAGCGCGAGCAGCTCCCCGCGCGACACCTCCACGTCGCCCACCTGGGTTTTCAGGAACTCATACCGCTCGCTTACCTCGCGGTATTCCTCAATGGCATCCACGTTGACGCTGCCCAGAGCGCGGATTTTCCCTTTGATTTCGCCCAGGCGGCGGTTCGCGGCACCCGGATCGTCGATGGGCTGCGCCGCGGCCTCCGCCTCGGTACGGGTCAGCTCGTACTCCTCGTACAGCTGCCGTATGACATCGTCGACCTCCTTTTGTACGCTGCCGCATTTTTCCTCGAGGCGTGCCGCCTCGCGGCCGGCAAGCTCGCGTTCCTCCGCCTTGTCCCGCGACTGCTGCCGCAGGGCGGTCTGCTTCGCCTCGCCCTCGCTGCGCTTGGCGATGAGCGCCTGCTCCTCGTCGGCGGCGCCGGCCGCCTGCCCGCGCAAGGCCCGCGCCTTGTCGCCCAGAGCGGCGATGCGTTCCTCGATACCGGCGTTCGTTTCCCGCAAAGCGGCCATTTGCGCTTCGAGCGCCGCCTGATGCCCGGCGGCATCCTCCCGGCGGGTATGCAGCTCGCGAATCGCGTCCTCGAGCGCCTCAATCTCTTTGCTATACGCCACCACCGTCAGCTTGAGCTCCCCCATCGCGGCGGCGAGCGCTTCCCGTTTATCGGTCAGCTCCTGCCGTCCGCCCGACAGCTGTTCAATCTGTGCTTCCACGGCGGCCTTTTTGCTTTCTGCCTCTTCCGCTTCGGCGGCGGCGGCTTCGCCGGCGCGCCGGCATTCCTCCGCCCGCTCGCCGAGCCGGGCGATCTCCTCGTTGGCTTCCTCCACCGCCCGGCGGCTCGATTCCGCCAGCTCGGTCAGCCGGCGCAGCTCGCCTTCCAGGCGGATTTTATCCTCCTGTGCGGTGGCCAGCTCGCCCCGGGTACCGGTCAGCGCCGCTTCGGCGGCGGCGGCCTCCTGCTTGACCTGCTCCAGCTGTCCGCGCGCCTGCCTGGCCTTTTCGGCCAGGGCGGCGGCCTCTTCGGTCAGGCGGTCGATCTCCGCCCGGCGGGAGAGAAGCCCCGCCCCCTTGACGCTCGAGCCGCCCGTCATGGAACCGCCCGCATTGACCACCTGTCCGTCCAGCGTCACCACGCGGAAACGGTAGCTGTACTGCCGCGCGATAGCCACGGCGGCGTCGAGATCCTCCGCCACCGCCGTGCGGCCGAGCAGGCTGCGCGCAATGCCTTCGTAGGCGGGCTCGGTATGCACCAGGCGGGACGCAATGCCCACAAAGCCGGGCTGCTCCTCCAGACCCTTTTCGTTTAGTTCATTTCCCTTGACCGAGGTCATGGGCAGGAAGGTGGCCCGCCCGCCCTTGGTTTCCTTCAGGTAGGCGATGGCCCGCTTGGCATCCTCCTCCCGCTCGCATACGAGATTCTGCGCCGCACCGCCGAGGGCCGTCTCCACCGCCAGGGCATAGGCCGCCTGCGCCTGAATCAGCCGGGAAACCGGCCCGCGAATGCCGCGCAAAGCGCCGCGTTCCGCCTGCTTGACCACCGCCTTGACGCTTTGGGAAAAGCCCTCCATGCTGCGCTCCATCTCTTCGAGCAGCCGCACGCGCCGCGCCCTTTCCTCCGCGTCAAGCCCCAGCTTATCGGCCATCTGTCTGGCGGCGTCCAGCTTGCCCGCCCGGGCGTTGTACCGCATCTCGTATCCGCGCGCCGCGTTCTGCAGCTCCTCCACCTTCGCCGTGCACGTATCCAGTGCCGTGCGGCATTCGGCCAATTCCGCCCGGGCGGTTTCATCCTGCCGCCCGCGCAGCGCCACATCCGCCGTCAGCTGCGAGAGACGCAGCGTGATTTCGGAAAGCGAGCTTTCGCTTGTCACCTTTTTGACCCGGATATCGGACAGGGTCACGGCCAGCGCGGACGCCTGCCGCGACAGCTCCTCCATCTGACCGGAATAGGCATCGCTGCTGCGTGTCAACCCTTCCATTTCGTCGGACAACGCCAGCTGCTCTGCCTCCGCGGCGGCAATCGCCTCCTGCTTGGCGGTGATCTCCTCGTGCCGGCGGCCGATATCCTCTTCAATATGGGCGTCCCCTTCGGCGGACAGGCGGATCTCCTCTTCTATACGGGCGATGTTTTCACCGTTGTGAAACACATCGTTGCGCAGCACCGCCGCCTCGCTGTCGCAGCGGGCGGCCTCTTCTTCGAGCTGTGCCGCCCCGCGGCGAATCTCATCCATGCGCACGGCGAGCGCCTGCGCCTGCCGGGCGATCTCCTCCATCTGCTCCTCAAAGGCGTCCATCGCTTCACCGGCTGCATCGTACTGGGTGCGCGCCAGTTCCAGCTTGGCATTCAAATCGCGCAGCGTCTCGCGGGAGGCCACCATCGTGTGCAGCCACAGCCCGATTTCCAGTTCCTTCTTTTCTCCGGCGAGCGTGAGGTACTTCTTCGCCTTTTCCGCCTGGGTGGCCAGCGGCCCGACCCGTTCCTCCAGCTCCTGCAGAATATCCCGCAGGCGCAGCAGGTTTTCCTCGGTCGATTTAAGCCGCCGCTCCGCCTCGTTTTTGCGGTAGCGGTATTTGGAGATGCCGGCCGCTTCTTCAAAAATCTCGCGCCGTTCCTCCGACTTGGAGGCGACGATATCTCCGACGCGTCCCTGCCCGATAATGGAATAGCCGTCCCGGCCAAGGCCCGTGTCCATGAAAAGCATCTGCACGTCCTTAAGCCGCACCGTCGCACCGTTGAGCAGATACTCGCTGTCCCCCGAACGATAGTACCGCCGGGTGACTTTCACGTCGTCCGCGTCGAAATCGAGGGTGCGTGCCTGGTTATCGAGCACAAGCGAAACCTCCGCAAAGCCGACCGGCCGCCGCTGGGCGGTACCGTTGAAGATGACATCCTCCATTTTGGCGCCGCGCAGGCTTTTGGTGGACTGCTCCCCGAGTACCCAGCGGATCGCGTCGCTGATATTCGACTTGCCGCTCCCGTTCGGGCCGACGACCGCCGTGATGCCCTGCCCGAAGGTGAGCACCGTTTTATCCGGGAAGGATTTGAACCCGTGTATTTCCAGCGATTTTAAAAGCATGCTTTTCCTCCCAGTGTGACCTGCCGTGGGGGCACCGTCTCGTCCCCGCGTACCGTCACGGTATATCCCTCATGCTGTAAAGCCATGATGTTGCAGCGTTTCTGCCCGACGAGCTTGGACACCGCACCGGGGTGCACAAGCAGCGTCACCGCCCCGGCGGGAACCTCCGCCAGCGCCTGCCGCGCCAATTCCAGATACAGACACCCCTCGCACAGCTCGCGGAAGGCCGGGTGCCACGGCCCGGCCACCCGGCCGGCCTCCAGCTCCGGGCCGGCATGCAAGCCAAGCCGGATGACCGGAATCCCCCGTTCCCATTCAAAAAAGCGCAGCAGCTCGGCGCCCAGTTCCACCGCCTCCTCGAGCGTCTGCGGCGTGTAGCGCCCCTCCTCATACCAGCGGGCCAGCCGGGTACCCCGCATGACGATGGTCGGGTATACCCGCATCGTGTCGGGCTGCAGCGCCGCAAGCTGTCCGGCCGTTTCGCGGTCGCTCGCCTGATCCGCGCCGGGCAGCCCTGTCATCATCTGCAGCCCGAGGGAGAGCCCTGCCGCCCGTATCCGGGCGGCCGCCGTCCGAACATCGGCCGCCGTGTGCCCCCGCCCGTTGCGGGCGAGCACCGTGTCGTCCATGCTCTGTGCGCCCAGTTCCACCGCCGTTGCCCCGTATCCCTTGAGCAGCGCCAGCACCTCGCCGTTCACCCGATCGGGCCGGGTGGATACCCGAATTCCGGCGAAGCGGCCGTCCCGCACAAAGGGCGCCGCCGCCTCAAGCAGTTCCACCATATAGGGCCGATCAATGGCGGTGAAGCTGCCGCCGAAAAAGGCGATCTCCGCTTCGCCCGCCTCCGCATGCATGGTGGCCGCCGCCCGCTCGCACGCCGCTTTTACATCGGCCGCCCGGGGCGGACGTTCCCGGCCCGATATGGCCTTCTGGTCACAGAAGCTGCACCGGTTGGGGCACCCTTCATGCGGTACAAAAAGGGCCACATTCGCGTGCCGGCCCATCAGCCGTCGTAACCCATGAGCTTCAGTGCCTCGCGTGCCGCCTGCTGCTCCGCCTCTTTTTTGGAGCGGCCGCGGCCCGCGCCGATGACATTGGAATTGAGGTGCACCTCCACGATGAACACCTTGTTGTGATCGGGCCCCGACTCACCCGTCAGGACATATTCCAGCCGTTCCTCCGGGTTCTGCTGGACGATCTCCTGGAGAGTGGTCTTGTAATCCTTAAAATGACGGCGGCGCTGGTTATTGGCCTCCTTCTCGATAAAGCGCAGCACAAAGGTACGCACCGGCTCCAGTCCGCCGTCCAGGTACATCGCCGCGATCACCGCCTCAAACGCATCCGCCAGGATGGAGGGCCTCTCCGCCCCGCCGGTGAGCCGCTCGCCCTTGCCGAGCAGCAGGTAATCCCCCAGCCCCAGCTCCTGCGAATAGGAACACAGCGCCTTTTCACACACCACCGCGGCGCGCAGCTTGGTCAGCTCTCCTTCGGGGCCCGTTTCCTTCTCAAAGAGGTATTTGGCCGCCACAAAGCCGAGCACCGAATCTCCGAGAAACTCAAGGCGCTCGTTGCTCTCCCCCCCGTGCTTCCCTTCGTTGGCATAGGAGGAATGGGTCAGCGCCTTTTCTAGCAGCCGGGGATTGCGGAAGGTATAGCCCAGCTTGTCCATAAGCGTCTGATAATCGCTCTGCATACATATTCCCCTTAACAATCGTTTGTGTTATCTCTTGTTACAATCTATCCTCAATATAGCCCACCATGTCTTCGAGCGTTTCAAAAGCGTCCAATTCCTCGTCCGGAATGGCTATACCATACAGCTCCTCGAGCGTAAAGGCCATGTCGGCGCGCTCGTCCGCCGTGATATTGAGATCATCGAAACGGCTTGCCATCTCCACCGTTCTGTCGCAGCCGTATCGCTCATAGCAGAGTCGTTCCATATCCTGAAAGACCATGCGTTTCACCTCCTCCGGATTTCTTCTGCAGCATCAGGGAACCGCGCACGCTTTGGCATGCCGTTTCCCGCCGACCACACAAAAAGCCTGGCGGTTCTTCGGCATCACGCAGCCTGGATTTTCCCGTCAGGCACGGTTTGGCCTCGTGATACAGCCCTGACAGCCGTTCCTTTCCGGCGTGGTCAGATGCGCACCGTACCAGGAAGGCGGCTGCCAGCCGTACCGCGGCGGTGAGCGCAGTCCCGGTGCCCTGCAGCCGGCGGGACAATTCCTTATCCCCGACCCCCTTCGCCTCCGTCACCGGTTCAGGCTTCTTCCGTCTTTTCCCTGGCAACCGCCTCCGTGATCTCCTCGATGACCTTCGCCTGGGCAAATTCGGCCGCCACGCGAATGGCGTTCTTGACGGCGGCAGCCTTCGAGTTGCCGTGCGTCTTGATGACCGGCTTGGAAATGCCGAGCAGCGGCGCGCCGCCGTATTCGGAGGTGGACATCTTCTTCTTGAAGGCACCGAGGTGGGGCTTGAGCACCAGGGCGGCCAGCTTGGTTGCGAGGCTGGACATAAAGACGCCCTTGAGATTCTTCATAATCATGTCGGCGACGCCTTCCATCATTTTGAGGGCCACATTGCCGGTGAAGCCGTCGGCCACCACCACGTCGGCCACGCCGGCGGGCAGATCGCGTGCCTCCACGTTGCCGATGAAGTTCAGCCCGCTCTCTTTAAGAAGGCCGAACGCCTCATGCTGCAGCTCGCCGCCCTTGCAGTCCTCGGTGCCCACGTTGAGCAGCCCCACCGTCGCCGGCTTGCCGCCGCCCATCACCCGGGTCATATAGCTCGAACCCATATGCGCGAACTGCAAGAGCATATCGGCGCGGCAATCGGCGTTCGCCCCGGCGTCGAGCAGCATAAAGGGGCCTTTGTCCGACGGCATGAGGGGAGCCAGCGCCGCGCGGGACACCCCTTTGATACGCTTGACGATGAAGGTGCCGCCCATGATGAGCGCGCCCGTGCTGCCCGCCGAAACAAAGGCATCGCCTTCTCCCGCGGCCAGGCGGCGCAGCCCCTCCGCCATGGAGCAGTCCTTATGCTCCTTCAAAATGGATTTGGGCTCGTCCTCCATACGGATGACGTCGGGGGCGTCCACGATTTCCATACCCGCAAGCGAAATCTCCTCTGCCTGCGCCACCCGGCGGATCTCCTCTTCCCGGCCGACAAGCACCACCGTGTGGCCATATTCTGCCACCGCCAGCGCCGCGCCCTTGATCACCTCGAGCGGGGCGTTGTCCCCGCCGAACGCGTCCACAATAATGCGCATTTTCATTCGACTCCTCTCATCGTCTTATCCAAATCGGCAAGCGCCCGCGCCGCCAGCGCGGCGTACCGCTGCCTCTTGTCCCGTATCGTCTGCGCCAGAGGGGGCAAAATACCGAAATTCGCCCCCATGGGCTGAAAATCTGCCTGCGCACCGCCGCTGATATAGCCGGCCAGCGCGCCCATCATGGTGGTCGGCGGCAGAAGCAGCGGCGTCTCCCCGCGCAGGAACCGCACCGCGTTTTTGCCCGCCAGCAGGCCGGACGCCGCCGATTCCATATACCCTTCCACGCCGGTCATCTGCCCGGCAAAAAAGATCCGCGGCTCCTCCCGCAGCTGATACCCCGCCGTCAGCAGGCGCGGGGAATCGAGAAAGGTATTGCGGTGCATCACGCCATAGCGCACAAACTGCGCCTGCCGCAGCGCCGGAATCATGCCGAACACCCGTTTCTGTTCCCCGAACTTCAGATTGGTCTGAAACCCCACCAGGTTGTACAGCGTGCCTTCCGCATTTTCCCGCCGCAGCTGCAGCACCGCCCAGGGGCGGTGTCCGGTGCGCGGGTCGCGCAGGCCCACCGGCTTCATGGGACCGAAGCGGATGGCATCTGTCCCCCGTCCCGCCAGCACCTCGATGGGCATGCAGCCCTCGTAAACCCGCCGTTCCTCCGGGCGGTCGAAGGCATGCAGCGGAGCGGTCTCAGCCGTCACCAGCGCGGCGTGAAACGCCTCGTACTCCTCTTTGTTCAGCGGGCAGTTGAGGTAGTCGCCCTCCCCGCTTTCCTCCCGGCCGTAGCGGGAGGCGCGGAAGGCGCTGTCCATGTCCACGCTGTCCGCCGTGACAATGGGGGCCGCCGCATCGAAAAAGCTCAGCCCTCCGCCGCAGCGGCGGGCGATCGCCTGCGCCATGGCCCCGTCGGTCAGCGGACCGGTGGCCACCACCGTCACGCCCTCCGGTATCTCCTCCGCTTCGGCGGTTACCACCGTGATGCGGGGATGGGCGCGCACCTGGGCGGTCACCCGCGCGGAAAAGGCATCGCGATCCACCGCAAGTGCCCCGCCGGCCGGTACCTCGCAGGCCAGAGCCGCCGGCACGCACACCGACCCCAGGCGGCGCATTTCTTCTTTGAGCAGGCCGGCCGCGCTTTCCAGCCGTTTCGCCTTGAGAGAGTTGGAGCACACCAATTCGGCAAACCCATCGTGGGTATGGGCGGGCGAACGGCGCAGCGGCTTCATTTCGATGAGTTCCACCTGCACGCCCTCATTGGCGGCCGCCCACGCGGCCTCGCAGCCTGCGAGGCCCGCACCGACGACCCGGACGATCTCCGCCATCCCCGCGCCCCCTTTCATACAAGTTCCGGCATCGCCGCACCCGTCAACAGCCCGGTGCGGCTCCGTCATGCTTTTTCCGGCTTATCCTCCGGCCCCTTCTCGAAGCCGCATCCCTCGGTCAGACAATACACGCCGGCGCCCCGGCCCTTTTTCTTGAACAGCGTCTTGCCGCAGCGGGGGCACAGTTCCTTGGTCGGTTCGCTCCAGGTGACAAAATCACACTGCGGATAGTTGGAGCACCCGAAGAATTTGCGGTTGCTCTTGGACTTCTTGGCCACGATGGCGCCGCCGCATTTGGGGCAAATGCCGTCTGTCTCTTCCACGATCCGTTTGGTGTTTTTGCATTCCGGATAGCCCGGGCAGGCGAGGAACTTGCCGTACCGGCCCGATTTAATCACCATTTTGCGCCCGCACTGCTCGCACACCACGTCGCTTTCCACCTCGGGCACCTTGATGCGTTCGCCCGAAAGGTTCTCCTCCGCCTTCTGCAGCGTCGCGGAAAAGCCTTTGTAAAAATCGTCCAGCGTCTGCACCCAATCGCTTTTGCCGTGCTCCACGCTGTCGAGCTGCTGCTCCATGTTGGCGGTGAACTCCACGTCCACCACCTCGGGGAACTGCTCCTTCATCAGCCGGGTGGTCACCTCGCCGAGTGCGGTGGGCTTCAGCGCCTTGCCGTCCCGCTCGACATATTCGCGCGCGAGGATGGTGCTGATGGTCGGGGCATAGGTGGAGGGACGGCCGATGCCGTTCTCCTCCAGCGTTTTGATGAGGGTCGCCTCGGTGTAGCGGGGAGGCGGCTGGGTGAAATGCTGGTTGCCCTTGAGCTCCCGCAGGAACAGGGTATCCCCCTCGTTCAGCGCGGGCAGCGGCCCGTTTTCATCGCTTTCCTCGTCCTTTCCCTCCACATACAGCACGGTGTAGCCGTCAAACTTCACCGTATAGCCGGAGGCTTTGAACAGGTATTTATCCGCCGCAATGTCCACCTGACAGGTATCGTGCACACAGTTGGCCATCAGACTGGCGATGAACCGTTCCCAGATAAGCTTGTACAGCCGGTACTGATCGGAGGTGAGGGAATCCTTTACCCGCGCAGGCGTCAACGAAGGCGTCGAAGGCCGAATCGCCTCATGCGCGTCCTGCGCATTGCTGCGCGATTTAAAATACCGCGGCTTGGGCGGCAGATAGTCCGCCCCGTATGTCTCCCGGATATAATCGCTGCCCTCCTTGCGGGCATCCTCCGAAATGCGCAGCGAGTCGGTACGCATATAGGTGATGAGACCCACCGCGCCGATGCCCTCCACCTCGACGCCTTCATACAGCTCCTGTGCCGCCTTCATGGTACGCCGCGCCGCAAAGCCCAGCTTACGGCTGGCCTCCTGCTGCATGGTGGAGGTGATGAACGGGGGCGCCGGGGTGATCTGCCGCACACCGCGCTTAACCCCGTCCACCCGGAAGCTGGCGTTCCGCAGCTCGGCGAGGATGGCGTCGGCCTGCTCTTTATTTTCAATCTTGATCTTGCCCTTTTTGGTGCCGTGGAACCGCGCCGGGAAGGCTTTTCCCTTCTCGGTTGCGGCCAGCAGGGCGTCCAGGCTCCAGTATTCCTCGCTGACAAAGGCGCGGATCTCATTCTCCCGATCCACAATGATGCTCACGGCCGCCGACTGCACCCGGCCGGCGGACAAGCCCTTGCGCACCTTTTTCCACAAAAAGGGGCTGAGCTTATACCCGACGATGCGGTCCAGAATACGGCGTGCCTGCTGCGCGTTGACCAGATCCATGTCAAGCCGGCGCGGCTGCTCCATGCCCTGGGTCACGCCCGTTTTGGTGATTTCGTTGAAGGTGACCCGGTTGTTTTCCTCCGGATCCACCTTCAGCAGCTGGGCCAGATGCCACGAGATGGCCTCTCCCTCGCGGTCGGGGTCGGTGGCGAGAATCACGCCGTCGCTTTCCGCCGCGCGCTGCTTTAATTCCCGGATAAGGGCCGTTTTGCCCGGTATATCCACATACCGCGGCTTAAATCCGTGCTCCACATCCACGCCGAGCAGCGTTTTGGGCAGGTCGCGGATATGGCCCATGGAGGCGACCACCTCATATCCCGGACCAAGATATTTTTTTATGGTTTTGGCCTTTGCCGGCGATTCCACAATAACCAGTTTTGACATGGCATTCACCCTGTCCCTTCTGTATTTTAAAAGGACGCTATGTCCTTACATATATTCATTTTGCGCGTGTATATGCCCCGCCCGGCAGACATTCGATATACCCGCCGACCTCCAGCTCGGTCAGGGCGGGCAGCAGCTGAAAGCTGCTGAGCCCCAGCCGCTGGGCCAGCTCTTCATCGGATAGAGGCCCCTGGGTCAGCGCCGTGTATATGGCGGCTGCCTCGGACGACAGCCCGGCGGGCGTCTCCCGCGGTGCGGGAAGCGTCTCCGCCTCCCGCCGCTCCTGGCGCGCCGGCTCGCGCCTCACAGGACGGGGCGCTCTCCTTTTCCAGAGGGCGGTCATTTCCTGCTGTGCCGGACCGGCTGCCTCGGGCTGCAGCAGGCCGGGAAACCGATCGAGGTATTCCTGCAAAATCTGTTCTGCCCGCGTGATTAGAATGGCACCGGCGCGCACCTCCTCGTGCCCGCCGTCGTTTTTATGCGCCGACACCTCGCCCGGCAGTACAAATACCTCCCGCCCCAGATCGCGTGCGGCATGTGCCGTGATGAGGGAACCGCTGCGTCCCGGCGCTTCCACCAAGCAGACGCCCAGCGACAGCCCTGCGATCAGCCGGTTGCGCACGTGAAAATCACAGGGCTTGTCCCAGCCGGGCGGGTATTCGCTGAGCAGCAGACCGCCGTGCTCCACCACCTCGCGGCGCAGCGGCGCGCTCTGGGGCGGATACGGATCGTCGAGCGCCTTGGGCTTGACCAGAACGGTTACACCGCCGCCCTGTATCGCGCCGCGATGGGCCGCCGTGTCGATGCCTTCCGCGCCGCCGCTTATCACCAGCATACCGCCCGCCGCCAAGCCCGCAGCCAGCGCGGCGGCGTTGCACTGTCCCTGCGGGGAAGCCCGGCGGGTTCCGACCACGCCGATGGCCGGCCGCCGCCAGTCGGGTATTTCCCCTTCGGCATACAGCACGAGAGGCGGGTTGTCCAGCGCACGCAGCGTTTCGGGATATCCGCCGTCATCCGGGGTCAGCACAACATGGCCCACGGCCGCACATCGCTTCAAAATCGTCTGCGCCGCAGCGAGCGACTTGTCCTGTAACCCTGTGAGCCGCGCTAAGCCCATTTTTTCAAGCGCCTTTTTATCGGCTGCGTACAGCTGCTCAGGCCGTACGCCGTCGTGCAGCAGACGGCCTGCTTCGGGCCGTCCGGGCGGGATCCTCTGCTGCAGCCATATCCAGTACAAGCGCGCATCCGGTACTGCTGTCACAGATGTCCCTCCCTTTCTCATGTCGCCCGCATCATTTCCCACAGGACAATGCCGGCCGCCATCGAGGCGTTGAGCGATTCGGCCCGCCCGGCCATCGGGATGGTAACCCGGCCGGCGCAGGCATCCATCGTCCCGGGGCGCAGGCCGTTCCCCTCGTTGCCGATGAGGCACACCGTCCCGGGACCAAGCGCCGCGCGGGGCAGCGGGGTGGCTGCCGCGTCGGGCACACAGGCCAGGCAGGTCATCCCGGCCGCCTGCAGTTCCTTCACGGCCGGCGCCATATCCGGCACGGCAACGCAGGGCAGGCGGAACACGCCTCCCATGCTCGCGCGCAGCACCTTGGGGTTATACATATCGCAGCAGCCCGCCGAAAGCAGCAGCCCGTCGAGGCCAAACGCTTCGGCTGTGCGGATAATCGCGCCGAGATTGGCGGGATCCTGCATATCTTCGAGCGCGAGATATTTCCCCATTCTTTTTATTGTATCCAAACCGCCGCGCTTGTCAAGTGTACGGCACACACAAAAAATCCCCTGGGGCGAGGCGGTGTCGGCCAGATGGCGGGCAATCTCCTCCGTAATTTCCACCCGCGGCGCGCCGCAGGCGTCCAGCGCGGCCATCTGTCTGCCATAGGCTTCGGCCGCCCTGGGGGTACACAGCACCGTTTCGATCGGCACGCCCGACAGGGCCGCATCCTCACACAAACGCGCCCCTTCAATGACAAAGCGCCCCGTTTCCCGCCGGGCGCGCGCATCGGCCAGCAGGCGGCGCCCCTCCTTGATAAGCCGGTTGTCCCGGCTGGTTATCTGCATGTGGTTGTCCACCTCCAGACAAAGGAACGCCCGCTGGTGAAACCAGCGGGCGCACTTCCAGCTTATTTCAGAGCCGCTTTGGCCTTCTCGGCCAGGCCGGCGAAGGCCGCCGCATCGGATACGGCCAGTTCGGCGAGCATCTTGCGGTTGAGCGAGACGCCGGATTTCTTCAGGCCGTTCATCAGGGTGGAATAGTTCATGCCGTTCATCTTCGCCGCCGCGGAGATACGGGTGATCCACAGCCGGCGGAAATCGCGCTTGCGCTGACGGCGGCCAATGTAGGCGTACTGCCCGGACTTCATGACCGCTTCCTTCGCGGTTTTAAACAGCTTGGACTTGGCGCCGTAATAGCCTTTGGCCAGCTTGACAATCTTTTTTCTTCTCTTGCGCGTCATCATCGCGCCTTTAACACGAGCCATCTTTCGTTACCTCCGTTGAGCGATTATTTGTAGGGAATCAAACGCTTGACCTGCGCCACATTGGTCACGTCGGCGACAGTCGTCTTGCGGAGATTTCTCTTGCGTTTCGTGCTCTTCTTGTTGAGGATGTGCGATTTGTAGGCGTGGGCGCGGATGACCTTGCCGCCTTTGCTCAGTTTGAAGCGCTTTTTGGCGCCGCTGTGCGTCTTGATCTTGGGCATATTGTTATCCTCCTTAAATTGTGCGTTACTTCGCGGGCTTCGGCGCGAGGAACATCAGCATGTGCCGGCCCTCCAGCTTGGAAGGCTTCTCCACATTGGCGAATTCCGAGCAGGCCTCGGCAAAGCGCTTCATCGCCTCATGTCCGATCTCGGGATGCCCCAGCTCGCGGCCGCGGAACCGGATGGACACCTTCACCTTGTTGCCGTCCTGCAAAAAGCGGATGGCATGCCGGACCTTGGTGTTGAAGTCGCCCACATCGGTGTTCAGGCCGAGGCGGACTTCCTTAAGCTCCACGACGTGCTGATTCTTTCTGGCTTCCTTTTCCCGTTTGGACTGTTCAAAGCGGTATTTGCCGTAATCCATAATGCGGCAGACCGGCGGCGTGGCCGTCGGCGCGATTTTGACCAGATCGAGATTTTTCTCGTCGGCCAGCTGTTGGGCCTCCCGCGAGGACATAACGCCCAGCTGTTCGCCGTCTACGCCTATAACGCGCAGTTCGCTGTCACGGATTTGCTCGTTAATCTGCAGTTCCTTGTTGGCTATGGGTAAGCACCTCCACCACTTCACAAAGTGTCATAATAGAAAACGCGGACAGATCTTCTGCCCGCGTCAAACACACACCACTCCCGCCGGCGGCGGGAATCGATACCTGTTGACCTGCCTGGAACGGAATCCGCAGGTGAGAACGGGCAAACGTTCTGCTTTGTTTTTCTTCCCCGATAGTATACCAGCCGCCGCCCGTCTTGTCAAGTCCTTTTTTACGCCCGGCGCAGGGCCATAAACCGCGCGAAGGCCGGCTTGGCAAACAGGCTCAGCGACAGGAAGGATGCCAGCCCGATTTTAATCATGTCCCCCGGCAGGAAGGCGAGATTGGACAGCAGCAGCGCCGGCATATCGGCCAGCGTCTTTCCGCTCACTGCCGCCAGCGCGGCTGACCCGCAAACATAGTCGAGCGCCACGCCGGCCAGCCCCACCAGGAAGGAGACGGGCAGATGCACCGACATGCCGCGCAGCTTGCGGGAAATGAGCTTGTCCATCACCCGGTCGGCATACAGGCCGCACAGCAGCACGATGAACACCCAGCCGTAGATATAGCCGCAGGTCGGCCCGGCGAGGGCGGCGATGCCGCCCTTGCCGCCCGCCATCATGGGCAGGCCGCACAGCGTGAGCACCAGCACCGCCCCGTAGGACATCAGGCCGCCGCGCACACCGAGGGTCAGTCCCATCATCGCCACCAGGAACACCTGCAGCGTCACGGGCACCCCCGCCACCTGAATGGCCGAAAGCACCGGGATATTGCCCGCCAGGGCAAAGAAAGCCACATACAGCGCGCCCAGCGTGAGCTGAAACACGGGAATGGATTTTTTCTTGCGCATCACAGTTCCTCCCGTCTGTCCTTACAGACCGCGCTCGGCGATATATTCCTCCAGGCAGATGCCGCGCTCCATGATTTCGGTCGCCGCTTCCACCCCGACATACCGGTAATGCCACGGTTCAAAAATGACAGACGTGATATCCTCTTTGTCCTTCGGGTAACGGAGGATAAAGCCGTATTCTGCGCAGTGCTCGACCAGCCATTTATAGGCTTCGGTATTTTCAAAGCTCTGTTCCAGAGAGGCGTATCCCGCGCCCAGCAAATCGACGCACAAGCCGGTGTTGTGCTCGCTCTGTCCCGGCCGCTTGATCACGGTGGCGGCCAGGCTCTCTGCCGTCTGCTGATCATAGCCCTGGCCCTTGTAGTAATTCACCTTATTGTTGTAGTTTTTGGCCTGCAGCTCTTCGGTGCGGTACAGCGAGGCCGCCGACAGCTTAAAGGAGGCGTTCGCCGCATTGCCGTCGTTTAACATCTTTCTGAGCGGCTCCACTATCCGGCTGTCGCACTGCTTGGACGCCCCGTTGTAATTGGCCATGGTAAAGGTGGACAGATAATTCTCGGGCACCGGGTTGTAATCGTTGACCAGCAGCAAATTCCATGTGGAACGGTCCTTTTGGACATAGGTTTTGGCCGACGCAGGCGAAACCGTCCCCGTCGTTGCCTTCGAGGTTGTGGTTGCCGACGAGGAGGTTGTGGTTGCCGACGGGGAGGTCGTGGTCGCCGCCGCGGAATCGGATGCGGCTGACGGCGCCTCCGATCCCGTATAGGAGGGGGTCTCCGATACTGAGGTCCCGCTGTCCGTCATGCGGTAAATCACCGCCACGACAAGCGCCGCCACCGCCAGTATTGCCAGACACATCAGCACCAGCAGCACCGCCATGCGTCCGTTGCCTTGTTGTTTCTTTTTTGCCATGTCACGCTTCAGCCTTTCTGATCGGTTTCTTTCGTATAGTATACCACACAAGTCAAGACGTCTGCACGGGATTTCTTCATGGACGGCCCTCCAAAAATCCGATCCCGTATCTCCTCTTTTTATCCATAATCGGGAAAACCTGTCCGCCTCTTTATTTTCCGGTTTGTTTTGTGTTATACTATATAATAGGAAAAAATTTGAAAATTGGCCGCCGGCCGGAAAAAGGAAGGTTTTCTATGCGAAAGACCAAGATCATCTGCACGCTCGGCCCCGCCACCGATAATCCGGAGATACTCAAGCAGCTGATGCTTTCGGGTATGGATGTGGCGCGCATCAACATGTCCCACCAAACGCACGACCGTCACCGTGCACGCATTGAAATGGTCAAACAGATCCGGGACGAGCTGCACCTTCCGGTGGCGGTGCTGATCGATACCAAAGGCCCCGAAATCCGGCTGGGCACCTTCAAGAATCCCAAAACCGAGCTCAAGGCGGGCGACACCTTTACCCTGACCACCGAGCCAATGGAGGGAGACGCCGCCATGGCGTCCATCAGCTTCGCCGGTCTGCCCGCCGATGTGCAGCGGGGCAGCCATATCCTCATCGACGACGGTCTCATCGATCTGGAGGTGCAGGCGACCACGGCCACCACCATCACCTGCACCGTGATAAACGGCGGCACCGTTTCGGCCAATAAAGGGGTCAATGTGCCGGGGGCCAAGCTGTCCATGCCCTTCATGAGCGAACGCGATCGGGCGGACATCGCCTTTGCCTGCGAGATGGAGGCGGATTTTATCGCTGCGTCCTTTACCCGCCGGGCGGACGACGTGCTGCAAATCCGCGAGGAGCTGGAGAAGAACGGCAACCACACCATCCGCATCATCGCCAAAATTGAAAACGCCGAAGGCGTGGAAAACATCGACGACATCCTCAAGGTATCGGACGGTATCATGGTCGCCCGCGGCGACATGGGCGTGGAAATCGCCATGGAAGAGATCCCGAGCATTCAGAAGACTCTCATTCATAAAGGCTATAACGCGGGGCTGCAGGTCATCACCGCCACCCAAATGCTGGATTCGATGATGAAAAACCCCCGTCCCACCCGGGCGGAAACCACCGACGTGGCCAACGCCATTTACGACGGGACAAGCGCTATTATGCTTTCGGGAGAAACGGCGGCGGGCGCCTATCCCATCGAGGCGGTGCGCACCATGGCCCGCATTGCCGAACGCACCGAGCGGGATATCAATTATATGAAGCGTTTTACCAGCCGGGACGTGCATGAGGCGCCCAACGTCACCAATGCCATCTCCCACGCGACGGTGACCACGGCGCACGATTTGGGCGCGGCGGCTATCCTGACCGTGACCAAATCGGGGGCCACGGCACGCATGATTTCCAAATACCGCCCCGCCTGCCCCATTCTCTGCTGCACCACCAATGCCGCCACCCAGCGGCAGATGAACCTTTCCTGGGGGGTCATCCCCCTCATGGCGGAGGAAAAGGATAATATGGATGCCCTGTTTGATCACGCGGTGGAATGCGCCGTGAACGCCGGCTATCTGTCGAGCGGGGATCTTGTGGTTATCACGGCGGGCGCGCCTCTGGGCGTGTCGGGCACCACCAATCTGCTCAAAGTACATCTGGTAGGCAACATTCTCGTGCAGGGCAAGGGCGCCACCCGTTACGCCGCCTGCGGCAACCTGTGCGTGGCACAGAATGAGGAAGAAGCGTTTGAGCGCTTTCGTCCGGGCGACATCCTCGTTGTGCCGCAGACGAGCAACGCCCTGCTGCCGCTGCTGCGGGAGTCGGCGGGCATTATCACCGAACAGGGCGGCATGAACAGCCACGCCGCCATCGTGGGCATGGCGCTGGAAAAGCCGGTGCTGCTCGAGGCCCATAACGCGACCCGCATTCTGAAGAGCGGTACCACGGTAACCCTTGACGCGGAGCGGGGCGTCGTCATGTTCGGCACCAAAGAGGTAAAGCGCTGATCGCCATACGGCAGCCGCTGTACACGCTTTAACAGGCTTCCAGCGACAAGGCGTAAGATGGCCCGGGAACATTCGAATAGGCAAAGGAGGAGGAACACGCTGTGTTTCCTCCTCCTTTCGGGGCTGGAGCCATGCTGCCGCGACATGGGAGCGGCACGTCGGCGGCATGCCGGTTGAAACCCATCGAGCAAAAGGGGGACGGATCAAACCGTCCCCCTTTTTGCTGCCCTTCTTGCCGTGCCCGCCGAAGCGGGATTCCGAGGGCGTGCAATGCCCGCCGGCTTTCACCGGTGATATGCTTTGCCGTTTATCGCCTTTGGCGCGGCCGCCATCTTACGACGCCGCTTTGGTGGTGGTTCCTGCGGCCGTGGTGCCGACGGTCGCCGCCGCCTTGACCTCGCGGCCGATTGCTTCCACCGGATCGGTGTAGGTGCCGTTCACCGTGATCTCCACATGCAGATGCGCCCCATCCATCAGCTCGCACGGAATATCGGTCAGCGTGCCGATGGTGTCGGAGACTTTCACTTTATCGCCTTTTTTCAGACCGCTCGCTGCTTCCACGCCGCAATACCGCGACTGGATCCCGAAGCCGTGATCGATGGTGATCGTTTTGCCCCACAGCGTATCCTCTTCAATGGCCAGAATCGTGCCGTCGGCCAGCGCCACCACCTTCTGCCCCTTTTCCCCCTTGAAATCCACCCCGTCATGGGTGCGCCAGTCGTTCATCGTTTTGGAATAGACCTGCTTGCCGTCGCTGTATTCCACCAGCACTTCGTTGCTCAGCGGCAGCACAAACAGCTCCGCCGGCTTGCCGCTGGTCGTGGTGGTCGGCGCAGTGGTTTTGGTGGTCGTCGTGGTGCGCTGGGTGGTGGTCGTGCGGTCATCGGGGACATTGGTCACCGGCCGATCCACCGCCTGCTCCCGGGTGGTGGAAGGGGTGGTCGATTCCGTCTGCGACGAAGTATCGGTCCCGAGTCCCGCCATATTGTTCATAAAGGTGCCGACCGCCACGCCGCCGACCGCCACCAGGCAGACCGCCAGCGCCACATAAAATCCCTTACCGGACAGAAAACGCTTAAACTTGGATTTTTCTTCAAAATTTATCTTTCCCATAAAACGCTCCTTTTCTCCGCCGCAGCGCACGCCGGAACCTCCCCGCTCATCGGCGGCCGAACGGGGATTCTGGCGGCGAAATAACCATTTCCGCCATAAGCATCGCGCCGTGTCTCGGTTATAGTGTGGACCGTTTCCGGGGCAATATGCCGCGTTTCATAAATTTTTTGCAGTAAAATTTGGACGACACGGCATCAATCCGTTTGCATTTTTCCCGTTCATCGTTTACTATAGAGGAAAAGAGGGTTTATAAAAATTTACCGTCTGCTTTCTGCAACATTTCGGCGTTTTTTTCACACGACATGTACGGGAGTGACCCCCATGAAAGACGACGTCCGTCATTTGGTTCTCCTGGCCGCGGGCGGAGATGCCGACGCGTTCGGGGAACTGTATGCACAACTATATACCGATCTGTTCCGCTACGCCCTGTATGCGCTCGGCAGCCGGGAGGAAGCGGAGGACGCCGTGCAGGAAACGGCGCTGGAGGCGTTTCGGGGTCTGCATGGGCTTAAAAACCCGGATGCCTTTCGCGGCTGGATCTTCACCATCCTGTCCGCCCGGTGCAACCGCCATATCCGCGGCCTTATCCGCCGGCGGGAGCAGTGCGAGCTGGAAAACGTCTCCCTCGCCCTGCCTGACTTTTCCACCGACAAGGACAACGCCCTGCGGCTTCGGGAGGCCATCGCCCAGCTTAAGCCCGAAGACCGGCAGCTTGTGCTTCTCACGGTGGTCGGCGGTTATTCCGGAAAGGAAATGGCCGCCCTGCTTGGCCGGCCGGAGGGCACGCTGCGCTGCCGCCTGCACCGCGCTCTCAAAAAGCTGCGCTCCCAACTCCCCGACGACACGTCCGAACCCTGAGTGATGTGCCAGAAAGGCAGATATAACGATGAAGGATTATCTTTCCCCTGAGGAGGAACGCCTCCTCGTCCAGAAAATAGAACAAACGCTGCACGCTCTCGATGAACCGCCGCCTGCCAGCCTGCAGCCCGAGGCGATCACCGCCCGGCTGAAGCGCGAAACGGCGGCCGTTCCTCCCCCTTCCCGCCGGCACAAGCGTTGGGCAGCGGCGGCTGCCAGTCTCGCCGCCTGTATCGTGCTGGGGGTTGCGGCATTCGCCCTGCTCCCTCTGCCCGGCCTGTCGAGGAAAGAAACCCCTCCTCAGTCTGATCCCGTACCCGAGGCGGCCACCTGTTCATCCGTACTCCCCTCTGATATCGGAACGGATTCTCTGGCGTCAACCGATGCGGCGGTAGGCCTCCCATCTATCGACAACGTCCGTGAAGAAAGTATAAGCGACACTCCCAATGCGTCTCAGGATACCAACGGCACGGCAGCTGTTGGGCAGACAACGCAGCAGTCCGTCGCCGCCCCCACAGCGGCCGCTACCAAAACCACAGCAAAAGCCGCCACAAGCAAGGCAACCACTAAACACACGGCCAAGCCAACAACCGGCCCGGCCGGCGTCGGCTTGCCTTTTTTGGACGAAGAGCAGATCGCCGCCTATGCGGCACAAGACGGTCTGATAGTGGACGTACGGCCTTCCGCCGCCTTTGAAGCGGGCCATCCCGACGGCGCGGTAAGCCTCCCCGCCGACACGGCAGGCGAAGCGGATCTCGCCAATCTGGGCGGCCGTCCGCTTGTGTTATACGGCAGCGAGGCCGACTGCCTGCGCGCGGCCAACGCGCTGACCGCACGCGGCTGCACTGTTGTGGGGTATTTCCGCGATGAAACCCAATAAAAAATAAGAGGAAGGAAGCCCGGGCTTCCTTCCTCTTGCTTTTTTCCTTGTGCTCGGACGGGCGACCGCCGGCCCGTCCTTCTTTCCATCACACTCCTCAAGTCTGTTCCGTGCTGGCCGCAAAGCGGTTCCACCGGCGGACGCTCAGGACGCACAACAGTGTGCCGGCAAAGGCGATTAAGCACCAAATTGTAACCGTAACCAGCCAGCCGAAGCGGGCGGAAACGGCGGCAATCCCGTACATAGACAGGGCGCTGCCCACATATGTAAAGGCGTTCAGCAGTCCAGACACCAAAGAAATATGACCGTACGGTGCAAAATAGCGCGGCAGACAGCTTATCAGCATAATATTGACACCGTGCATACAGCCGGTGGCAAGCGCCATGCTGAGCACGGGCACAGCGGGATTGGAGGAAAAGAAAATACGCAGGATAAGCGTCGCGGCAAATCCCGTCGAGAACAGCAGTGCCGCGGCTGCCACCACGCTTTTCAGGCGTTTCTGTACCGCATTGGCCGTGATGACGCTCAAAATTCCAAACAGCGGCAGCACCGCTGTCGTGAGGATAGAGCTGGAGGTGGCAAAATGGTACCGTTCGTGAATAAAGGTGGGCATCCAGGTGGTGATGCCGTCACGCAAAATCCCATGCAGTACAACCGCAGCCAGCAGCGGAAGCAGTGCCGATTGCCGAATCAGCGTCCATAATGAAGGCGCATTTCCTTGCGGGAGAGGCGCCTTATCGGTTTTTTTGACACCTTTTTCTCCGGTGTAAGCCCGCGTTCCGGCCAGCCACACTGCCGTCACTACCATGCCGAACACCGATGGTACGATAAATGCCAGACGCCAGCCGGAAATCCAAATACAGGCCGGCACCAGCAGATAGACCGCCACCGTCCCGAGCGAAGCGGCGGCAGACACCGCAACACAGGCGCGCCGGTAATTCTCCTGCGACAGATTTTCCGCCAAGATACGCACCATGGGCGGCCAGAGCATGGCTTGAAACAAGCCATTCAATCCCCACAGCCCGACCATCCAGTAAATGCCGGGCATCAGCGGCATGAACAGGTTGCAAAACGATGTGGCTGCCAAACCGGCAGCGATCAGGGCCCGCGGCCTCACGCTGTCGCCGATATAGCCACACAGTATTTGCCCCAGCCCGTATGTCAAAAAATGAAGTGTAACCGCCAGACTGACGGTCTCGTTCGACAACTGAAGCTGCGCCGCCAGTTCGGACATGGCGGCGCCATAGTTGAGGCGGGTTAGATAACTGGAAAAATACACCAGCGAGCATAAAGAGGACAGCAGCAAGCCGTGTCCGTCATAAACCGGACGATTCATACCAGGCTGCGTCCCTCCCACTCCTTGGCGGCGGGGACACCGATCAGAGCAGCTATCGTGGGGGCGATATCCTTGATGCTGACATCTGTCAGGCTCGCACCCGGCTGGAACGCGGCGCCGCGGCACAGGACGGGAATGCACATGTCCTCACGGCTGTCGGTACCATGGCAGCGATCGTGCCCTCCGTGATCGGCGGTGACGATGACCGTGTACGCCTCCGAAAGCGCGCACACTACCTGTTCAATGCAGTCCCACGACTGCCGAACCGCATCCAGGTATTCCGGCCCCAACCACCCCTTTTGGTGGCCAATTTCGTCAACCAGCCCGAGATACAGAAATGTAAAATCCAGTTTCTCCTCCCGCATGGCTTTAACGGCAGCGTCAGCGAGCCGGCGATTGGTCGTCTCATAGCCAAGCTCGTGCCCCGACGCGAGCACGCTGACTGCCAGCGAACCCGGCCGGCCGATATCGCGCAGTTCCTCCCAGTCATAGAAGAAGCCGCAGGCTTTATGATGGCCGTGCAGCTGTTCAAACAGGCCGGGGACAGGGCGCACCGGCGGCGTATACACATTGGTTGTCACGCCGTGACGGCCTGGATCCACACTATGGATCAGCGACATGTGACAAGGCAATGTCACCGACGGCATCACGGTCAGCGCATCCAGCGCCGCCGCTCCTCCGGCAATAAACTCTTTTGCAAAAGGATGCCCGCACAAGGCAAGGCTTTCCGGCCGCATGCCGTCCACGAGAACCAGCAAAACCCTGTTTACCATTACGATACCATCTCCGATCAAGAATTCTTGGCCCCTTGCCGGGCTTCAGCGCAGAATGGGAACGCCCGCCTCCGCATACAGCCGATATACCGCGTCGGACAGGTCGCCGTCTGTAACAAGGCGGTGAATGGATTTTAAATCGCACAGCTTCAGCGCGCCTGTCGTTTCAAACTTGGAGCTGTCGGCTAAAAGGATGGTTTCATCCGCGATTTCCATCAACGCCCGCTCCACCTCCAGCAGTTCGGGGACGTACACGCCAACGCCGTGTTGCAGCGATATTGCAGAAGGGAAGATCAAGCTTTTAGACACATGAAGCCCGCGCAAAGTATCCACCGTGATATACCCGTAAAAAGCCCTCTCGCTTTTCATATAAAAGCCGCCCGTCTGGATAGGTTCAAATCCCTCCACGGGATAGAGCATCTCAAACACCTCGGGCGAATTGGTGACAATGGTAAGCGTGTGGAACCGCTCCCGCAGCACCTGCGCCAGTTCAATGGCCGTGCTGCCCGAATCTATCGCAATCCGGTCACCCTCGACAATACAGTCAGCCGCTCTTTGAGACAGCCGTCGTTTCTGTTCTCTGTTTTCGGATAACCGCTCGGAGAGCTGCGAAAACCGCTGCATCTTTTTCAAAGTTACAGCGCCGCCATGCACCCGGCTGAGCACACGCTGCTTTTCCAAATACTCCAAATCGCGGCGGATGGTTTCGATTGAAACACCAAATCGTTTCATCAAATCGGATACGGTTACCGACTGCTTATCGGCAACCAGTTCGGCAATTTTGAGGCGCCTTTCATTTGCAAACAAATCCAATCATCTCCAATCAATTGCACAATTCAGTATAGAGCTCTGCTGCCGGATTGTCAAGCGGTTTATAAAAAAACTGAGCGCCGCCTAAGCAAGCGACGCTCAGTTCAATCTGCAGAAAAGGGCCATTTTCATCGTGCTGGGATACGGATACCGCGCATTACACCCTTTATTTTTACAATGTGACCAGGCGGCATGCACAACGCACCGCGTTGTGCTGCGAGGGTATGAGGACGGCCTAGCCGTCCTCAGGAAGCGCAGCTTCCTGCTCCCTCCTGCGCTCTTTGAAGGGGAAAATTTCGTCCTCTGCGGAGGACGACAGGGGCGATTTCTTTTGTGGTACCCGGCTCTGTCTGCGGCGTCAAGCCGCCTTGCCAGTCGCCGACTCGCGGCAAGAGTTCGCGCCGGGGGCGCGAACTCCTGAAAAAAACATTGCCGTGCCTGAACGGCACGTCTTTCGCGCATACGCGCGAAACCATGTTTTTTCTGGGGTAGTTCCTGCTTATTCCTGTTTCCCGCCCCGCGGGCGCTCGCAGGCGCTGCCCTCGACCCCACCGCCTTTTGAAAAAGGCGGAATGCATTCGCTTGGCGCGAATACGAAAACTTTTTGTGTATTATTTTTTGCGAATGGACTTTTTCGACAGACTGAAACCGCTGCGGCAGGAATCTGCCGCAGCGGTTCCAGCTTGTCAAAGAAGGAGGCGTTTTGCTCAGGCGAAGCGCCTTCTTCTTTTGTA
>CABSLQ010000004.1 GCA_902478605.1 uncultured Oscillospiraceae bacterium
ATGTGAAATTACATATCGCAGCTTAATGAGCCGCTTATTCTTTTCAGCAAGAGTACCGGGCATTTACAAGCAGATACAAGATTTTGCGGGACAAGACAAGCCCCCGACATAACGGGAAGCATTCTTCATGTGACACCTGAGAATTTTACGCCAGGAGAATTAAAGCATGCGTTTTTGACTGGCATTATAACGGAACTGTACAATATGTTTGCAGAGATGCATGTGAATCGAAAAGCATTAATCGGTTCAGGCAACGGTCTCAGAAAAAACAAAGCCTTAGTTAAAATTGCGGAAGAAATATTCCAAGCAAAGATGAACATTCCTAAGCATGTAGAAGAAGCTGCATTTGGGGCCGCGCTTTTTGCCATGACGGCCACAGGGAAGTTTGGTAATGCGGAAGATGTAAAAGGGATTATCGAATACGAGAATTCTAATTAGCCAGTTTGTGAAAACGGCAAAGGGAGGAAATGTGGATTCGGTTTGGCCGGGAAGTCAAAGCCCGGAAGCGAGTGCCACTGCCCGGATGGAACAGAGACCCATGCCGGGGGTATCGGTGCGTTTGCGACCATCACCATGGACAACAGCTTTGACGGAAAAGCCGCCGTCAAAGACAGGAAATTTTACGCCAGGCGAATGAAAGCATGCGTTTTTGACGGGTATTATAACGGAACTGTACAATATGTTTGCAGAAATTAAGGTGAACCGAAAAGCGTTGATCGGTTTTGGCAACGGGGGCGGGAAGCACGGAATCTGCGGGCAGATTCGGGCCGTATTGACAGGCTTCGATCCGGATTGTACAATAGAAAAAACAGAGGGGAAGAGGGGGCGTAACGTGAGCAGAAAGAGGCTGTTCCGGGCCGCGGCCGCCATACTGCTGACGCTGTGCCTGGCCGCCGGGACGGGAGGCGTTGAGCCGCAGCAGAGCATGGCGGTTGTTGCGCCGCCTGCCCAGGAGCCTGACAGGAGCGTTGTATCGGAAGAGGCGGTTTCCTCTATTCCGGACGCCGAGCGCATAACGGCAGAGGGGACCCTGATGAGTACAGGGGATCTGCTTATGCACGATCCCATTTTGGAGGGCGCGTTTCATGAGGAAACCGATACATATGATTTTTCTTCTATTTTTACCCATATTGCCTCTTATGTAAAGCAGGCGGATGCGGCGGTGGCCAATCTGGAGGTGGCGCTGGCCGGCAATGAAAAATACCCGTATCGGGGGTATCCCCGTTTCAATTGTCCGGATGAAATTGTGGATGCCGCAAAGGATGCGGGCTTTTCCCTTCTGCTGACGGCCAACAACCACACAAACGACGAAGGACTGTACGGCATACGCCGTACTATGGCGGCTCTAGACGAGAGAGGGATGCGTTTCACGGGCACACGAGAATCGGAGGAGGAAAAACGATATGACATCCTGCCTGTCGGCGGGATACCGGTCGGCATTCTCAACTATACCTATGGCAGCCAGCGGGAGGACGGGTCACCCGCCCTGAATATCACGCTGGAGGAGGAGGCCGTGCCATTGGTTAATTTTTTCCAGTACAACCGGCTGGACGCATTCTACGAAGAGGTGGAGAAACAGATAGCCGCCATGCGGGAGGATGGCGCCCGGGCCGTGGTGTTTTATATTCACTGGGGAACGGAGTATCGGCTGGAGCCCAATAAGCAGCAGCGGGCCATTGCCCAAAAGCTGTGCGATCTTGGTGTCGATGTGATTATCGGCGGGCATCCCCATGTGGTGCAGCCGATTGAAATTCTGACCTCCTCCGCTACGGGCAAACAGACGGTCTGCCTGTATTCGATGGGAAATGCCGTTTCCAACCAGCGCATCTATCGTTCCGCCCTCAAGTCGGGACATACCGAAGACGGCGTGCTCTTTTCGGTAACCTTCAGCGCCTTCGGCGACGGGACGGTAAAGCTTACGGCAATCGATGTGCTGCCTACCTGGGTGCATTGGTACAAACAGGAGGGAAAGGATGTGTTCCAGATCATCCCGCTGGATGCCGAACGCGACTGGACCGGGCAGTTTGATTTGGATAAAACCGAAACGGGTCTGCAGGATGCCAGGGCCTCTTACGACCGGACAATGGCGCTCGTCGGCGAGGGCCTGCAAGCGTTTGGTGCGGCTGCATAACGGAAGGAGACGGCGGAATGAAATCCTATCTGCTCGCACTCGATCAGGGGACGACCAGTTCCCGGGCCATCCTGTTCGACGGCGCCGAACCGGTGGCTTCCGCTTCCAAAGAGCTGACACAGCTTTACCCGCAGACGGGCCATGTGGAGCATGACGCGGAGGAGATCTATACTTCCCAAGTGGAGGTCATGAACCGCGTATTGCGGGAGAACGATATCCGGGCGTCCCAGATCGCCGCCATCGGTATCACCAATCAGCGGGAAACCACCATCGTGTGGGATAAAAAAACCGGCCGGCCGATTCATAACGCGATTGTCTGGCAGTGCCGCCGTACCGCGCCGCAGTGCGAAAAGATGATAGCGGACGGCTGCGAAGACTATATACGGCAGAATACCGGTTTGCGCATCGACGCCTATTTTTCCGCCACCAAGGTGAAGTGGCTGCTCGATCATATCCCAGGGGCGCGGGAACGGGCCAAAAACGGCGACCTGCTGTTTGGTACCGTGGATACCTGGCTGCTTTGGCGGTTGACGGACGGGCGGGTGCACGCCACCGATTATACCAATGCCTCACGTACCATGCTCTTTAATATCCGCACGCTGGATTGGGATGAAAATATATTATACGAATTGGATATACCAAAAGTTATGCTACCAAAAGTATATCCGGCATCCCATCTATACGGGACAACGCGGCTCGAAGGGGTGGATATCCCTCTGGCGGCGGTGGCGGGGGATCAGCAGGCTTCGCTGTTTGGACAGGCCTGCTTTGCGCCAGGCGATGTCAAGAATACCTATGGGACCGGCTGCTTCCTGCTTATGCAGCTGGGCGACAGTTTTCGGCTGAGCCGGCACGGCATGCTGACCACGCTGGCAGCCGGTACAGACGACCGCCCTTCCTATGTTATGGAGGGAAGCGTCTTTGTCGGCGGCGCGGTCGTGCAATGGCTGCGCGATGAAATGGGGTTGCTGACCAGCGCGGCGGAGAGCGAGTTTTACGCCACTCAGGTGGAAAATAACGGCGGGGTCGTGGTGGTGCCCGCCTTTACGGGCCTGGGGGCACCGTGGTGGGACATGTATGCGCGGGGAGCCATCCTGGGGTTGACGCGCGGTGTGGGGCGGCGCCATATTATCCGTGCGGCTCTTGAATCCATCGCCTACCAGTGCCGTGATCTGACAGACGCCCTGTTTGCGGATACGGGAATCCCTCTGCGGGAGCTGCGGGTGGATGGCGGCGCAGCGGGAAATCGCTTTTTGATGCAGTTTCAGGCGGATATGCTGGGATGTAACGTGCTGCTTCCCACCGTACAGGAGACAACGGCGCGGGGTGCGGCGTTTCTTGCCGGACTGGCGGTCGGTGTTTGGAGCGGACCGGAGGATATCCGGGCCGTTTGGTCGATACGTGAACGCTTTTCACCTCAGATGGAGGCGGCCGACCGGGAAGCCCTGCTTGCGCGCTGGCATGAGGCGGTTGCACGCTGCCGCCGCTGGGAAAAAGACTGAAAGTTCGGTATAGCGGCCATTTCAAAAAGCTTTTTGCGCTTCTGTTTTCCGGATCGCAAAAGGCTTTTGCCGCATTTGTGGCATACTACATGCAGTTGGGCAAGGGGGTCTGTTGTATGAAAAAGAAGCTGCCGGTTTTTCTGATGAGAGCGGCCAGGATCCTTCCGTTCGTGTTGATCCTTGTACTGGTGGTGCTTTATCTGATTTACCGTGACGATATAAGCGTGGAAAAGCTGCTGACCTATACCCCGGATAATCTGTGGCTGGCGGCGCTGGTTTTTATGGGATTATATGCCGTCAAGTCCTTGTCCGTGTTTTTCCCTCTGGTAGTGTTATACGCGGCGGCAGGCCTTTTGTTTTCCGTACCGGCTGCCCTCGCAGTAAACCTGGCAGGTCTTGTGGTGAGCTTGTCCATCCCCTATGGGATCGGGCGGTTTTCCGGTACCGATATGATGGACAGGCTGGAGCAAAAATATAAGAAAATCGGTCAGCTGAATGCGCTTAAACAGGACAGCGAATTATTCTTTGCCTTTTTTCTTCGCATTGTACAGGTATTGCCCGGCGACGTGGTCAGTATGGTGCTGGGGGCCACACGCATGACTTATTGGAAATATATGGCAGGCTCTTTGCTTGGCATGCTGCCCATTATGGCCGCAACCACCATGGCCGGTTCCGCCATGGCAGAACCGACCTCACCGGAGTTCCTAGTGACGGCGGCTATTGTGGTCGTACTGTCTATCGGCTCCTTTGTCTTATGGAGACACACTGAAAAGAAACAGCATAAGGCAAACTGAAAACAAACATGTATTTTCAGTTTGTTTCAGCGCTGTTTCGAAAATAAGTTGAAAAAACGGCGAAACAAAAAAATGGCTTTTTTTCGGTCGATACAAAAGCAGCCGTTTAAAATAAAAGCTGGCATACCTTGAAAACACTTGACTTTTCAAGGTGTGCCTCGGCTGCATGCATCTGGCCTCCCGTCTGGAGCGCCTTTCGCCCGACCAGCGCCGGCTCATTGCCGAAGGGGTCGCGTATTATCATACCCTGACGCCGTATAAGAAGGAGGGGCTTCCCATCTTCCCGCTGGGCTTCGCCTCCTTTACACAGCCCTTTGCCGCCGGCGGATTCCGTTCGGGGAACCGCGTCTTTCTGGCGGTGTGGAATTTGGACAATCCGAGCGGCCGGGTGACCATTCCGCTGGACGGCTATGCCGTGTCCTCCGTGAAGGTGGGGTATCCCAAGCCGCTGCCGACCGGACTGGAGATGGACGGCACCTCCCTGACGGTCACCTTCCCTGCCCGCTTTTCCGCCCGGTTCCTGGAAATCGAGCTCAAGGCTTAATCCGACGCAATGCCCGCCCTGCCGCGTTCGGCTCGGCGGGAAGCGGCGTAAAAGCCCGAAGCGCTTTCAGGATCGGGCCGAAAGAAAATTTTTTGTTTGTAAACGGAGGGAGGATGACGGGAGACGCAGCATATTTCCGTACCCATTTACGCAAAGGCTAACCGTAAGGGCAGCCGGATGAACCCCCATGTAAAAGAAAGGAGATTTTGCAGATGAACATATTGGTTTTCGGATGTCACCCCGACGATGTCGAGATAGCCTGCGCCGGGACGCTGGCAAAATGCGTGCGCCGCGGGGACAAGGTTACCGTCTGCCATGTATGCAACGGAAACATGGGACATGTGGTGATTCCGCCGGATGAATTGAGGGAGATCCGGGCGGAAGAGGCGCGGAAAGCTGGCGCACTGGCCGGTATCCGGGTTATTACGACGGATATCGGGGATATGCTGGCCAACGACGGGGATATGAGCCAGCGGGATCAGCTGGTCCGGATTATCAAGGAAACGATGCCGGATCTGATCATTACCCATTCGCCCGACGATTACATGCCCGATCATGTGGCTGTGCAGAGGCTGGTTTTTAGCGCCTCGTTTGCAGCGAGCTGCCCGCATTACGGCAGCGAAGGCGCGGCGGCGCTCACACCCCTGTATTATATGGACACCCTGGCGGGTATGAGCTTTTCCCCCACGGAGTATGTGGATATCACCGACACCATCGAGCTGAAGCTGCAGATGCTGGAATGCCATGAAAGCCAGCTGAAGTGGATGCGCGATCACGACGGCATTGATTTCGCCGATTTTGTCCGTACCTGCTCAAAGTTCCGGGGATATCAGTGCGGCGTGGCATATGCCGAAGCGTTTACCCAGGCCTATGTGTGGCCTAAAGTCACAACCAAACGGCTGCTGCCGTAATATGTGGAAGGGAGATATAACCATGGATTTTATGAGTACAGTGAAGGGCTCGATGCTCGAAGGCTTCTACCCGGCGGGATGGGATATGGAACGGATCGACGCTTGCTGCGAAAAGGGTCTGCAGAAGGAGTCTTTTTGGCATCCCCGCTTTCAGCCGGTGAGCTGCGATACGTTAGCCGATTTTGACACCTGCATGGGACATGAGATCGCATGGCAGATCAAACTCGCCCGGGATGAGGGAAAGAAGCTGGCCATCATTTTGCCGGTGGGTCCCATGGGCATGTACCGGTGGGCCGTATATTTCCTCCGCGAGTGGCAGGTTCCCTGCGATCATGTGTTTACCTTCAACATGGATGAGTGGGCCGATGCACAGGGCAACACGCTGCCGGCGGACAACACGGCGTCTTTTGAATACAGCATGAAGCGCGCTTTCTTCAACCCGCTGGGCGAGCTGACGGTGCCGCCGGCCCAACGCAATTTTGCCACGCGTGAAAACCTGCCCACATACCCGGAAAAGATCGCGGCACTCAAAAAAGAGGGCGCCCGGCTGGTTCTGGTGTTCGGTATTGGCCGCATGTGCCATATCGCTTTTTGGGAACCGCATTTTGCCGCGGAGTATGCCAACACGGAGGAATGGAAAAGCGCCTGTTACCGCCTGGGGGCGAAGCTGCATCCGCTCACCATTGAGCAGAATTCCATTACCAGCTTTAAAAGCCGCACCACGCTGGTTCCCTGCACCGCCAACACCATTGGCCCCGGCCTTTTCTTACAGGCGGATTGGATCATCGGCGGGGCCGACGGCGCTTTGGGCCGCGGCATGAGCTGGCAGGGCATGAGCCTTCTCACCACCCTGCATTACGGGCCGGACATGCATATCCCCAGCACCTTTATGCCCACCATGCCCGGCAAGCTGTTTTTCCTGAAAGAGCTGGCCGGTCCGCTGGTGGCCGAGTGCAACTGAACAGGAGTGAAAAAACATGATCCATGTCGCCCTTGTCGGATTCGGAGGCATCGCCCAATCGGCGCATCTGCCGGCATATCAGGCGCTGGAAAAGCTAGGAAAGGCACGGCTTGTCGCGGCCTGCGACGTGGATGCCAAGCGGTTTGCCGTTAAGCCGGAGATCAATATCCGCGCGGGGGAAGCCGGCCAGTCGGACATACATTTTTACACGGATCTGGATACGATGCTTGCCGCGGAAACCGTGGATATGCTGGATGTGTGCCTGCCCACCTATCTGCACGCCCCCACGGCGCTCCGGCTGCTGAAAGACGGGTATCACGTTTTATGTGAAAAGCCGATGGCGCTGCACGATGCCGATTGCCAGGCCATGATAGAAGCGGCCGCCGCCTCTCGGAAAAAGCTGATGATCGGGCAATGCCTGCGGTTCTCCGCCCCGTACCTGTATATAAAGGAGCTGGCAGCCTCCGGGGAATACGGGCGTCCGCTGTCGGCGACATTCCGCCGCTTCAGCGGACCGCCGATCTGGGGATGGGAAAACTGGTTTATGGATAAAAGCAAGTCCGGCGGCTGCCTGCTGGACATGCACATTCACGACGTGGATGCGGCGCGTTTTCTCTTCGGTGAACCCAAGGAGGTATCCTGTGTAACCCAGGATGTGTACAGCGGACTGGACATTGTGCATTCCCGCCTGTATTACGAGGATTTTTCCGTTCTGGCCATCGGCGATTGGTCCCAGGAGTCGGTGGAATTCACGGCGGATTACCGGGTGGCTTTTGAAAAAGCCACCGTTATCTATGAAAACGGCACGGTTAAGACCTGCCCCCGGGGCGGCACCCCGTTTACTCCCACGCTGGAGGATACGGACATGTACCAGGGGGAGATTGAGGCGTTGGTTGACGCCATCGCGGCGCAGGGGGACGAGAGGCTCGTCTCACCGGAAAGCGCTGCCGCTTCCGTAAGAATGGCAGGCATACTCCGGGAAAGCGCAAAGCAGGGCGGAAAACGCCTGCCCTTTGGGAAGGAGAAAAAGGTATGAAAATCGGTGTGCTGATTTCCATCAACCGATCCACCGACATTGCGCAGGAATTCCGGAAGGTGCGGGATTTGGACCTGCAGTCCTGCCAGGTGTGCATGTGGGATCCGTCTTTGTATACGGAGGAGGTCGCTTCGGCGATCCAAAAAGCGGCGGCCGATACCGGGATCGGGATCTCCACCCTCTGGGCGGGATGGAGCGGACCGGCCGTGTGGGACTTTTATGAGGGTCCCATCACGCTGGGATTGGTGCCGGCGGCCTATCGGGCCCACCGCGCACAGGAGCTCTGCGCTGCCAGCGATTTTGCTGTAAAGCTGGGCGTGGAAAATATCGCCAGCCATGTGGGATTTTTGCCCGAGAACCCCAATGACCCCGACTTTATGGGCGTGATCGCCGTCCTGCGGTATGTGACCGGGTATATGCGGGACAGAGGACAGCATTTTTTGTTCGAAACGGGTCAGGAAACACCGACCACCCTTGTCCGCGCCATGGAAGAAGTGGGAACGGGCAATATAGGCGTCAATTTTGATACCGCCAACCTGATCCTGTATGGGAAAGCGGCAACCCCAGACGCGGCACGGCTTTTGGCCAAGTATGTCCGGGACGTGCACTGCAAGGATGGTCTGTTCCCCACAGACGGGCGCTATCTGGGAAAGGAAGTGCCGCTGGGCCAGGGGCGTGCAGACATGCCGTCCACCCTGCGCATACTGCTGGAAGCGGGGTATCAGGGTCCTCTGACGATCGAACGGGAGATTTCCGGGGAGGAGCAGATTCGCGATATTCTGATGGCGCGCGATTATCTGAGGTCCTTGTTGTAAAGGAAGACGTGCAGGAAAAGGGCTTGCCATTCGCGTTGCGTCCAGCTGCACGACACGCGTCCCCTGGCGGCCGTTTGCCACGCTGCACGGAAACGCGCTGCCAGGATACAGTCCGGCAGCGCCCATGAAAAAGGAGCCCGCGAACCACCATGGTGGCCCGCGGGCTCCTTTTCTCCGGTACGCTGTATATTTTGGCAGGCTGCAGCGGCCGTCCCCTCATTCGCCGCCCGCCGGCGGGAAAGCGTATATCAATCGTCATCCAGCTTGAGCACCGCCATGAAGGCTTCCTGCGGCACCTCGACGCTGCCGAGCTGGCGCATGCGCTTTTTGCCTTCCTTCTGCTTTTCGAGCAGCTTCTTCTTGCGGGTGATATCGCCGCCGTAGCATTTGGCAAGCACGTCCTTGCGCATGGCACGCACCGTTTCGCGGGCGATGATTTTGCCGCCGATGGCCGCCTGTATCGGCACCTCAAACAGCTGCCGCGGGATGTTTTCCTTCAGCTTCTCGCACAGCTTGCGGCCGCGGGCATAGGCGTTGCCCGCGAAAACGATGAAGGACAGTGCGTCCACCACCTCGCCGTTGAGCAGGATATCCAGCTTGACCAGCTCCGAGTCGGCGTAGCCCTTGAGCTCATAATCGAAGCTGGCATAGCCCTTGGTCCGCGATTTGAGCGCGTCAAAAAAGTCGTACACGATTTCGTTGAGCGGCAGCTCATAATGAATATCCACCCGGGTGGGATCCAGATACTTCATATCCTTGAACACGCCGCGCCGCTCTTGGCACAGCTCCATGATATTGCCGACGTAATCGGTGGGGGCCAGGATATGCGCGTCCGCGATGGGCTCTTCCGCCCGCGCAATGGAACCGGGATCGGGATAGTTGGTGGGATTATCGATAAGCAGCACCGTGCCGTCGGTGAGGGTGATGCGGTAGATAACGCTCGGCGCGGTGGTGATGAGATCGAGATCGTATTCCCGTTCGAGCCGCTCCTGGATGATTTCCATGTGCAGCAGGCCGAGAAAGCCGCAGCGGAAGCCGAAACCGAGCGCCACCGAGGTTTCCGGTTCAAAGGTGAGGGACGCGTCGTTGAGCTGCAGCCGTTCGAGCGCCTCGCGCAGATCCTGGTAATGCGCGCCGTCCGCCGGGAAGATGCCGCAGAACACCATGGGATTCACCTTGCGGTAGCCGGGGAGCGGTTCGGGTGCGGGCCGATCGGCGCGGGTAACGGTATCGCCCACCCGGGCATCGCCCACCGTTTTGATGGACGCCGCGATATACCCTACCTGCCCCGCGTGCAGCCCACTGCAGGGCTCCAGCCGGCCGGGCCGCATCAGGCCGACCTCCACCACGTCGAACTGTGCGCCGGTGGCCATCATGCGGATGGTATCGCCCGGGCGCACCTCGCCGTCCATGATGCGGATATACACGATGACGCCGCGGTAGCTGTCGTAATAGCTGTCAAAAATCAGGGCACGCAGCGGGGCATCGTCCTCGCCCTGGGGAGGCGGCATCTGGGTCACCACCGCCTCGAGCACCTGCTCGATGTTGAGGCCCGATTTGGCCGAGACGAGGGGCGCCTGCGACGCGTCGATGCCGATAATGTCCTCAATTTCCTGCCGCACCCGCTCGGGTTCGGCGGCGGGCAGATCGATTTTGTTGATGACCGGCACGATTTCCAGCCCGTGCTCCGCCGCCAGATAGGTGTTCGCCAGCGTCTGGGCCTCAATCCCCTGGGAGGCGTCCACCACCAGCAGCGCGCCTTCGCACGCGGCAAGCGAGCGGGACACCTCATAGTTAAAGTCCACGTGGCCGGGGGTATCGATCAGATTGAACACATAGGTTTCGCCGTCCTGCGCCTTGTAGGACAGGGTGACGGCGTGTGCCTTGATGGTGATGCCCCGTTCCCGCTCGAGATCCATGCTGTCCAGCAGCTGATCCTCCATGTCGCGCAGGGCCACCGCCTGCGTCTTTTCGAGGATGCGATCGGCCAGGGTGGATTTGCCGTGATCGATGTGGGCGATAATGCAGAAGTTGCGGATATAGTCCCGGGATGTCGCCAAATTCAACACCTCAATTAAACAAGAATGGAAAAGCCGGCACATGCGGCCGCCGCATAGGCAACGTCTTTCTAGCGGGGCGGGCGGATTTCGTCGGTGCGGTGGGCAATGATGTACTTCGGGCGGCCCTTAACCTCGTCGTAAATCCGAGCGATGTAGTGCCCGATGATGCCGAGGCTTATCATGATGCCGCCCCCGATGATGAGCAGCAGCAGGATAACGGTGGTGAACCCTTCCACCGCGCGGCCGAGCAGAAAACGCACGAGCGTCTGGATCCCCAGTATGGCCGACACGAGCAGCAGGATTATCCCGATGAGGGTCACGAGCTGCAGCGGCACGGTGGTGAAGGAGGTGATGTTCTGTACCGCGTATTTCATCAGGCCGCGCACCGACCATTTGGATGTGCCGGCCTGCCGCTGGGCCACCTCAAACTCCACCGTCGCCGTGCGGAATCCCGCCCAGAAGGACAGAGCCCGGAAAAAGGTATCCTTTTCGGGCAGAGCCGTCAGCACGTCCACCACCTTGCGGTCGAGCAGCTTGAAATCGGAGGAGGATTTCATATCCACCCGGGTGCATTTGCTGATGAGCTTGTAAAACAGGCCGGCCGAGCATTTGTAAAAGAGGCTCTCTTTGCCACGGCTGGCCTTTTTGCCCTCCACGACCTCGTATCCCTGCCGCCACAGCTCGTACATCTGGGGCACGCACTCGGGCGGAAACTGCATATCGCAGTCGAGCAGCACGCAGCAGTCGCCGCGCGCCTCGCTGAGCCCGGCGAAAATGGCGGCCTCCTTGCCGAAGTTGCGGCTGAAGCTCACCCCGCGCACACGGGGATTCTCATGGCTCGCCTCTTCGATCAGCCGAAACGTGTTGTCCTTCGACCCGTCGTCGATGAAAACGCATTCATACGCAATGCCCGCCCCTTCCAGCACCTGCGCCACGCGGCGCGCGGTCAGGGCGATATTGGCCTCCTCGTTGTAGGAGGGGATGATCACGGACAGAAGGCTCACGGTCGTCGTCCCCTTTCCTGACTGGTTGTCCTATTAGTATACCGCATTCCGGCCATCGTTTCAACCTTTTCCCGCGGCGGATGTCGCGCGATTGGAATTGCAAAACCGGGCAGTTGCCGTTATAATAGGGGAAGAACACCGGAGAAAAGGAAGGAACAGCCATGGCATCAATCGACTGGAAGCATTTTAAAAGCGGAACCGATATCCGCGGCGTCGCCCTGGACGGCGTGGAGGGACAGCCGCTCGATTTGACCGATGAGGCGGTGGGCCGCATGGCCGCGGCCTTTGCCTGCTGGCTGTCCGAACGGACGGGCAAGCCGGCCGATAAGCTCACCGTGTCGCTTGGCCGGGACAGCCGTCTGTCCGGCCCGCGTCTGCGCGATGCCGTGACCGGCGCCCTGACCGGCGCGGGGGTGACGGTGCTCGACTGCGGGCTTGCGTCCACGCCGGCGATGTTCATGACCACGGTGGATCTCGGCTGCGACGGCGCAATCCAGCTGACGGCCAGCCACCATCCCTATTACCGCAACGGTCTCAAATTCTTCCTGCCCGCGGGCGGGCTGGAGGGCGGGGACATCACCGCCATTCTCACCCTCGCCGAAGAAGGCCGCACCTGTCCCCCGGCGGCGGGCGCCGTGCGGCCGGTGGATTATATGGGCCAGTATGCCGCGCGTCTGCGCCGGCTCATCTGCGAGGGGGTAAACGCCGAGGATTACGATCATCCGCTCGCCGGCTTTCACGTGGTGGTGGATGCGGGCAATGGCGCGGGCGGCTTTTACGCCACCGACGTGCTGGCTCCGCTGGGGGCCGATATCACCGGCAGCCAGTTTCTCGAGCCGGACGGCCGTTTTCCCAATCATATCCCCAACCCGGAGGCTCCCGAGGCGATGGCGTCGATTTGCGCCGCGACGGTGCAGGCAGGCGCCGACCTGGGCGTGATTTTTGACACCGATGTGGATCGCGCAGGCTGTGTCGGCGCCGACGGGAAAGAGATCAACCGCAACCGGCTCATTGCCCTGGCGGCGGCGATCGTACTCGAAAACGCGCCGGGCGGGACCATCGTAACCGATTCGGTCACCTCGAGCGGGCTCAAAACCTTCATCGAGCAGGAACTCGGCGGGGTGCACTGCCGGTTCAAGCGGGGCTATAAAAATGTCATCAACGAGGCGCTGCGCCTGAACGCGGCGGGGATACACGCGCCGCTTGCCATCGAGACATCGGGGCATGCCGCGCTGGAAGAGAATTATTTTCTGGACGACGGCGCCTATCTCATCACCAAGATTCTCATCAAAGCGGCACAATTGCGCCGCAGCGGGCAGCGGCTGGAGGATCTCATCGCCGCACTGGAGGAGCCGGCCGAGGGCGTGGAGCTGCGCTTTGCGATACGGGAAAGCGATTTCGCTTCCTACGGCCGGGCGGTGCTGGGCCGGCTGGAGGATTACGTGCGGGCAAACGGCTGGGAGCTGGCGGACGACAGCCGGGAAGGGGTGCGCGCCACGGTGGACGACGGCTGGCTGCTGCTGCGGCTGAGCGTACACGACCCGGTGATGCCGCTCAATATCGAGAGCGGGCACGTCGGCGGCTGCCGCGAAATCGCGGCGAAGCTGGCCCCGTTTATGGCGCAGCAGGACGGGCTGGATAAGAGCCAGCTGGACGCGTATCTGCAGTAAGCGTGGCGGAAGAACGGATGATAGGCGGAGCACATGAACGGCTCCGCTTAGGGAACCGGATCGCGGCGCAGGCCCGGCCTGCGCGGGAAAGGCAGGAGTAAAAGCATGGACTGGACAGAGGTGCGTATCCTGGTGGCGGCGGCCGACGCCGACCGGGCGGCGGATATCGCCAACATGGTGGTGCCCTACGGCCTGTATATCGAGGATTACAGCGATTTGGAGCAGGGGGCGCGGGAAATCGCCCACATCGATCTCATTGACGAGGAGCTGCTCGCCCGGGATCGCACCCGCGCGACGCTGCATGTGTATATCTCGCCCGAGGAATCCCCGGCCGAGGCAGTCGCCTTCCTGCGCGAGCGGTTCACGGCCGCGGGGATCGGGCACGAACTGCTCACCTTTGAGGTAAACGAGCAGGACTGGGCCAACAACTGGAAAGCGTATTTCAAGCCGCTGCCCGTGGGGGACAGGCTGCTCATCCGCCCCACCTGGGAAACGGTGGAGCAGCCGGGCGATCGGGCGGTGCTGTCCATCGACCCGGGCATGGCCTTCGGCACGGGCGGGCACGATACCACCCGTCTGGTGCTCGAGACGCTGGAACGCTATATCACGCCGGGCTGCCGGATGCTGGACGTGGGCTGCGGCAGCGGGATTTTGTCCATCGCGGCGCTGCTGCTCGGCGCAGGGCAGGCCGTCGGGGTGGACATCGATGCGCTCGCCGTTAAGACGGCGAGAGAAAATGGGCAGCTGAACGGTTTTGAGGAACCGCGGCTCATCGTGCGGCAGGGGGATTTGGTCGATAAGGTGGAGGGACAGTACGAGGTGGTGGCGGCCAATATCGTGGCCGATGCCATCATCGCCCTCTCCCCTGCCATTCCGCGGTTTTTGAAGCCCGGCGGCGTCTACATTGTATCGGGTATCATTGATACCCGGGAAGCCGACGTGATGGCCGCGGTGACGGCGTGCGGCTTCGCGGTAGAGGCGCGGCATGAGCATGGCGGCTGGCTGTGCCTGGTGCTGCGGACGGAGACGGCATCATGACGGGAGACTGGCAGGCGCGTTCGGCCATGCTGCTGGGCGATGCCGCGGTGCAGCGGCTGCGCGCGGCATCGGTGGCGGTGTTCGGTCTGGGCGGCGTGGGCTCCTATACGGCGGAGGCCCTGGCCCGCGCCGGAATAGGCCGGCTGGTGCTCGTCGACGGGGACACCGTGTCGGATACCAACCGCAACCGCCAGCTGGTGGCGCTGTGTTCCACCGTGGGGCAGCCCAAGGCGGAGGTGATGGCTGCCCGCGTGCGGGACATCAACCCGGACTGCCGGGCGGAGGCGCACACCGTCTTTTATCTGCCCGGCGAGGGGCAGGGGCTGGTGGACGGCTGCGATTTTGTGGCGGACGCCGTGGACACGGTGGCGGCCAAGCTGGCCCTCGCGGAGGAGTGCACCGCCAAGGGCATTCCTCTCATCAGCGCCATGGGCTGTGGCAACAAGCTGGATCCCACCCGGTTCCGGGTGGCGGATATCACCAAAACGAGCGTGTGCCCCCTTTGCCGCATCATGCGGCGGGAGCTCAAAAACCGGGGGATCGCCCATCTGCCGGTGGTGTTTTCGGACGAGCCGCCGCGGCGTCCCGCGGCGGAACCGGCCGAAGAGGAAAAACGAACGGGCAAGCACGCCCTGCCCGGCAGCGTATCCTTTGTGCCGTCGGTGGCGGGGCTGATTCTGGCGGGCGAAATCATCCGGCGGCTGGCCGGCGTGGAGGAGTGAGAGGATGCCGCGGTTTTTCCTGGATTTTGCGGGCGGCGGGGAGGCGGTGATCACCGGCGCCGATGCGGCCCATATCGCCAAATCGCTGCGCATGCGCCCGGGCGATCCGATTACCCTGTGCGACGGCCGCGGCACCGATTACGCCGGCGTGATAAAGGAGATCGGTGTGCAGACGGTGACCGTGCGGGTGGAGGGGGCCTCCCCCACCCTGTCCGAGCCGTCGCTGGCGGTGACATTGTACCAGGGGCTGCCCAAGGGCGACAAGATGGATTTCATCGTGCAGAAGGCGGTGGAGCTGGGCGTGACGGCCATCGTGCCGGTGGCCACGCGGCGCAGTGTCGTGCGGCTGGACGACAAGGCGGACAGAAAACGCGAGCGGTGGCAGCGCATCGCCGACGAGGCGGCCGGCCAATGCGGACGGGGTATTCTGCCGCAGGTGGAGCCGCCCGTCCCCTTCGCCCGGGCGGTGGAGCGGCTGCGGGAGGAAACGGCCGTGATCCTGTATGAAGGCGGCGGCCGGCCGCTGCGCGAGCTGGTATCCCCTGGGGTGCGGCAGCTGTCCATGATGGTGGGCCCGGAGGGCGGCTTTGAACCGGACGAGGTGGAAGCCGTTCGGGAGGCCGGCGGCGCGGTGGCGACGCTCGGCCCCCGCATATTGCGGTGCGAGACCGCACCGCTCGCCGCGCTGGCCGTGGCGATGCAGCTCAGCGGCAATCTGGAATGAAGCGAAAGGAGGAAGCCGTATGCCGACGGTGTATCTGGTGGTTCCCTGCTATAACGAAGAGGCGGTGCTGCCCGAGACGCGGCGGCGGCTGACCGCCAAGCTGACCGCGCTCATGGAAACGGGCCGGGCCGACCCGCGCAGCCGTATCCTGTTCGTGGACGACGGCAGCCGGGACAACACCTGGCCCCTTATTGAAACCTATCACCGGGAGGATCCGCTTGTCTCCGGGCTCAAGCTTGCGCACAACCGCGGGCATCAGAACGCCCTGCTCGCCGGGCTGATGACCGCGCGGGAAAAGGCGGACTGCGTCATTTCGCTCGATGCGGATCTGCAGGACGACGTGGAGGCGATCGACGCCTTTCTTGAGAAATACGCCGCGGGCTGCGAGGTGGTGTACGGCGTGCGCAGCCGGCGGGATGCGGACACCTTTTTCAAGCGCACCTCGGCGCAGGGCTTTTACCGGTTCATGAAGCTGCTTGGGGTGGATATCGTGTATAACCACGCGGATTACCGCCTCATGGGGCGGCGGGCACTGGATGCGCTGGCCCAGTACCGGGAAACCAATCTGTTTCTGCGCGGCATCGTACCCGAAATCGGCTTTAAAAGCGACGTGGTGCTGTACGAGCGGGCGGAGCGGTTCGCCGGAGAGAGCAAATACCCGCTGCGCAAAATGCTGCATTTTGCGGTGGACGGCATCACCTCCTTCAGCGTGCGGCCGCTCAAGGTAATTTCCAACTTCGGCCTGGTCATTTCGATCGGCAGCGTGCTCGGCCTTCTGTACGCGCTGATCTCCCACTTCATGGGGGCGACGGTGGCGGGCTGGACGGCGATTGTGTGCTCCATCTGGCTGCTCGGCGGCATTCAGCTGCTTTGCCTGGGCGTACTGGGCGAATACATGGGTAAGATTTACAGCGAGGTCAAGGCGCGCCCGCGCTATATTGTGGAGACGCTGCTCGATGAATAAGACGGGCGGCTTAATATCCCAACGGCTCCTGTGAAGCCGAACCAGAAAGGACCGAACGCATATGACGAAAAAAGAGCATGTGATGCAGGCCGTTCGCCATCAATCGTCCGATACGGTCCCCTACTGCATTCACCTGACGGGGGAAGCCTATGATCTGTATGGCGATCAGCTTCTTAAGGACTATTTCAACCGGGACGTCATGGACGATTATAAAGCCGGGCTTTTGTCCAAGATGCAGGCGGTCAATCTGTCTATCGGGAATTACATGCTGCCGCTGGATTTCCCGTGGTGGGACTGGGACTATGCCCATATGCCGGCGGCGTATGGAAATGCCGACGAGGTGCCGGAGGAGATGCCGGGCATTGTCCGGGAGGACACACCGGAAAATTTCGAGAAGTTCTATAGGAAAGCCGCTTATATATCCCAGAAATATCAGGTATTTAACACCTGCCTGATTTTTGGAAGCCATTGGGAAAAAGCCTATTTTACAAGAGGGATCGAAAACTTTCTGGCCGATATAGCCGGAGCGCCGGAATTTGCCCAGGCGCTTCTGGATTATATCATCCGCATCAATCTGGAAATCCTGCCGCGGCTGTTAAAGTGCAACGAAGTGGACGGCGTTTTGCTGGGAAGCGATTGGGGCTGTCAGAACGATCTCATCATGTCCCCCCAGGCCTGGAAACAGATGATCAAGGCCGGAGAAAAAGCACAATATGCGCTGATACAGGCGGCTGGCAAAAAGGTGATGGTCCATTCCTGCGGGTGTATTTACCGGATTCTGGATGAACTGGTGGAGCTCGGCGTTGACATACTGAATCCGGTGCAGCCCGAATGCATGGATCTCCATCGGCTTAAGGAACAATATGGAGATGCCCTCACCTTCTGGGGCGGCATATCGACCCAGCGGACGCTGCCCTTCGGTACCCCGGAAGAGGTGAAAAAAGAGACCGAAGACACCATTAAGCGGATGAGCCAAAACGGCGGCTATATCACCTGTTCGTCCCAGGAAATCCAGGTGGACGTGCCGTATGAAAACCTGAAGATGCTCATCGATACGGCCAGGAGCTTCACATAAGCCGGGTGCGGCTTACCGATCCTTTACGAAGCGAAAAGGGAGCGTAGCAGAATGGTTCTGCCGCGCTCCCTTTTTTATTCTACTCCGCGGCGGTACAGGCCGCGCGTGATACCGGCGGGGGCGGTTGCCGCCCCGCTGCGGTAATCCCGCAGAATGGCCGCCGCCTCGCCGGGCGTTTCGGTTGTGAAATGGAACAGCCAGAAATCGAGCGATGGGATCTCTTCCCGTTTATCCGCCCAGTAGAGCGGCACCGCGTTGAGCAGCTCGGTACAGCCGCCGTCGCAGGCAAGGGGGAATCGCACCCCCTTGCGATCGGTGAGACCGCAGCTTCCCCGCGTGCCGCAGCCGCCGGCGGCCGCCCGGTGCGGGCAGGCACGGCAAAGCATGAGCGGCTGCCGCCCGTAGAGGAGCAGACCGGTTGGAATGGGCCGGTGCGCGATGTGGGCGGTCTGCCGGAAGGTCAGCTCCATCGACAGGGTGGCGGCAGCCAATCCCCTTTCGGCGTAAAAGGCCAGCGCTTCTTCATTGACGAGATTCAATCCAAAACCGCCCACCGGCGGCAGCCCGGCTTCCAGTGCGAGGGGCAGCGCCCCCGCATTGCCGCACAGGGCAAAACGGGCCCCCGCCTCCCTGGCGGCGTGCAGTGCCCGGCGGACTTCCTGCTCCCGGCCAAACAGCCCGCGGGGAATTTCCACACCAAGGCGGCCGTCATCCGCCGCCTGTTGCAGCTTGTCTGCCGGCGTAAAAAGGGGCAGAATCACATCATCCGCCGCCTGTGCGCCGGGCAGCTGTTCCACTGCGGCCAGCCGCACAACAAAACGGGGCTGGCCGGCCGTTTGCCTGTCCGGGAGTACGGCGGGCCGGGCATGCGCATCAAAGGGGACGGGCGTGCGCTCCGCCCGCTTTGTCAGCAGGGTATCCAGCGCCTCCCGCCGCAGGGCGTTGAGACGGGACACCGGTACCGCGAGGCCTTCGCCGATGTGACAGCGGATGGCTGGGGTACAAAAGGGGGTGCCGCCCGTTTTGCTGAGCTGTTCAGCGGCGCGGGCCTCGTCAAGCGGGCGGTTCACCGCCGGCTGTGCTCCGTCGCCTTCCACCCGGACGGTGCAGCGGCCGTCGGCCGCCTCCAGCGCCGTTTGTTCACGGGTGACGGTCAGGTCAAGCGTCACGGGAATGGCGGGCCGCTCCTTATCATACAGGCGGGCGAGCCGGCCGAGCACTGGCCCTGCCGCCGTCACATCCTCCTTGCGCCGCGCGCCGAACAGAGAGCGATCCCGTACCCCTTTGTAATACCCGTCTGTAAAACCGGAGCGGGAAAATACCGGTTGTAAATCTTGGACCAGCGCCGGGGAGGGCGATTCGCCCCGGGCGGCGGCACGGCAGACGGCCACGGCGGCGGCCACGTATTCGGGCCGTTTCATGCGTCCCTCGATTTTGAAGGAGGTCACGCCGGCGGCGGACAGCTCTTCTATATAGGGCCACAGGGACAGATCGCGCAGGCTGAGGGCCGTCTCCCCTTCTGCGGCCTGTCTGGACGCGTGGGTGAAGGGCAGGCGGCAGGGCTGGGCACACAGGCCGCGGTTGCCGCTGCGTCCGCCGAGCATAGCGGAGAGATAGCATTGCCCCGACACGCACATGCACAGCGCACCGTGCACGAATACTTCCAGCTCACAGTCCTGTCCGGCGCAGGCGGCGATCTCCTCCCGCGTCATTTCCCGGGCAAGCACCACGCGGGAAAAGCCCGCGTCACGCAGCAGGCGTACCCCGGCCGGCGTATGACAGGAAAGCTGCGTCGAGGCGTGCAGCGGCATGGCGGGCGCGGCGGCACGGAGGCGGCGCGCCAGGCCCACGTCCTGCACAATGAGCGCATCGATGCCGAGGGCGCAGGCCTCTTCTGCCACGGCGAGAGCGGCGGGCAGCTCCTCCTGCCGCACCAGCGTGTTGAGCGTCAGGTGAACCGCCACGCCCCGGGCATGGCAATAAGACACCGCCTCCCGGAGGGCGGCGGTGTCGAAGTTGCGGGCGCCCTGTCGGGCATTAAAGGCGGAAGCCCCCAAATACACGGCGTCCGCCCCGGCGCGCACCGCCGCGGTCAGGGCGTCGGGCGAACCGGCGGGCGCGAGAATTTCGGGTCCGCTGCCAGCCGGCCGGTTCAACGGGCCGCCAGCCTTTTCTGCAACTCGTCGATCTCCCGGCGCAGGCGGTCGATCTCCCGGTGCGCGTTATCCGCCGCCTGGCGATAACGGGAATTGTCATCGAGATAGTCTTTCATCTGGGCGCGCAGGTTATCGGCGGTGGCCTCCGCCTTTTTGGCGTCGTTCGCCCGGACAAGGGCGGTGAGCACGGCCGCCATCAGGGCGGAAATGCGATCGTCGCTGTTCATCAGATTGCGCATGTCGGCGTCCAGCTGCGCGCCAAGCTCCTGGATATAGCCCTCCGGCTCGTCGGTGGTCAGCGAATATTCTGCGCCGCAAATAGTCAGACGCACCTTGTTCATCATACAAAACATCCTTTCCGGCAGGGCAGCCGCATTATTAATCGATGGGTTACTGTCATTATACCGCAAATTTTGTCGGGAAGGAAGAGGGCAAAAGGGAAAAAATGCAGACTTCGCCGTACCATGCCGGCCTCTGCCCTGTTTGCCGCGTTTTTCATATTCGGGAGCCTGTGCGGTCCGGCCAGAACGGCTTAATGCCGATAGGCGGCGTTTTACTCGGGATCCAGCACCAGGGCCTGTCTCCCCTGCTCCTCCCAGCGGGTGAAGAAGAGAGAACGGGAATAGGTCTGGGGAACGGCCTGCTCGCTGAGAGGATCGTGCACCGTCACCGTGGTATCGTCGTAGTCGACGAGTACAAGACAGTGCTCATTCCCAAGCCATTCGTACACTTCATCGGTATAGACGCCATCCCGGATGAGATACCAGGAGGAGCTGCCCACCAGGGAGGGCTCCATATACATGGTGGCCCAGATACACACCGGCTGCCCCGCGTCGACGGCATCCAGAATGTCCTGTTCGGTCCCGCCGGTCAGCAGGCGCACCGTCGCGCCGCCGCCCGCCTCGTCGATGAGCATCTGCATGGTGTCGGCCAGCGGCTCGGAATATACGCCGAACCCGCTGGAGGAATACGGATTGCCGATAAAAACCTCGTGTGGGTCGGGGCCGTACAGCTGCCCGTCCACCGTTTCCAGATTCTGCTTGGGCAGTGCGTCGGCCACTTCTTCTTTGGTGTATGAGTACCCGTAAGCCTGCAGCAGCATGGCCGCCGCCGTGCTTTCGCAGCCGGTGGGCAGCTCGGGCAGCTGCAGGATAACCGGCACCGCCGTGAGCGGCGGTATGGTCGGCTTCGTCTGGGTTGTGGTTGTGGTGGTTGTAGGCGTAGTCGTGGAGGTGCGTAACGGCTCCGGAACGTCCTGTTCGATTTCCGGCGGCCCCACATTGGCTTGGATCAGCATCGGCTTTACCACCAAAAGAAAGCCCGCCGTCAGCGCGGCCAGGGCGGCCAGCATGACCATAATCAGCAGGATGGCCGCGGGCCGGCGGGTGCGTTTTGGCTTGTGTTGAGGCATGGCGGAGAATTCCCCCTCTGTCAATTACACATAATATAAAGTTCTAATAGTATACCATGTGTGGTGCCTCTTATAATGAAAATCGGAAAATATGAAAGTCGAAAAACACAGAAGACATCAGCGGCGGCGGGATCGAAAAATACCCTCCAGCGCGAGCACGGCCGCCAGATTGAGCAGAAGCGTTACAAGAAGTTTCTGATATGTTTTCATGGAAAAACCTCGTTTTCTGTCGCGGTAAATGGACGTCTGTCTTCACCTTACCGAAAAAAACGGGAAAAGTAAAGGGCACGGGAGCAATTCCCTCCCGGGAATTGCCGGCAGGACTGGACAAGTGTGGATTTTACAAAGCAAAGGTTGCAACCGGAGGAAAAAAACGGTAGTATAGAGTATAGACAGAAAAGGGGCGATGCAAATGGCCGGCGCTACCGAGACACTGTGGAAAGGACAAAGCTCTGACGGGGAGCACACGCTGTATGCGTCCATCTGGACGCCCGATGACGGCGGTATCCGGGCCGTGATCCAGATTTGTCACGGTATGACCGAGCATATCCGCTGCTACGACCGGTTTGCCCGGGCGCTCTGTGCGCACGGCTTCGTGGTTTGCGGTGACGATCATCTGGGGCACGGGCGTACAGCGGAACGGCCGGAGGACCTCGGCTTTTTCGGCGAAAGGGATGGTGTGCGCCATCTCGTGGAGGATGAACAGCGGCTGCGCGAAGAGATGCAGCACCGCTATCCGGACAAGCCGTATTTTCTGCTGGGACACAGTATGGGGTCCTTTATCACCCGGCGGTATATCACACAGTATGCGGACGGACTCGCGGGGTATATATGCTGCGGCACGGCAGGGCGCAACCCGCTGACCGGTCTGGGGATTGGCCTTGCCAATCTGATGGTGGCCCTGCGCGGTGCCGGAACAGAGGGGCGCTTCCTCGATCGCCTGGCCTTCGGTACGTATAATGACCGCTTTGGAGGGAATGGCCCGTCCCGGAAGTGGCTCACACGGGATATGCAGTCCTATCCCGATGTGGAGGGAGACGAAAAATGGGGTTTTGTCTTCACCAACGCGGGATTTCGCGACCTGTTCCGCCTGCTGCGCAGCGTGACGGGGATGCCGTGGGCCCGGCGGGTGCCGGCCGGGCTGCCCATTGCCCTCTTCTCAGGGGATATGGATCCGGTCGGCAGCTTCGGCAAAGGACCGCGGCAGGTGTACGGCTGGCTGAAGAAGGCCGGCGTACAGGATGTGTCGCTGAAACTGTATCCCGATGCGCGGCACGAACTGCACAACGAGATAAACCGGGACGAATTTCTGCGTGATGTGGTCACGTGGGTGGAGCAGCACCTTGCCTAGCTCCGGCAGATCCCCGTCCGCAGTATGTGAAAAAGAAAGGATACCGATACCATGCAGTTAAAAATACAGAAGCTGGACCCCAGGGCGCAGCTGCCCGTCCGTTCCACGCCGGGCAGCGCCGGCGCCGATCTGCACGCCGTGCTGGACGAGCCGCTGCCGGTGCCGCCCGGCGGCCGCGTCAGCGTTCCCACCGGCATTGCCATCGGCCTGCCCGGCCCCGAGACGGTAGGCCTGGTTTACGCGCGCAGCGGTCTGGCGGTTAAACACGGCCTGACCCTCTCCAACGGCGTGGGCGTCATCGACAGCGACTATACCGGTGAAATCCGGGTCGGCCTGGTCAACCTGTCCGATCAGCCCTATACCATTCAGCCGGGCGAACGCATTGCCCAGCTGGTGGTGGCGCCCGTCTGTCTGCCGGAGTTCGTATTGGTGGACGCGTTGGAAGAGACCCAGCGGGGAGCCGGCGGATTCGGTTCCACCGGCCGGTGAAGGCAGAGGGAGATTCATGAAAAATAAACAACCGATAATATTAGCGTCTGCTTCTCCGAGGAGGCGGGAGATCCTGCAGCTGCTGGATATTCCATTTGAAGCGCACCCGGCTTCCGGCGAGCGGGCGCCAGAGGGCTTGTCCCCGGTGGAACGGGTGGAGGCCCTCGCCCGCAGCAAGGCGGAGGAGGTAGCGGCCGCTTTCCCGGAACGCCTGGTGGTAGGAGCGGACACGATGGTGGTTGTGGACGACCGCGTACTTGGCAAACCGCGGGACAGAGAGGAAGCCATTGCCATGCTGCTGGCTCTGCAGGGGCGCACCCACGAGGTGATGACCGGCGTATGGGTGTGCGCTCCGCAGCGCGCCGCCGGCTTCGTGGACCGGACGCAGGTGGCTTTTTATCCCATGACACGGGCCGAGGCCGCCGCTTATGTGGATACGGGAGAACCGATGGACAAAGCCGGCGCCTATGGCATTCAGGGGCGCGGCATGCGATTTATCCGGGGAATCCGGGGGGATTTTTATACAGTAATGGGATTACCGGGGGCACGGCTGGCGCGCTTTTTGGAAGAATTTCTGAATTTGTAAGAAAAAGCCAAAATATTTGCAAATATTTAGCATTACCCGGTTGAGAAATTTTTTCGGACAGTATATAATATATGGGTTAATAGCCAATTATACAGATAGGCGCGCTCCGCCAAAGGCGGCCGGGCGCATGCGGTGACATACACAACAGCGCTGCGGGTAAGCGGCAGACAGATGGGGGAACACCCGCACAGGAAAGGAAGAGGAACATGTTTTTGAATCGGGATATCGGCATTGATTTGGGTACGGCGAATACGCTGGTGTATATGCGGGGTAAGGGCATCGTTATGCGCGAGCCCTCTGTTGTGGCGGTCGACGTCAAAAAAGAAGAGGTCATGGCGGTCGGCAGCGAGGCGAAGGAAATGATCGGCCGTACGCCGGGCTCCATCTCGGCGGTGCGTCCGCTCAAGGATGGCGTCATCGCGGATTTTGAAGTGACGTCGGAGATGCTGCGCCATTTTATCAAGGCGGCGATGCACAACTCGATGTTCCATCGGCCCCGGCTCATTGTCTGCATTCCCTCCGGCGTGACCGAAGTGGAGCGCCGCGCGGTGGATGAGGCGGCACGCCAGGCGGGTGCCAAGGATGTGGAGCTCATTGCGGAGCCGATGGCTGCGGCCATCGGTGCGGGGCTGCAGGTCGAGGAAGCGGCCGGCTGCATGGTGGTCGACATCGGCGGCGGCACTTCCGAGGTGGCGGTTATTTCGCTGGGCGATATCGTGACCTCCTGCTCGGTGCGCACGGCGGGCGATGATTTCGACGAAGCGATTATTTCCTACATCAAGAAAAAATACAACCTGCTCATCGGCGAGCGCACGGCGGAGGACATCAAAATTAAGCTGGGTTCCGCCTTCCCCTATGACGACGAACAGAGCATGGATGTCAAGGGCCGCAACCTGGTGGACGGCCTGCCGAAAAACATCACGGTCACCTCGGAGGAGATCCGCGAGTCACTGGCCGACCCGGTCAGCGCGATTGTGGACGCCATCCGTTCCACGCTGGAACGCACGCCCCCCGAGCTGTCCGCCGACATCATCAACAACGGGATCATGCTCACGGGCGGCGGCGCGCTTCTGCGCGGGCTCGATGTGCTCATCAACCGGGAAACGGGCATGCCGGTGCATGTGGCGGAAAATCCGCTCGACTGCGTCGTGATGGGCACGGGCAAGTGCCTGGATCTCGGGATGGTCAGCAATTTCCGCACCAATCGCAGTAAATAATTGGTCCAAATACAATCGTTACGCCTCCAAAATCGCCGATTTTGGAGGCGGGCTTGTCTTTGGGATGATTGTGGTTAATTATAACTATTGTTAAAAAGAAACTAGGGGGTGAGCCGCCGTGAAGGACTTTTTTAAGAGCTTTGCTTTCAAGGTGCTGGGAGCGATCGCGCTGCTTTTGATCGGCGTGATGATCTACGGGGCGTCGACAGGCGGATTGGCGACCATTCCGGCGACCATTACCGGGGCCATCATTACGCCGCTGCAGACGGCGGTGACCTCCATTTCGGATGGGATCAGCGGCTTTTTCGGACAGATCGGCGGTTCCCGCGAGCTGCGGGAGCAGCTGGCCGCGCAGCAGAAAGAGCTGTCCGAGCTGCGGCAGCAGGTGGTCGATTACAACAAGATGAAGGAAGAAAACGAGTGGTACGCCGAGATCCTCGGCCTGCATGAGCAGCACTCGGATTATACCTTTGCTTCGGGCAAAATCATCGCGGTCGACCCTTCCAACAAATACGGCAACTTCACCATCAACGCGGGTACCAATAACGATGTGGCACTCGGCGATCCCGTGGTGACCGATGACGGTCTGGTGGGGGTGGTGAGCGAGGTGAGCCTGACTTCCGCGAAGGTGAAAACCATACTCGATCCGTCCATCAAGGTCAGCGCGGCCATCACCCGCAGCGGCGATACCGGTTCGACGGGCGGTTCCGTTTCCTTGGCGCAGGAAGGTAAACTGAGCCTGAACATGCTGGACAGGGAATCGGGCGCGGCCATCGGCGACATTGTCTCCACCTCAGGACTCGGCGGGATATATCCCGACGGCCTGCTCATCGGGCGGATAACGCAGATAACGCCCGAATCGGACGGCCTGACCCTTTCCGCCACCATCGAGCCTTTTGTGGATGTGCACGCGATCAAGCGGGTGATGGTCATCACCTCCTTTGACGCGCAGGGAGTCAGCGAATAAACCCGGAAGGGAGAGGGTTTTGTGGCAAAGGAAACCAAACTGAACGACCGAAACCCTCTTCGCAAGCTGAGCGGACGGTATCTTAAATGGACGGCCTACGGCCTGCTGCTGCTGGGGGCGAGCCTGTTGCAGATGGCACCGCGCGCCATCCCCTCGATTTTCGGGGCGCGGCCGCTGCTGCTCATTCCGATTGTGGTGAGCATCGCGATGTTTGAAGGGCCGATCGGCGGGGCCGCGGCGGGCATTGCGGGCGGTCTGCTGTGGGATTTGTATGCGGACAGGCTTTTTGGCTTCAATGCGCTTTTTCTGATGATTATCGGCTGCGCCTGCGGGCTGCTGGTGCGCCTGCTCATACGCAACAACCTGTTTTCGGCGCTGCTGCTGTTCAGCGGTGCTCTGCTGGTGCAGGGGCTGGCCGACTGGTTTTTCTACCATGTGCTGCTCATGAAGGAGGAGCCGCTTTGTGTGCTGCTGCGGCTGACGCTCCCCGATCTGGCGTATACGCTGGTGATTTCCCCGCTGCTGTACGGCCTGACCCTTCTGATTGCACGGATGCTGCGCAAGAGAGAATAAGGGCCGCCGGCTTTCAGGGATTGTGATGTCTTGGAGGTGACAGAGACGATGATGGCGGATAACCCCGGCAATAAAATGAGTAAACGCCGCGCATTTTTTCTGGCGGTTTTCGTTGTGGTGATATTCTGCCTGTATGCCATGCGGCTGTTTCAGATCCAGCTGGTGGAAGGCGAGGAATACAGTCAGATTGCCACGCAGAATTATCAATTGAATATCAGCTTGCCTGCTTCCCGCGGAGAGATTCTCGATCGCTATCTGCGTCCGATTGCAATCAATCAGACGCGTTATGCGGTGGTGTTTGATTATAACTATTTTCCGCGGGGCAACGACGAGGTGCAGCAGCGGCGCCGAAACGAATGTATACTGGATTTGACCGCGCTGCTCACGGAGGCGGGGGAAACATGGAATGACACGCTTCCCATCACACAGACAGCGCCCTACGCCTTTTTAGAGGATCGGGAATCCAGCGTGGCCGGGCTGAAATCCCGGTTGAACATGGCGGATTATGCCACGGCGGACAACTGCATGAATGCGCTCGTGGAACAGTACAATCTGAGCGGCTATACAACCGAAGAGCAGCGCGTCATCGCCGGTGTGCTGTATGAAATCAGCATCCGCGATTTCACGGCCAAAAATGCCTTTGTTTTTTCGAGCAGCGTGTCCCGCGATACGATGTACAAGATACTGGAAAACAGCGACACCTATCCGGGCGTCGAAGTGCAGCCGACGCCGGTGCGCGAATATGTCAAAGGGGAAGTCGGCGCGCATCTCATCGGCACGGTCACCCCTATTTACGAGGGGGAATACGAAGAACTGCAGGCGAAGGGCTATGCGCTCAACGATACGATAGGCAGAAGCGGCATCGAGGCGGCCATGGAGGAGGAGCTGCGCGGTGTCACGGGCACCCGTACCCTGGTCAAAGACAGCAAGGGTACCATCCTCGAGGAGACTGAGACCAAAGCGCCCGTTCCGGGCAATTCGGTGGTGCTTACTCTTGACACCGAACTGCAGGAACTGGCCCAGGAGGCGCTGGATGACAAAATAAAGGAGCTGCGCGCCCTGCCGGCCACCAGCGGCGGCGAATTCGCCAACAACGGGCACGACGTCAAGAGCGGTTCGGTCGTGATGCTGGACATGACGGGCGGCGTGCTGGTATGCGCCAGTTGGCCGAGCTTTGACCTGTCCACCTATCAGCAGAATTATACCGAGCTGGCGCAGGATCCCGACAACCCGCTGTTTAACCGGGCGCTCAACGGTACGTTTGCGTTTGGCTCGACGGCCAAGCCGGCGGTGACGCTCGCCGCCATGATGAACGGCATCCTGACGCCGACGAGCACCGTGACCTGCACGGGCAAATACATGTACTATGACTATGCCGGCTATACGCCCCGATGCCTGGGGCGGCACGGCACCATCAACGCCGTTACCGCGCTGGCCAAATCGTGCAACGTGTTTTTTTACGATACAGGACGGCGGCTGACCATCGATCCCATCAACGAATATTTCCGTCTGTTCGGCCTGTGTGAAAAAACCGGTATTGAAATCGGCGAAGCGACCGGCTTTATGGACAGCCCGGAATACCGCGAGGCCAACGGCCGGGTGTGGGCCGCGGGGGATACGCTGCAGGCCGCCATTGGGCAGACCTGCAACGTCACGCCGATTCAGCTGGCGACCTATGCCATGACACTGGCCAACGACGGCGTGCGGTATAAGACTCATCTGGTGCAGAGCGTGCGGTCCTACGACGGGCAGACCGTCTCCGTTGTGGAGCCGGAGGTGGTTTCCCGGGCCGAATTGTCGCAGGAGGCCATCGACACGGTGCGGCAGGGCATGATCGAAGTGGTGAAAACAGGCACGGCGCGCAACTATTTCAGCGGCCGTTCGTATACGCTTGCAGGCAAGACGGGCACGGCGCAGGTTGCCAACAACAAGTCGGACATCGGCGTGTTTATCGGCTATGCACCGGTGGAAAAGCCGGAAGTGGCCATCGCGGTGGTCACCGAGCAGGGCTCGTCCAGGGCGTCGGCTCAGGTGGCGGCCATTATGCTGGATGCGTATTTCGATTCCAAATCGGAGGGGGTGTCCCCCACGCCGCCGAACCAGCTGCTTCCGTAAAATTCTTCCACACAATGCACAATCGGTTCCGCAGATTTTTTTTGGCAGGAAGCGGTCAAAATGGTTTACTTGTCGGCAAATTTGTGTTATACTCTTAACATGAGCGACTGTTTCCAAGAGCGTTTTCGTTCAAATACGTGCCAACAGCCAGGGGCCGGAAAGGAATCGACCGACAATATGGGGCTGATTTCGGTTGTCACATCGGGAAAGGGCGGCGCGGGAAAGTCCACCGTCACGGCGGGCCTCGGTTCGGCGCTGGCCAAGCTAGGCAGCCGGGTGCTGGTTGTGGACACCGATGCCGGCCTGCGCAGCCTGGATTTGATGCTGGGCGTGAGCGGCAGCGCCGTATACGATATGTCGGATATTTTTGCCGGCCACTGTGAGCCGATCCGCGCCATCTATCCCTCGCCGGTATGTACCAACGTCTTTGTGGTGCCGGCGCCGGCCAGCTTTGAAAAGCTGTGCACCCCGCAGGACATGCGGCGGCTGTGCCGGGGGTTTGCGCAGTATTACGATCATGTGATCATCGACTGCCCTGCCGGTTTGGGCCGGGGGTTTGAGACCGCGGTCGCCGCGGCGGAACGGGCCCTGGTGGTGACCACACCCGATATGGTGTGCGCCCGGGACGCCCAGGTGGTCGGTTATCGGCTGGAGGAGTATGCCATACCGGCCCGGCTGCTGATAAACCGGCTGCGTCCCTCGCTTGTGATGCGCGGTCTGATGCCGGATGTGGACGAAATTATCGACACGGCGGGCATCCAGCTCATCGGCATTCTGCCCGAGGACGAGGAGGTCGCCGTGGCCAACGCAAACGGCCGCCCCCTTCCCTCTCACTGCAATGCCGCCGCCTGTATGGACAACATCGCGCGGCGCTATCTTGGAGAAGAGGTCCCACTTGCCCGGCTGGAGAAAATGTAAGCCGGGAGGGACTTTCCGACTTTATTATTAAGGAGATGACGGTATGAACATCGCATTGATTGCCCATGACGCCAAAAAAGAACTGATGGTGCAGTTCTGCATCGCTTACTGTGGCATTCTGAGTCGGCACAATATCTGTGCGACGGGCACCACCGGCAAAATGGTTGCGGAGGCGACGGGACTGAACATCGTCCGCTATATGAGCGGTTCCCAGGGCGGCGATCAGCAGATTTCGGCCCGCATCGCCTGCGATGAGATTGATTTGCTTCTGTTTTTCCGCGATCCTCTCACCGTGAAATCCCATGAGCCCAACGAGAACGACATGTTCCGTCTGTGCGATATGCGCAACATCCCGGTGGCGACTAATATTGCGACCGCCGAGGTGCTTATCCACGGCCTGGAGCGCGGCGACCTCGACTGGCGCAACATTGTCAATCCTGGCAATCGATAAACGGGCGTGTCCGGCGTATACGGAGCCGCTGCAAAATGCATGTGCATGCGTTTTGCAGCGGCTCCTTTCAAAGACGAGAAAGAATGGAGCTGACACAATGGATATACACAAGGCGATTCGCGGCACGCAGGACGTGCTGCCGGCGGACAGCTACAAATGGCAGCACATCGAGCAGACCGCGCTGGCGGTGGCGCGGGATTTCGGGTACCGGGAGATGCGCACCCCGGTGTTTGAGCATACCGAGCTGTTCCAGCGTTCGGTGGGCGACACCACCGATGTGGTGCAGAAGGAAATGTATACCTTCGACGACAAGGGCGGACGTTCCATCACCCTGCGGCCGGAAGGCACGGCGGGTGCGGCGCGCGCCCTGCTCGAGCACGGGCTGCACAACGGCGCGCTGCCGGTCAAAGCGGCGTACATAACCTCCTGTTACCGTTATGAAAAGCCGCAGGCAGGCCGCCTGCGCGAATTCCATCAGTTTGGGGTGGAATGCTTCGGTGCCGCCGCGCCCCAGGCGGATGCGGAGGTGATTTCGCTGGCCCGGCTGGTGCTCGAAACGCTGGGTGTGCCCGGGGTGACGCTGCACATCAATTCCATCGGCTGCCCCACCTGCCGCGCGAAATACCATGAAGCGCTGCGGGCGTATTTTACGGACCGGCAGGACGAGCTGTGCGATACCTGCCGCGGGCGGCTCGAACGCAACCCCATGCGTATACTGGACTGCAAATCGCCGGTATGCGCCGCCATTGCCGCCGATGCGCCCGTGATGCTTGATTACCTGTGCGACGACTGCGCTGCCCACTTTGAGGCGGTTAAGGGCTGCCTTGCCGAAGCGGAGATTTCCTTTGATGTGAACCCCCATATTGTGCGCGGGCTGGATTATTACACCCGCACCGTGTTTGAATTCGAATCGGACGCGCTGGGGGCGCAGGCGGTGGTCTGCGGCGGCGGCCGGTACGACGGGCTTATCGAAGAGCTGGGCGGCCCGCATCTGCCCTCTCTCGGCTTTGGCATGGGATTGGAACGGCTGCTGCTGATTATGGAGGCGAAGGAATGCCCCTTCCCCACCCCGCCGGTGTGCGAAGTGTATCTGGCACCGTTGGGCGAGGCGGCGGCCCGCCGCTGCTTTGCCATTGCCTCCCGGCTGCGGGAGGGCGGCGTGTCGGTGGAATGCGACATCGCCGGCCGCGGCCTCAAGCCGCAGATGAAATATGCGGACAAGCTGGGCGCCCGGTATACCATCGTGGTCGGCGACAACGAAATCGAGACGGGCAAGGCCAAGCTCAAGGACATGAAAACGGGCGAACTGACCGACGTCGATCTGGACGACAGCCTGTATACCACCCTGTACAACCGGTCCCTCGACCGCCAGCTGGCGGATATGGCGGGACTGTTCACCGAACTGGCGGAAACCGAAGACTAAACCGAAAGGGACGGGACACCATGGCAGAGAGCATAAAAGGACTCAAGCGCACCGCCTACTGCGGAGAGTTCCGCGCCGAACACGCCGGACAGGAGGCGGTCGTGTTCGGCTGGGTACAGCGGCAGCGGGATTTGGGACAGCTGATTTTCATCGATCTGCGCGATCGCACCGGCATCGTGCAGCTGGCCTTTGACGAGAACACGCCGCGCGACGTGTTCGACAAGGCGTTCACTGCGCGCAGCGAGTATGTGCTCGCCGCGCGGGGCGAGGTGCGGGTGCGCACCGCCAAAAACAAGGATATTCCCACCGGCGAGGTGGAGATCGCCGTGACCGAGCTGCGCATTCTGAACAAGGCGGAGACCCCGCCCTTCGAGATTGTGGAAAACTGCGCCACGGCGGAGGCCACCCGGCTTAAATACCGGTATCTCGACCTGCGCCGCCCCGATCTGCAGCGCAACCTGCTCATGCGGCACCGCATTGCCAAGGCGGCGCGCGATTATTTTGACAGCCAGGGCTTTATTGAGCTGGAAACCCCCATGCTCATCCGGTCCACCCCCGAGGGCGCGCGCGATTTCCTCGTGCCCAGCCGGCTGCATCAGGGGACTTTTTACGCCCTGCCCCAGTCGCCCCAGCTGTATAAGCAGCTGTCGATGGTGGCGGGCTTTGACCGGTATATGCAGCTGGCGCGCTGCTTCCGCGACGAGGATCTGCGCGCCGACCGGCAGCCGGAATTTACCCAGATCGATCTGGAGATGTCCTTCGTGGATGTGGAGGATGTGCTCGCCGTCGGCGAGGGCTTCATGCGGGATGTGTTCGCCAAGGTCCTCGGCGTGGAGGTGCCGCTTCCCCTGCCCCGCCTGACCTATACCGAGGCGATGGAACGCTACGGCTCGGATAAGCCGGACGTGCGCTTCGGCATGGAGATAATCGATCTGACCGAAGCGGTGCGCGGCTGCGGCTTCGGCGTGTTTGCTTCCGCCGTGGAGGGCGGGGGCACGGTGCGCTGCCTGACGGCGAAAAACGCCGTGTCGGTGCTCACCCGCAAGGAAGTGGACAAGCTGACCGAATTTGTACGCGGCATCGGGGCCAAGGGCCTCGCGTGGGTGCGCCTGACCGAAGACGGCCTGGCCTCCTCCTTCGGCAAATTCCTCACCGAAGAGGAGATGGCCCGCCTGCTTCAGACGGCGGGCGCCGAAAAGGGCGACGTGGTGCTCATTGTGGCGGATACGGTGAAAAAGCATGTGCTGACCACCCTCGGCGCGCTGCGGGTGGAGCTGGCCGACAAGCTGCAGATTCCGCGCGAGGGGCTCGGCCTGCTGTGGATCACCGCCTTCCCCTTCTTTGAATACGACGAAGAGGCGGGCCAGTATGTGGCCATGCATCACCCCTTCACCGCGCCGCTCGACGAAAGCATTCCCTATCTGGATTCACAGCCGGACAAGGTGTTCGCCAAGGCATACGATCTGGTGCTGGCGGGCGTGGAGCTGGCCTCCGGTTCCATCCGCATCACCGACCCCGAGCTGCAGGGACGCATGTTCCGCGCGCTCGGCCTGTCGGACGAGGAAGCGCACGAGAAATTCGGCTTCCTGACCGATGCGTTCCGCTATGGTGCGCCGCCGCACGGCGGCATGGGCATCGGCCTTGACCGGCTGGTGATGCAGATGCTCGGCGCGGCAACGCTGCGGGATGTGGTGGCTTTCCCCAAGGTGCAGAATATGACCGAACCCATGACCGCCTGTCCGGCGCCGGTGGACGCCGCACAGCTTGAGGAGCTGGGCCTCTCCTGCGTCGCGGCGGAAGAGACGGAATAAAAATAAAGCAGACAAGGTGATCCGTATGGGCAGCAGTCGGACATTGGTGGCCACGGCGGAGCAGATACGGCTGACCGCCGCACTCGCCGAGGAAGTGTGGACGGAGCATTATACCGGTTTGCTGGAGCCCGGGCAAATCGCGTATATGGTGGAGAAATTCCAATCGCCGGCGGCCATCCGCCGTCAGATCGAGGAAGAGGGCTACCGGTACTTTCTGCTGGCGGACGATGCGGCGGATCCCTGCGGATATGTGGGGATACAGGAGACGGGAGACCGGCTGTTCCTGAGTAAGCTCTACATACGAAAAGACGCGCGGGGACGCGGCCTTGCTTCGCAGACGCTGCGGTTCCTGCAGGAGCTCTGCCGCAAGGAACGGCTGTCCGCCATCTGGCTGACGGTGAACAAGGGCAATGCCTCTTCCATAGAAATATACAAGAAATGGGGCTTCCGCGTCGCGGACACCCAGGCGGCCGATATCGGCGGCGGCTATGTCATGGACGATTATATCATGGAGCTGCCGGTGGACGGGGCAGGCCCCAAGACGGCCATGCGCCTGCGTCCCTTTGGGCGCACAGGGGCGCGGGTGTCGGCGCTGGGCTTCGGCGCGATGCGTATGCCCACCCTGCCGGAGGGCGGCATCGACGAGCCGGCCTCCATCGCGCTGATCCGCGCCGCCATCGACGGCGGGGTCAATTACGTGGACACCGCGTATTTTTATCACGACGGAAAAAGCGAATCGCTTGTAGGCAAGGCGCTGCGCGACGGATATCGCGAGCGGGTGTACATCGCGACCAAGTCGCCGGTGTGGCAGCTCAACGCCGCGGAGGATTTTGATCGCCTTCTGGACGAGCAGCTGGCGCGGCTGAACACCGCCTATGTGGATTTTTATCTGTTTCATGCCATCAACCGGTCCGAATGGCGGAACAAGGTGCTGGAATACGGTCTGCTCGACCGCATGGAAGCGGCGCGGGCGGCCGGAAAGATCCGGCATATCGGGTTTTCCTTCCACGACGACAACGGCGCCTTCCATGAAATTGTGGACGGATACGACGGCTGGGAATTCTGCCAGCTGCAGTTCAATTATGTGGACGTCAGCAATCAGGCGGGCGTGGAAGGCCTGGAATATGCGGCGGCAAAAGGCCTCGGCGTGGTGGTGATGGAGCCGCTGCGCGGCGGCCGGCTGGCCGTGCCGCCCGAAAGCGTTCAGCGGCGGCTCCCGGCCGACCGGACGCCGGTGGAATGGGCGCTGGACTTTGTATGGGATCGGCCGGAGGCGAGCTTGCTGCTCAGCGGTATGAGCAATCGGCAGCAGGTGGAGGATAACCTCCTTTACGCGGCGCGGTCGGCGGCGGGCATGCTGACGCAGGACGATAAGGGGATGCTCAGCCGGGCGCGCACCGCGTTTGAAACCATGGCGAAGGTGCCCTGCACCAAATGCGCTTACTGCATGCCCTGCCCCTTTGGCGTGAATATTCCCGGCGTGTTTGAGGCGCTCAACGTCTCGGCCGCATCGATGGAAGAAGGGCAAAAAATGTATGCGGCGCTCGACGGCAAAGCGGATTTGTGCCGCGCCTGCCGCCGCTGCGAAAAGAAATGCCCGCAGCAGATTGTCATCAGCGAGCGGATGCCCGCCGCGCATGCGGAGCTGACCGCGCCGCTGAAAAAACAAGAGGGATAATACGATGCGATCACAGACAAACCATATCTGGAAGCTGTCGGTGTGCGGCCTGCTCATCGCGACGGGCCTGCTGCTGCCGTGGGTGTTCCATCTGGTCGGCGGCGAGACAACCGGCACGTTATTTTTGCCCATGCATCTGCCGGTGCTGCTGGGCGGGTTCCTGCTCGGGCCGCTGTTCGGCTGTGCGGTGGGCATTCTCACCCCGCTGCTCAGCGGACTGCTGACCGGCATGCCGGCCGCGGCGGTACTGCCCTTTATGACGGTGGAGCTGGCCGTTTACGGCCTGGCGGCCGGGGTGTTCTATCAGCGGTGCCGCCTGCCCTCTCTGGTCAGCCTGCTGCTCGCGCAGCTGGCAGGCCGGCTGGTCAAGGCACTTGTGCTGTTGGTGCTGACCGGCGTGTTCGGCCTGCATGTGCCTGCGCCGCTGACCGTGCTGACCGCTGTCGGTGCCGGTCTGCCCGGCCTTGCTCTGCAATGGGTGGCGCTGCCGCTGCTGCTCGCAGCATTGCGCCGCGGTCATCTAATCGCGGCGCCGGATCCCAGACAGACCGCGCAGGCGGCGCTGGAGCGCGCCCGTGCCGTTTGGGAACGGGAAGAGGCCTCCTGTGTAGTGTACCGGCAGGGAAAGGCGAAAACATCGCATCTGTCGGGGGTTCGGCCGCTGCTCGGCTGGCTGGCGGAGGATGCGCAGGCGCTGCGCGGGGCCGCGGTGGCGGATAAGGTGGTGGGCCGCGCGGCGGCGTTGCTGCTGGTATACGGCGGCGTGCGCGCCGTATACGCGGCCGTTATCAGCGAGGCGGCCCTCGCCGTGCTGCAAAAGGCCGGTGTCGCGGTGCGCTACGGCGAATGCGTTCCCTTTATTGCCAACCGCGATAAAACCGACATGTGCCCGATGGAACGGCGGGTGCAGGATATTGACGACCCGGCGGCCGCGTTTGAAGCGCTGTGCACCGGGGCAGAATAAAAGATAGGAATCAAAACCATGCATTTTAAAGAACTGAAGCTCATTCCCCCGTTGCTGCGCGCCGTGGAGGAGGAGGGCTATACCGCGCCGTCTCCCATTCAGGAGCAGGCGATCCCGCCGGTGCTGGCGGGTCGGGATCTGGTGGGCTGTGCTCAGACAGGCACGGGTAAAACCGCCGCCTTTGCGCTGCCCATTCTGCAGCGGCTGTGCGCCGTACCGCTTACCGTCGGCAAGCGGCCCATCCGGGCGCTGGTGCTGACCCCGACCAGAGAGCTGGCCATTCAGATTCTCGAAAGCTTTGAAGCCTATGGCCGGCACACCAAGCTGCGCTGTGCGGTGCTGTTCGGCGGCGTGTCGCAGAATCCGCAGGTGGAGGCGCTCGCACGCGGGGTGGATATTCTGGTGGCCACGCCCGGCCGCCTCAACGATCTGACAGGACAGGGCTTCGTCGATTTGCGCCATGTGGAAATGTTCGTGCTCGACGAGGCGGATCGCATGCTGGATATGGGCTTCGTTCACGATGTGAAAAAGGTCATCGCCAAGCTGCCTGCCAAAAAGCAGACGCTGCTGTTTTCGGCGACCATGCCGCCCGAAATCCGGGCGCTGGTCGATTCACTGCTGGTCAACCCGGTGCGGGTGGCGGTGACGCCCGTTTCCTCCACGGTGGACGCCATCCGGCAGGCGGTGTACTTTGTGGATAAAGTCAACAAGCGCCGGCTGCTTGTTCATGTGCTGCGCGAATCGGACGCCAAGTCGGTGCTGGTGTTCACCCGCACCAAGCACGGGGCGGACAGAGTGGTGCGTGAGCTGGAGCGGGCCGGCATACACGCACTGGCCATCCACGGCAACAAATCGCAGAACGCACGGCAGCTTGCGCTGCGCAGCTTCAAGGACGGCACGCTGCGCGTGCTGGTGGCGACCGACATTGCGGCGCGCGGCATCGATGTGGACGAGCTGGCGCTGGTCATCAATTACGAATTGCCCAACGTGCCGGAAACCTATGTGCACCGCATCGGGCGCACCGGACGGGCCGGCCTGGAGGGCGATGCGATTTCCTTCTGCGACTTTGATGAAAAGCCGTATTTAAAGGATATTGAAAAGCTCATCAAAAAATCCATCCCGGTGGTGGAGGATCATCCCTTCCCCATGGAAATTTTTGAACCGGCGCCCAAACCGGCGCCGCGTCCGCCGCGGGATAAGCGGCCGCCCCAACCTGCGCGGCAAAAAAAGGCTGTTTCGGACACGGCGGCAAAGCCCGCCCTTACCCGGCGCGGATAGGACAGCGGGCGGAAGAAAAAGCCACAGGGTTTACACAAATTGACAGTTATAATATTTGTGGGGCGGACGATAATAACGTTGCAAACGCAAATATTATTTGACGCGGCGTACCGCCGCCAACAATTGAGGAGTGTAAAAAACTATGGCGAACAAATCTGTGGTCCCCGAGGCGCGCGAAGGCCTCAATCGTTTCAAGATGGAAGCTGCCAGCGAGGTTGGCGTGTCCCTGAAGCAGGGCTACAACGGCGACCTGACCAGCAAACAGGCTGGTTCTATCGGCGGCCAGATGGTCAAGAAAATGATCCAGGCTTACGAGCAGAACAACCTGAAGTAAGAATGGCCTGAAAACGGCACGCCGCCCGGAGGACAATCGCCCTCCGGGCGGTTTCCGGTTTTCCTTTCCGGCGGCGGACGTTTTTTGACGGCGGTACCGTATATTTTGCGCGGAACAGGATACAATTTTTCAGGGAAAATTTTTTCTTGAAAAGTTTTCTCGCATTGCCTCTTGACAAATCGCAGAAATCCGGTATAATAATAACGCTCTTTCAAATGTTGCGGAATTGTGTAATGGTAGCACGGCAGTCTCTGACTCTGCTTGTCTGGGTTCAAATCCTAGTTCCGCAGCCATGTCGCCGCGAATCGTATGATTCGCGGCGATTTTTTATACCGGAAGCCCGGCGGGCGATGCGCACAACCCTCTCCTGCTGCATAAGATGGCCTGTAGATCTGTGTAAACAAAAGGAGAGGGTACGTCGATGGTTCGCACATACAGCCTGAAAGCGGATGGGGCCACCCGCTTATCCGCGCATTTCCGGGTGCGGGAGTTCGCCGAAGCGGGCACCGACCGGGTTTTGATAGACGACGAGCTGGTGGAGCGGCTCGAAAAGCTGCACAGCCATTTGCGGTGTTCCAAGATCCGAATCACCAGCGGCTTCCGCACCGACAGCACCACCAGCCAGCACGCCAAGGGAAAAGCGGCGGATATCAACTGCTGGCATATGGTGGATGGCCGGGAGGAGCGGTATCAGGGCCGGGAGATTTTGCTTGCGGCGGAAGATGTGGGCTTCCGCGGGATTGGATGGATTGCGGGCAGCGCCGCAAGCCGCGCGGGCGTGCACGCGGATACACGCGAAAAAGCGTATTTTTTTGATGAGGCCGACGGCAACCGCAGCATCGGAAACAGCTGGTATACCTATTTCGGCCTTCCTGTTCCCGGCGAGCCGGAGCCCTCACCCGTGGGGAATCCTTATCCGGAGCCTGCCGCGCTGCTCAAAGAGGGTAGCCGCGGCTCCGCCGTCAAATGGGTGCAGTGGCAGCTGGCCAATGTGGCGGCTTTCACCGACGTGGAGGTGGATGGAATCTTTGGCGGTAAAACCGACGCGGGCGTGCGGGCCGTGCAGAAGGCGGCGGGCCTTGAGGCCGACGGTATTGTCGGGCCCGATACCATCGCCGCGCTGAAAAGCCCCGGCGCCGGCGGCGTGCCGGCGGGCAACCCGTATGCCGAACCGACCGGGCTGCTGCGTTCCGGCAGCCAGGGCGAAGGCGTGAAATGGGTGCAGTGGCACCTTAACCGGCTGGGCCATAACGTGGGAACGGTGGACGGCATCTGCGGGGCCAAAACGGATGCAGGCGTGCGGGCCGTGCAGAAGGCGGCCGGCCTCAAGGTGGACGGCATTGTCGGTCCGGATACCCGTACAGCACTGAAAAAATAAAACGCGGCGCTCCCGCCCTCTGCGGTGGGAGCGCCGTTCGGATCGGAGAGAAAAACCACCGGCTTTTGGGAATTGACTTTACGCGGGAAGGAAACCATTTCCATTGCATTTCAGCACGGTGCAGGCCTATAATAAGAACAAACGTTCTTTTTGGAGGGGATCCCGTTGCGGACCATCCTGCACTGCGATATGAATAATTTCTATGCTTCGGTCGAATGCCTGTACCATCCGGAGCTGCGCGGCCGGCCGGTGGCCGTGTGCGGGGATCCGGCCCTGCGGCACGGCATTGTCCTGGCCAAAAACCAGCTGGCCAAGGCGGCCGGGGTGCAGACCGGCGATGTCATCTGGGAGGCGGAGCAAAAATGCCACGGCCTTGTTATCGTACCGGCGCATTTTGAGCAGTATCTGCGGTTTTCCCGCCTGGCGCGGGAGATCTATGCCGATTATACCGATCAGGTGGAAAGCTTCGGGCTGGACGAGTGCTGGCTCGACGTGACGGGCAGCCGGGGCCTGTACGGCGACGGGCGCCGGGTGGCGGACGAGCTGCGTGCCCGCATTCGGGCCGAGCTGGGCATCACCGCGTCGGTAGGCGTTTCCTATAACAAGGTGTTTGCCAAGCTTGGCAGCGATCTGCGCAAGCCGGATGCCACCACCGTCATTGAACAGGCGCGTTACCGTGAGCAGGTATGGCCTTTGCCCGTGGAGGCGCTTCTGAACGTGGGCCGTGCGACGGCGGCCCGCCTGCACCGGGCGTGCATCCGGACCATCGGGGAGCTGGCGATGGCCCATCCGCCGCACATTCGGCATTTGCTCGGGCGGAACGGCGCGGTGCTGCAGGCGTTTGCCAACGGCCTGGACACGTCGCCCGTTTCGCCCATCGACGCCATGCCGCTTGTCAAATCGATCGGCAACAGCACAACGGCGCCGCGCGATCTGACCACCGATACCGAGGTGCGGGTGACGCTGTATGCGCTGGCGGAAAGCGTGGCCGCCCGTCTGCGCGAGCAGGGATGCCGCGCCTGCGGACTCACGCTGCATATACGGGACAACGAGCTGGTCAGCCGCCAGAGGCAGTGCCGCCTGCCCTACCCGACCTTTGCTTCGGATGATTTGGCACAGGCGGCGTTCGCGCTGTTTGCCCGCCATTGCCCGCCGCCCCTTGCGGTGCGCAGTCTCGGAATACAGGCACGCGACCTGGTGGATGCCGGGGTACAGCAGACCTCCTTTTCCCCCGTGGTCCTGCGTTCGCAGAGGAAGGAAGCGCTCGACGGCGTGGTGGACAGCCTGCGGCGGCGGTTCGGCTGTTTCGCCATCCAGCGGTGTGTGCAGCTGGAGGAACCGGCCCTGACGATCCATCCCAAGCAGAATCCCCCCATCCATCCGGTTTCCTTCAGGAGGTAAAGCCATGAAAAAATTTGTGGCCGTGACGGTGCATTATACCACCCGGGGAGAGATGACGCCCGTCGTCCTCTGGTGGGACGACGGGCGCCGGTTTATCATCGATCGGGTGCTGGACATGCGCCGCGCCGCCTCGCTGAAGGCGGGCGGGACGGGGCTTCGCTTCACCTGCCGGATATTGGGGCAGGAACGGTATCTGTACCTGGACGATGGCCGCTGGTTCGTGGAGATGCCCGAAAACGGGACGGCGTAGGCGGGCTTTAGCTGTTGGCGAGTTCCACGATCCGGGCCCAGGTGAGAGCGCCGGCGGCGCCGTTGTCCTCCAGGCCGGCCTGCCGCTGGACGGCCCGCACGGCCTGCTCGGTGGCGTCGTCAAAGGTACCGGTGACCGACACGGGAGGAACAAAATCGTGTTTCTGCGCGGCGAGGCTTAAAAAGTGCTGGAGATCCTCCACGTCGTCCCCCGTCATGCCGAGGGTCAGCACACGGCCGGGGAAGATTTCGCGGCTGATGGAAGCCTGTTCCGGCGGGACGGCGGCGATGGTGTCGGCATAGGCCGCCACAAGGCGGTTCCAGGTTTCCCGGTTGACCACGCCGGTGGGCTCGAGATCATATGCCCGCTGGAAAGCCATCACCGCGTCCCGGGTATCCTGGTCAAAAATGCCGTCCACGCGGGGAACGGGAAGCTGCGGATCAAAATAGGCGACGACGGCCAGAATATACTGGACGGTGCGCACATCGAGACCGGTATCCCCCTCCTGCAGCTGGCGGGGGAATTCCCGCTGCACCTCCTCGGGCGTGAGGCCCTCGGAATACAGCTCGTTGAGGCTTTTGATGCCGTTGTAAATGGATTTGACCTTGTACCAGGTGGCTTTGCCCACAATGCCGTCCACGGTCAGGTTGAAGATGCGCTGGAAGGCGCGCACCGCCTCCTCGGTTTCCACACCGAAATACCCGTCAATTGCCGACAGGCGGGGAATGGCCGGATAATTGTCCGCAATGCGGTTCAGCTGCCGCTGGAGGATACGCACGTCCTCCCCCGCGCTGCCCAGGCGAAGGGGTACGCCGGGATAGGAGCGTTCGATCCCGGCGACGGGTGCGTCGAACACGATGTTGATGTCGTCGCCGTAGTACCGCTGCAAAATTTCATAGGGAACAAGCCCCTGTTCCGCCAGGTCCACCGTGCCCCACTGGGACAGCCCGTCGCAGGTGGAGGTGGTGCCGCTGCAATATTGGGTAAAAAAGGGCTGCACATTGCCCTGCCGCACCACATAATCGTTGAAAATATCGTCCACAATGCGGGAGATGTTATCAAAGATATCCCGGTTTTTGATGAACTTCTGATCGTACTGGGTGGAATTGGTGATATCGAAATCGTAGCCGCGGCTGGGATAATATTCGGTGTAAATCCGGTTAAGCGCAAAGGAAATCTGAGCGAGGATATTCGCCCGGATGGCGGCCTCGGGCCAGGTGGGATAAATCTCGCTGGACGCGACGTTTTTTATGTAGTCAGCAAAAGAAACCCGAATGTTTTCGGCGGGAGAGTCGGGCGGGCCGAGGTGAACGGTGATGTATTCCGGGATAACCGGCAGGTCGTAAAGCGGCGTTTCCATATACAGGCAACCTCCTTTGGATCAGGACGGACTGTTGTCCGGCAGGAAGCGAACGGGCTGGATCGATTTGATGCCGGGGAAAACGGGCGCCTCCAGATAAATCTCGGTGCGGTACCCGGGATGGGATACCCGGATATCGTAGGTGGCATACGGGGGCGTACCGGTCGGCGATTCGGAGAGCGCCGGATCGGGTGCGGGCAGTTGAATACCGTCCAGAACGCCGCTTTCGTCGGTTTTGCCCTCGAAAAAGACATGCCGGCCGTCGGTGAACTGGCGGCTGATCACCACGTCGGCGTCGGCCACCGGCCTGGCCTGCCGCCCGGCATAGGCCTGTATGCGCATCTCGCCGCTTTGGCGGTTGTGCTGCAAAAACTGCTCATAGGTTTCGGACGGCTCCTCCACCGGCTGCAGCGGATCCTGGCCCTCCCCCGCCTCGGGCGGGTTGATCTCTACCTCATCCAAAAGATCGGGCTGCGGCGCGTCTGGCGTCTGTTCGAGCGGGAAGCGGCTGCGCCGGGCGGCCTCCATCAGCTGCGCAGCATAACGCTCAACGGCGGCCTGAAATGCCTGCTTATCCATCAAAATGCCTCCAATCCAAGATACCTCCCGCCCTGCTTTTTATAGCGGGAGCAGTACCTTACCAGTATAGAGGCGGACAGGCGGAGAGGTGACAAAAAGCCGCAGCAAAACCAACCGTTTTGCTGCGGCTTTTGGAAATGTGCAGGGAAAACCGGACGTTTTATGCCATTTATTTGCGCTTGGGCCCCCGGCGGAGATATTGGGACGAGTGGGTGTAGGACAGCACCCGGCCGCGGATGGCGAACAGGCCGGCAATGTTGGCCAGCAGGCCGAACCCCATCGACGGCAGGGACGCCAGCAGCACGGCGGGCTGAAAGCTCGCAGCGAGCGCCGCGCCGAAGGAGATCTCTTCCGAAGCCTGCATGAAATATATGACGTTTTCCACCGCCCCGGGAAGCACCATCACCGCCAGGGAGAAAATCACGATCCATGTCACCGCAAAGGAGGTGCTGTGCGCCCCACGGAAATAGCAGTACCCGTAAAAGGAAGCCACGCTGATGAATGCGCCCAGGAACCAGAAGGAGATGTGCAGCAGACTGGAAGCCAGCGCCCACGGGATAATGCCCACGACGGCGCCGAGCAGCGCGCCCAGTATGCCGGTCACATAGGTCCAGGCCGGATCGCCGTCCTTTTCAAACTTGTCGTCATAAGCGACGCCGATGAGCCGCGTGGCTTCCGTCGCGGCCGTGCGGATAAAGGCGAGCAGCGTATCGGCAGAGAATCCCCTGATGCCCGGCAGGCTTACCCGCACGCCGAAATTGTGATGCTCCACGGAAGCGCCGGAAAATGCCCCGTCTGCCGCCGCTATGCGGGTTTGCAGTTTCAGAAGATGATTGGCGGGGATATTGACCGACATCTCCAGCGTCTCCTCCTGCGTACGCAGCAGGAACGCAATGCCGGCTTCCACCCCGCTTATTGTGCCGGCCTGCGCATCGGCGCGGTATCCCTGCGCCTCGCAGGCGGCAGACCAGCTGTCCGGTAATGCCATCGTATGTCCCCCTTTATTTTACGATCCACGCATTGGGCAGATACCGCGCGCCGGCGGGACCGCAGGGCTTATTGATCACCTTGCCGCCCAACGCCATCGTCGTGGAAGAGCCGCCGTCCAGATTGGCGGCGTTGACGGCGCCGAAATCCCACAGGATATCCAGAACCTGTTTCATATTCGCTCCTTCCATACCGATCTGCCGCCCGTCCACCGTCAGCAGCAGCACCGTGCCGTCCGCCGTCTGCCCGATGGCGGCGCGGGGGTCCTTGCCGCCGGCTGCGCCGAAGGTGGCGGCGCGCTCTCCGTTTAAAATGAGGAAGGGGCCGAACGCCACCGCGTCCCGGATGCGCTGCTCCACGATCTGCTCGTTGGTGAACTCACCCAGTATCAGCACGTTGTCCGCGTTGAAGCCGATGACCTTATGCGTTTCCTGATCGTCGGTGTACAGGATCTCGAAATCCTTGACACATACCTGGGTCGGCACACCGCCCGAACCGTGTCCGCCGGGGTCGTCGAAGCCGCCCGCATTGATACCGGTAATGGCGCCAAGCCTCTCACACATATTATGCAGCTTTTCGCCCCGCTTCATGAAGTCTTTGGACAGGCCAAGCGACACCCGCGAGGGATCTTGCACCCGGATGAGCCGCGCCATATAGCCGTCACCCGGCAGCTGCAGAATATCCATACCCTCCTCACTGTAGATCACCGACGCCTCATATTTACCCGCTTCGGCGCGCGGGGCGATGGGGAACGCCGCGGAATAGGTTTTGTCCGGGTCGGGGGCAGCGGTCTTCCGGGTGGTTGTGGTGGCCTTGGTTGTGGTCGTGGCCTTGGTTGTGGTCGTGGCGGCAGTCGTCTGAGAGCCGGTACTTTCCGTAGAGGCGGTGGAAGCGGACGTGGAAGCAGCCGACGACGTGGTGGTTCCCCCCATCTGGATCAGATCGGGATTGGTATTGCCTTCCGGTGCTTCCACCCGGTTTTCCTCGAGTACGCGGGCGATGGTCTCATCCGAAAAAAAGGCGGTTGCCAGCCACGGGTTGGAGGTGTGCAGCGTCATAAGAATGTACTGCGTGCGGGCATCGGGAAAAAACGGCGTATAAAACACCACGAGAAATCCCGCCACCACCGCGGCCAGCAGTCCGCCGATTGCGATGAGAACGATACGCACCCGCCGGACCCATTTCTTTTGAAAAAAACCGCTTTTGGAATGCTTGGGCTTTGTATCCTGCTGCATAGTATCGGGTTTGGTTTCCTTCATGATCGACTTCCCTCCCAGTGTATACCCCCATCATACCAGAAAGAAGCGGTAAGCGCAACTGCTTTCCCATTTGACTAAAAAGATAAAAAAACCGGCCAAAAAACTCCAGACAGAAGCCGGTGCGGCTGGTATGCTGAGAAAAAATGCCCCTGGCAGAAGGCGGCGTGCGGAGAGAGAATACGGACCAGGTACCGCCTGTGCTTGCCCGGGGACGGTAACCCTTAATCCCCCAAAATTATCAAGGAGTGAGATCGTATGTCCATCGAAATCCGCCCGCTGTCCTCCCTGGAAAAAGTGTTTTCCGATGAGGAGCTGACGGCTGTTCCCTGCTCGTCCGTTTCGGCGCTGCGCGGCGAGCGCGTCTCCTTTCAGATCGCCTGCCGTGCCTCCGGTGAGGAACGGGTTTTCGTGCGGGCGCAGGCCAAGGCTTCCTTTGAAGCGCCGGTCACCTTTTATGAGGTGGGACAGGTGCCGGTTACCTATCCCTGCTATTCGTACAGCGATGACAAGTACCTGCGCAAAACGCCCGGGCTGTATCCCGATCCGCTGATGCCCCATCAGGGCGAATGGCGTGTGATACCCGGCCAGTGGCGGTCGCTTTGGCTGACCTTTGCGATCCCGGCCGATGCACCCGCTGGAAAGGCCGCCGTGGCGGTAGAGCTGTTCCGGGCGGACGGCGACGGCGAACGCCTTGCCGCCGTCGATTTCACCGTGGAAATTATCGATGCAACCCTGCCGGAACAGACGCTGATCTATACCGATTGGTTCCATGTCGATTGCCTGGCGAGCTACTACAAGGTGCCGGTATTCAGCGAAGAGCATTGGCGGATTCTCGGCGCCTATATGCGCAACGCGGCCGATTTCGGCGTGAATCTTCTGCTCACGCCGGTGTTCACGCCTCCGCTGGACACCGCGATCGGCGGCGAACGCCCGACGGTGCAGCTCGTGGATGTTGTGAGAGAAAAGGGCGCATATACGTTTGGGTTTGAGCGGCTCGATCGGTATATGGATCTGGCGGAAGAATGCGGTATCCGGCAGTTTGAAATCTCCCATCTGTTTACCCAGTGGGGCGCCGCGGCGGCACCGAAAATCATGGGAACCGACGATGGCGAGTACAAGCGGCTTTTCGGCTGGGAGACCGATGCCGGCTCGGAGGAGTACAGAACCTTCCTGTGCGCCTTCCTGCGGGCGCTGAAGGCGCATCTCACGGCGGCGGGACGGCTGGACCGCTGCTGGTTCCACGTGTCGGACGAACCGGGGCTGGCGGTTATCGACAGCTACCGCCGCGCATGGGAAAGCGTGCGGGAGGAGCTGGAGGACTGCAGGGTCATCGATGCCCTGTCGGATTATGCCTTTTATGAGCAGGGGATTGTCCGCCACCCCATTCCCTCCATCGATCACCTGGATCCCTTCCTCCGGCACGGGACAGCGCATCTGTGGACCTACTACTGCTGCGGGCAGAGCGTGGACGTGACCAACCGCTTTATGTCCATGCCGCTGTGCCGTACCCGCATTCTCGGCGCACAGCTGTATAAGTACCGCATCGAGGGCTTCCTGCAGTGGGGCTTCAATTTCTGGTACAGCCAGTTTTCCCGGCACGAAATCGATCCCTTTACCGAGACGGGCGCAGAGGATTCCTTCCCCGCAGGCGACGCCTACGTGGTCTATCCCGGACCGGATGGGCAGCCGCTGCCCTCTCTGCGGGAATTTGCCATGCTGGAGGCGCTGCAGGATCTGCGTGCGCTGCAGCTGCTGGAAACGCGGCTGCCCCACGACGAGGTGGTGGCTCTTCTGGAGCAGGAAGGCCCGGTGGAGCTGCGGCAGTACCCCTGTACCGCCGAGGCCATGCTCGCCCTGCGGGAGCGGGTGAACCGGAAAATTCAGGAAACAAAGCCATAAAGCCAAAGCGGGGCTGTATGCCCCGCTTTTCTTTTCGTTATGCCTCGTTCGCCTGTATCACCAGCAGGCAGAGCCGCTCCAGATCGGCAAGGGAGGCGATCTCCCCTGCCTGGGCCCGGAACCCGGCCGCGCCGCGCAGGCCGCGCATATACCAGGCGGCGTGCTTGCGCGCCTCGCGCAAGGCCACCCGCTCCCCCTTGAGCTGTGCGGCCAGTTCGATCTGCCGGTACAGAACCGCCATGCGCTTGGCCACCGGCGGCGCAGGCAGTATCTGTCCATGGGTCAGATACGCCTCGATTTGGGCAAAAATCCAGGGGGCACCCAGGGCGCCGCGGCCCACCATAATGAGATCGCAGCCCGTTTGTTCATACAGGGCGGCCGCCTCCTGCGGGGTGGTGACGTCGCCGTTGCCGATGACAGGGATGGAGAGGGCGGCCTTGACCTGGCGGATGATATCCCAGTCGACGGGCGGGGCGTACATTTGATCCCGTGTGCGGCCGTGCACCGTGACGGCAGCCGCGCCGCCCGCTTCACAGGCGAGGGCCACCTCCACGGCATTGACCTCCTGCTGGCTGTAGCCTTTGCGGATTTTGGCGGTTACGGGCACCGGCACGGCCCCGGCCACCGCCGTCACAATCCGCCGGCATAGCTCCGGATCCCGCATCAGGGCACTGCCGCAGTGGTTGCCCGCGATTTTGGGCGCAGGACAGCCCATGTTGATGTCGATGCTGTCGGGCCGGTAGGCCATGGCCAGCGCGGCGGCGCGGGCGAGCGTATCCGGATCGTCGCCGAACAGCTGCACCGCGGCGGGCCGCTCCTCTTCGTCGAGGAGGAGCAGCTCGCGGCTTTTTTTATCCTGGAAGGTGAGCCCCTTGGCGCTGACCATCTCGCCCACCACATAGGCGGCGCCGTATTCCACGCATATCCGGCGGAACGCCCTGTCCGCCACACCCGCCATTGGGGCGAGGGCCGCCTTTCCCTGAATGTCCATCTGTCCGAGCCGCATCACGCACGCGCCTTTCTGCTGATTTTCTGTGGTATACATTATACCGGTATTCCCCTGAAAAATCCAGCCCTGCGCGGCAAATGCAAAGGGCCGGATCGCGCGCCTTAAGAAATCCTTCCATATGAATTTACAGAAGGATCGTTTTCTTTTGCCTTTAAAGCTGATATAATAAAAAAAGCAAGCGCATCAAAGGAGGAGACACAATGGAACGATACGCCTGGAAGGCCCGCCTGCTGGACGGAAAGCGAGAGGAATACAAACGGCGGCACGACGAAATCTGGCCCGAAATGGTCGAGGTGCTCAAGGCGGCAGGAATCCGCCACTATTCCATCTGGAACAGCGGAAACGATCTGTTTGGATACTACGAATGCGAAAAGGGGGCGGCATATGCCGCGCAGGTGCAGGCGCAAAGCCCCGTGGTGGAGCGCTGGAATGCATATATGAAGGATGTTATGGTCATGGATACCGATCCGGAGACGGGCGCACAGCCGCACATGCAGGCCGTATTTTATTTGGAATAAAAGGAGACGATACACATGAACAATTCCACCGTCAAGGTCATTACCATCCTCGATTATATCGGCATACTGTTTTTGCTGGGGCTGTTTATCGAAAAGGACAATGAAGATGTGCGTTTTCACACCAACCAGGGCCTCATCCTCTGCCTGTTCGGCATTGTGGTCGGCGTGGTGGCGACCCTGCTGCGCTTCCTGCGCTTTATTCCCCTTGTGGGCTGGGTAATGGGGCTGATCGCTTCGCTGCTGGGACTGCTGGTCCTTGCCTTGGCCATTATCGGCATTATCCACGCTGCGCAGGGCGAGCGTAAGCCGCTGCCCGTTATCGGCAGACTTTTCACCTTTATCAAATAAGACAAAGGAAGGGGTACTTATATGAGGAGGCTTTCTGTCGGCAAGGGCGCGCTGGAGGTTTCGGCGCTGGCGCTCGGCTGCATGCATCTGGCGGAGCTGTCGCTCGAAGAAGCGGATACGCTTGTGCAAACGGCGCTCGAGGTCGGCGTGACCTTTTTCGATCATGCGGACATTTACGGCGGCGGCGCGTGTGAAGAGCTGTTCGGCCGCGTGCTGAAGAATACACCGGGCCTGCGCGAAAGGATGCATATTCAGAGCAAATGCGGCATATGCCCGGGATATTTTGACTTTTCCAAGGCGCATATCGTGGAAGCGGTGGAGGGAAGCCTGCGCCGCCTGGGTACCGATCATCTTGACGTGCTGCTCCTCCACCGGCCGGACACCCTGATGGAGCCGGAGGAGGTGGCCGCCGCATTCGATCGGCTGCACCGGCAGGGCAAGGTGCTGCATTTCGGCGTGAGCAACCAGAATGCCGGCCAGATGAAGCTTCTGTCCCGTGCCGTTGACCAGCCGCTGCTGTTCAATCAGCTGCAGTTCGGTCCCCTGCACACCGGGATGATCGACAGGGGCCTGCATGTTAATATGGCCGATCCGCCCGCCCTCGATCGTGACGGCGGCATTCTCGAATACTGCCGGCTGCATAACGTGACGATACAGCCGTGGTCACCCTATCAGTTCGGTTTCTTTGGCGGTGTTTTTCTCGGCAGCGAGCAGTTCCCCGAACTGAACAAGGCGTATGAAGAGATGGCGGCCGAAAAGGGGATCACTCCCACGGGCCTCGTGATTTCCTGGATTCTGCGCCATCCGGCGGGTATGCAGCCGATCGCCGGTACAACCAAGCCGTCCCGCCTGCGGGAGATGGCCGCCGGCGCAGAGGTCGAGCTGACCCGCCCGGAATGGTACGCGCTGTACCGCGCGGCGGGAAACGTGCTCCCCTGAAGTCAATATTGTGCAAGAAAGAGGGCGCTGCCGGCATCGGCGGCGCCCTCTTTAAAGCCCGTTTGCGGGCAGCGGCCGGATTTGTTTACGGTTACCGGCCGGGCAGCGCCCGCCTTCGCTCCTCTGAGGGGGCGCAGCCGCGGTATCGCCGATAGGTGCGGGAAAAATAGGACAGGGTGCTGAATCCGCACTGCTCGGCGCATTCGCTCACCGTATACCGGCCGGTGGACAGCATTTGCAGCGCGTAAGCGCAGCGGATGCTGTTGAGCGTATCGACCACGGTGCTCCCCGTTACCTCGCGGAAAGCGTGGCACAGGTAATACTTGCTGAACCCCAGCGCGGCGCCGATTTGCTCCATGGAGATTTCTTCCCGGAAATGGGCCCGCAGATATGCAATCACTGCCTTGACCAGCGCCGTTTTATGGTTGGCCTCCGGCGCATGGACGGAAGGATTTTCCACAAGGCAATGACGGTACAGATACACGAGCAGCTGCTGCGCGCAGGCCCGCACGTTCAGTTTGTACAGGGGAGGCCGGCGCTGCGTTTCCTCGGCGATGGCCGCAAACAGCCGATCCAGCTCCGGGCTGCGTGACAGCGGCTCGAACCACATTTCGGACAAATCAAGGGAGAGCTCGTCGCAAAAGGTTTTGTCCACAATGAGGCAGTGGTAAACGCCGTGCCCCGTTTCGGTGTAGATGGTGTGCAGTTCATTGGAATTGATCACGACCACATCGCCCGCGTGGGCGGTAATCGTCTCACGGCCGCCCGCCACCGTGCAGCATCCTTCGAGCATATACAGTACCTCGATGCTTTCATGCCAATGAAACTGATCCGGAAAGAAAGGCAGCGCCTGTGTGCGGTGGTGAAAATAAAAGGGAAACGCCGGATCGTCGTGTACGTGTTTTTCATAATACAGATTTTGCATGTTTAGCCTCCGAAAGCAATATCCTGCTAATACTCGGCAAGTTTGTACCTTTTGCTTCCTTTCCCTCGAGTATATAATGAGCTGTAGAAGGTGTCAACCATTTTCCTTAAAGGAGTGTGCTCAAAATGTATTCGTTTCCCATTGGCGTGATTCTGGATTCCTTCCGCACCGATACGGTCACCGCGCTGGACAAGGCGGCGGCCCTGGGGGCGGACGGTCTGCAGATTTATGCGACCTCCGGCGACTTTTCTCCCGAAACGCTCACGCCGCAAAAACGCCGGGAATTCCTTGACATGTGCAAAAGCCGCGGCCTGACCATTTCGGCGCTGTGCGGCGATCTGGGGCAGGGCTTTGCCGACCCCGAGAAGAACCCCTCCCTCATCGAGAAGAGCAAGCGCATTCTCGATCTGGCCAAGGATCTCGAAACCAACGTGGTTACGACCCACATCGGCGTGGTGCCGACTGATACGAATTGCGCGACCTTCCGCATTATGCAGGAGGCGTGCGGTGAGCTCGCCGCATATGCAGACAGCCTCGGCGCGCATTTTGCCATTGAGACGGGGCCCGAGCTGTCCTCCACGCTCAAGGCGTTCCTCGATACGCTGCATTCCACCGGCGTGGCGGTCAATCTCGATCCCGCCAACCTGGTCATGGTGGCGGGCGACGATCCGGTCACCGCGGTACATAACCTGAAGGACTATATCGTGCATACCCATGCCAAGGACGGCCGCATGCTGCGCCGGGTCAATCCCCATATGGTGTACAGCGGCATGCCCGATCCGGAGGCGGACAAAGGCGAACCCTTTATCGAGCTGCCTCTCGGGCAGGGCGACGTGGACTTCCCCGCCTATATCAAGGCGCTGGAGGAGATCGGCTATAAGGGTTTCCTGACCATCGAGCGCGAGGTGGGCGACGATCCCGAAGGGGATATCCGCATGGCAGCGGACTTCCTGCGCAAAATCATGGCTGGCTGAAAGGAAGGAAAAGGATAATGGAACAGAAAAAACTTCGCGTTGGCATTATCGGCGTCGGCAGCATTTCGGAGGTTCATATCGCGGGCTATCAGGCCGATCCGCGCGCCGAGATTGTGGCGTTCTGCGACATCAACGAGGAGCTGCTTAAGAAGAAGGGCGAGAAGTACGGAGTGACCAACCTGTTCACCGACGTGAACGAAATGGTCAAAATGGAGGATCTGGACGCGGTGAGCGTGTGCACCTGGAACGCGGCCCATGCCCCCTGCACCATTGCGGCGCTTAACGCGGGCAAGCACGTGCTGTGCGAAAAGCCGATGGCCATGTCGGTGGCCGAGGCTCAAGCCATGCGCGAAGCGGCGCAGCGCAATGGCAAGCTGCTGATGATCGGGTTTGTCCGCCGGTTCGGCAGCGACACCGCCATGGTGCAGGACTTCATCGATCAGGGCTTCTTCGGCGATTTTTATTATGCCAAGGCCACCTATCTGCGCCGCAACGGCAACCCCGGCGGCTGGTTTGGGGATAAGAAGCGCTCGGGCGGCGGCCCGCTCATCGATCTCGGCGTGCATGTCATCGACCTGGTGCGCTATCTGATGGGCAACCCGAAGCCCGTCTCGGTGTACGGCGCGACCTTCCAGAAGCTGCTCAACCGGCCGAACATCAAAAAGGCGCCCGGGCAGTATGTGTCCGCCGGGGCCAGCGATAACGATGTCTGCGACGTGGAGGATCTCGCTTCGGTGATGATCCGGTTTGACAACGGCGCGGTGCTCTCGGTGGAAGCGAGCTTCAGCCTCAACATCAAAACGGATGAGGGCAAGGTTCAGCTGTTCGGTACCAAGGGCGGCGCGAAGCTCGAATCGGATCTGGAGCTGTATGGCGAAATGGGCGGCTATATGACCAACACCACCCTCGCCTCCGGTTCCGGTTCCGACTTCAACGGCCTGTTTGAGCGGGAAATGAATCACTTCGTCTCCTGCGTTCTGGATGGCACCCCCTGCCGTGCACCGGCTGAGGACGGCGTGACGCTCATGCGTATTCTGGAGTCGGCGTATGAGTCCGCACGTACCGGCCACGAAGTTGTTATTAACAATTGATAACATAAACAATTAGTAAACGCCTGGAGCAATTGCTCCAGGCGTTTTTATCTCCTGCGGGTGCGGTTTTATTTGGCCGCATCATCCCAGCAAATGCGCACAGGCTTCCTCTTCCCGTCCCCGGAGGAATGCCTCGACCTCTTCCCGCGTAGGGATGGAGCTGCTGGCCCCGGAGCGGGACACCGTGATGGCGGAAGCGGCGGTGGCATAGGTGATCGCCGCGTCGGTCAGGCCGCCCTCCTCCAGCCGGGTGGCCAGTGCCCCGACAAAGGTATCGCCGGCGGCGGTGGTGTCCACCACGGTGGTCTCAAAGATGCCGTGCTGCCAAACGGTGCCGCCGCGGTTGTACGCACAGCCATCGCTGCCGAGGGTGATGATGGCCTGTTCCACGCCGCGGGCACACAGCGCGCGCACCGCTTCGGCCGTTTCCGCGGGGGTATCGATGCCGGTCCCGAGCAGGGCGGCTGCTTCACTGCGGTTAGGAACGAAGATATCGGTATAGGTGAGGAGCTCCGGATCGAACGGTGCCATGGGGGCCGGGTTGAGCAGTACCCTGGCATCGTTTTCCTTGGCGAGACGGGCGGCGCAAACCACCGAATCCATCGGAATTTCAAACTGCAGCAGCACCAGATCCGCCCAGCGGAACAGCGGGGCGCAGCTCTCCACCCGGGCGGGCGTGACGCGGGCGTTAGCGCCCCGGTCAAGCAGGATATGGTTGTCGCCGCCGCACACGGTGATGACCGCAATGCCGGTAGAGCCATCTGCCTCCCCCACCGCGGCGGTGTCCACGCCGCTGGCCGCCAGGTTGTCGCGCAGGGCTTTGCCAAAGAGGTCCTGCCCGACGCAGCCGATCATCTTTACCTGTGCGCCCAAACGGGCGGCGGCCAATGCCTGATTGGCTCCCTTCCCTCCCGGAATGGTGCGGAAATCGCTGCCGGTCAGCGTTTCGCCGAGGGCAGGCAGCCGCGCCGTATGAATGACGAGATCCATATTGTTGCTTCCCACAACCAGAACACGCTGCATAACATAACCCTTCCTTTCCTCTCGCCGGGGCGGTCTTTGTGCTCAGTATACCACGGCGGGACGGAAAGATCCATTTCATTTTCTGGCTGAATATCGGGCGGGAAGGCCGTGCACGGGAAAGGAAAACAGACCGCTGTCGGGAACCGCCGCAGGCAGAGAGGACAGGGCTTTTCCGTCCTGCTACTCGAAGGACAGCTCGCGTATGCCGTCCTCCAACAGATAACACATCTCCTCGTGCACGCTGGCGTCCGCGGCGATTTGGGTGATATCCAGCTTGATATAGTTCACTTCCGCCTGCGCGAGAACCTCCCCCGCTGTGTTCAGGATAGCGGCGGATACCCGCAGAAACCGCGATGACTCCCGTTCCACCCGGCTTCGGCCGAACAGCGGAACCGCATAGGGCACCGGCTTCCGGTATTTAACTTCTATGGAGGTAGTCACGCCCCAGGTGTCCTCCGATTGGCACCAGCAGGCACGCAGGCCCAGTTCATCCAGCATGGCGGCAATCAGACCGCCGTGGACGCGGCCGGGGTAGCTTTGATGTTCCTCACGGAACTGAAAGGCGGTCATCACGCTGCCGTCCTCCATGTTGTAGAAGGGGGCGCGCACACCGAAAGGGTTATCCAAACCGCAGATGACGCACATGCGGCTGTTTCTCTGTTTGCTTAGAACTTTCATGCCATACAAACCTTCTCTCCTGCAAAGAAATGGCCTATGCCTTAGGATAAACGGGAAGGCCGCGGCCGGTGCCCATTATGGCCCGCCGGCGCTTTTTCCTCGGCGGGAACCAGTCCGCCGCCGTCCAAAACCCTGCCGGGAGGTCTGCTGCACGGCAGCAGGCCTTATGAAATCCCGTTCATTCTATCCTACCATGTCCGGCGGCACACGTCAACAACCGCCGCAGGGGGCGGCATGCCGTGCATGCCCGGCGAAAAGCCTCTTGTGTATTGGCGCGGGAGCCGGTATAATACAGGTAAAAGCGGGTATATGCCGCGGTTATGCAGAAAGAGGGGACGGCACATGAAAACGCTGCTGAAAAACGGAACCGTCGTGAATGTCTTTACGGGAGAACTGGAACGTGCCAACGTGCTGGTGGAGGATGCCGCCATTATCGGCGTAGGGGATTATACCGAGACCGATGCCGAACGGATCGTGGATGTGGCGGGAAAATATCTTTGCCCCGGCTTTATCGACGGGCATATCCATCTGGAAAGCACCATGCTGACGCCGGTGGAATTTGCAAAGGCGGCGATCCCGCACGGGACGACGGCGGTGGTGGCGGATCCGCATGAGATTGCCAACGTCTGCGGCCGAGAGGGCATCGCTTTTATGCTGGAAGCGAGCGAACATATTCCCCTGACGGTGTATATCATGCTGCCCTCCTGCGTGCCGGCAACCCGCTTTGACGAAACGGGCGCCGTGCTGGGGGCGGCGGAGCTGGAATCCTTTTATGCCCACCCGCGGGTGCTGGGCCTGGCGGAGATGATGAACTACCCCGGCGTGCTGGCGGGGGATCCCGGCGTAATGGAAAAAATTGAGGCTGCGCGCCGCCACGGGCGCCTCATCAACGGCCACGCCCCGCTGGTATCCGGCCGGGATTTGGATCGATACGTTGCGGCGGGCATCCGCGACGATCACGAATGTTCATCCGCCGAGGAGGCGAAGGAACGCATACGCAAGGGACAGCGGGTTATGATCCGGCAGGGAACGGCGGCCAGAAACCTGCAGGCGCTGCTGCCGCTTTTTGAGGAGCCGTGGGCGCCCCGCTGCCTGCTGGTCACCGACGACAAGCAGCCGGCGGACCTGTTAAACGGCGGGCACATCGACGATATGATCCGGCAGGCAGCGCGGGCGGGGAAAGACCCGATCACCGGCATTCGTATGGCCACCCTTTGGGCGGCGGAGTATTTCGGGCTGCGGGACATGGGCGCTGTTGCGCCCGGATACACGGCGGATCTGCTGGTGCTGGACGATTTGGATACGGTCGCAGTGCGCGCGGTCTATCGCGCCGGCGCGCTGGCGGCGGAAAACGGTGCGGCGCTCCCCTTCCCGGAGCCGGCGATCCGGCCGGAATTGAAAACGGCCGTGTGCCAATCCTTTCACATGCAAGAGCTGTCAGAGGACGATTTTCGTATCGGGGAGCAGGGCGTGCAGGATTGCCGCGTAATCCGGCTGGTCAAGGATCAACTGCTGACAGAGGAATGGATTACGCCGGTGAACTTTGAACAGGCACAGGGGATCGACTTGACGCGGGATATCCTGAAAATTGCCGTAATAGAGCGGCATCGGAACACAGGGCATCGTGGCCTGGGCTTTTTGTCGGGCACGGGGCTCCGGCGCGGCGCCATAGCGGCTTCTGTTTCCCATGATTCCCACAACCTGATTGTCATCGGAACCAATGAAAAGGATATGGCCGCGGCGGCCAACCGGATTCGCACACTGGGCGGCGGCAGCGTGGTGATCGATCAGGGACAGGTGGTGGCTGAAATGCCGCTGCCTCTGGCGGGGCTGATGACCGATGTACCGGCCGCGGTGATCGCACAGCAGAACGAGCGGCTGCGGGAAGCCGTGCACACGCTGGGGGTGCCGGCAGATATAGAGCCCTTCATGACCATGGCCTTCGTCAGCCTGACCGTTATCCCCCATCTTAAAATGACAACCCTGGGACTTGTCGACGTCGATCGGCAGCAGATCGTGCCGCTGGTTGTCCACCGGTAAAACAGGCGAACCATACACCGGAGGGTCTTTGGGATTTACAAAAAGGATAAAACATATAGAAGTTTATATAATGTATAGATTTGGCAGCGCGGGGGCCCCTGTGGGGAAGGGTGGGTACCCGCCGGTTTAAAGGGATGGCGCCGCGATCGGCTGGCCGCCGGTATACGAACATACTGGCGCTGCCTTGCCGATACAGGCCGGTGGCCGCCGGAAAAATAAAGCATGCAGGCCGCCTTGCGGGATACAGGCGTGGGAACCGGGAAAACGCAGCGGCGGTGCGCAGTACGCGCACCGCCGCTGCATTTTGCATCCAGGGCAGTCTCCTCTTGAACACAGAAAAAGACTACCGGCGGCAACCCATACCGCCGGTAGTCCGGGCTTATGGTAATTTCGCAATGGCTGCGTTGGCGTCGTCCACGTTCTGCTGCATGACCCCGGCGTAAGAATCCAGCACCGATTTGACCTGCGAGGAATTGCCGCTTAACAGCTTCTGCCAGATTTCGTACGTGTATCCGCTGCCGAAGAAGGTGTTGTCCTGATACGAGACATACTCGATAACCTCTCTTGCCTGGTCATTGATATAGAAATTATCGAGATCGTTGCCCTCCGGTGAAAAAACATACCGCAGGAAATACGGTACCGCTTCGGCATTTTTGGCGCCGACCGGGATGCCATAGGCGGAATATTCGAACAGGGGCTGCTTGGTGGAATTGGTCGGCACCGGGACCACCCCCAGATTGTCCGAGGCGATCAGGGTCGTATATGCCCCGTTGTCCTTTTCGGTCGCGCTGGAGTATCCGCAGGAGAAAAGTATCTTTCCGGTTTCAAACTGAACGGGATCCGAAGCGCCGGCCGCCAGCCTTTTGGAGATGGCATCGATCAGTATCTCATAGCGCTTGACCGTCTCCTGCGAGTTGATCATGGAAACGGCTTTCCCGCTTTGATAATCATAATACCAAAAGCATCCGCCGAAGCAAGCGGCATACGTTTCATTCAGTCCGGTGATCCCGAAATAATCGCTTCCGTTTCCGTTGGCCTTCAGGAAGGTGTCGCACATGCTCCAGAGCGTATCCCAGGTCCAGTCCTCCGGATTGTTTTTCCAGATCGTATAATCGACCACCCCGTCCGAGATCGCCTGCAGCTTGTCGATTCTGGGATCCTCGCTGCTTCCAAAGGGATAGGTCATATAGACGTTATCGCTCCCGGCAACCAGCTGGAATGCCGCATTGAAGCAGTCGCGGAAGGCATACTTTCCGATCGTTTCAACCGAGGCGGGGATCGTGATATCACGGATCAGGCTGAACCGGAATGCGCCGTCACGAATCTCTTCAAGCCCTTGCGGGAGGCGCAGCTGTGTCAGCGAGCAGGTCGCCGCCAGGGCGTAATTGTCAATCACCTTCAAGCCGCCCGGCAGACGAATATACTGCAGGAACAGACATCTTTCAAAGGCCCGCTCTGAAAGCTCCGTAATGCCGTCGCCGACGTATACCGCCTCCACATTGGTCATCCCGAAGCAGAGCTGGGGCGGGATAACCTTTACGCTGTCCGGAATCACCAGAACCTGGATATCCTCCAGATCCCAGGCATCGTTCCAGCCGAACACAATCTCCTCCACGCCGTCCGGAATGACGACCTTCTTCGCCGTGCCGGAATAGAGCGTCAGAACCTTGCCGTTATCCTCCAGCTCAAAATCGGATTCCTTGGAAACCTCCTCTTCGGTAAACGTAGATTCCTTTACGGGCGCCTGAATGGTCAGCTTTATCGGGAGGCGGGCCACCTGCTGTCCGTCCGTCATCGTGACGACCGCCGTGATATACCCGTTTTCGCCCGGAATAATGACGCCGAAATTGTCCCGCACGGCCGAAACGGCGGCCAGCTTGTAAAATTCCGAAACGGTTACTAGGCCAGGCCGTCTTTCAGGGCCTTATCCAGATCCTCTCTGGTCGTGGCGTTGGTACAGGTGAGTGTCGCCAAAACGCTGCCCAGAGCATTTTCCATGGGGCTGGTGTCGCCCTGCGCACCTTCGCGGGTAACGGTAATCGTATACGTCTGTTCATACCCCTTCGTATTGGCCACGGTGATCGTCACGTCCTGCGGCACCCCTACGCGCAGGCCGGTGTTCCCCTCCAGGGATATAAACGTGGTATTGGCGGCTGTCGTGTAATGGACGTCAAGCTGTTCCACCTCGTTCGGTACCGACAGCGTATACGCCAATATCTGCGGATCAAAGGGCGGCGTCAGCGCATAGCCCACATCCAGCGATGTCAGGGAGGCGGCCGGCTCACGTTCGCGATATACCCGGATCGTGTATGCACTCACACCGCCCGCGTCGTTGTTCACGGCGATCACGACGTCGGTGGACGCGCCCTCAACAAAGCCTCCGTTTCCGGTAATGCCGCTCAGCGATGCCCCATCGGCCAGGGTATAGGCAATCTGCAGCTGATCCACATGGTATGGCACGGTGATTTCATAATAGTTTCTTCTGTAATCGAAGGGATCCGAGAGCGTATACCCCACATCCAGAGAGGTCAGCGCGTTGGGAAATACCCGGTGGAAGAAATCCTTATCCACCTCCACGACCTTGCGGTAATCCCCGCCGTAGGACCATTTTATCCACGCCTCGTCAAAATCGGGGTCGCAGTCGACCGCATCGCCTCCTGCGACGGGATTTCCGTTTTCATCCGATTCATATAGGGTGGGATTCGCAAAATAGATGTCGCGCAGATGCGTGTTGCCTTCGCCGCCCATCAGGGCGCTCATCTGAAGCCGGTCGCCCTTGGCGGTAAAGGTATAGGAAAGCTTATCTCCTTCTTCCACATAGGACACCTCGGGCTGCACCGTATCCGCCCGCACCAGTATTTTGCGGCCGTCGAGCGCCGTGCCGTCCAGGAAAAAGACCGGCTCTGTGCCCTGCACATATTTCCACTGTACTGTAAAGGTGTAGGTTTTCCCGGCCTGAACCGTCACGCTGTTATCCAGGCCCGCATCCGACCATTCGCTCATATGCATGGCCAATATGGTGTTGGCGGGATTCCGTTCCTTGGTTACGCTGAGTGTATAGTGCGTGATCGTACCGCTCTTGTTGGTGACGACGATGACCACGTTTTTCGTCTCGCCCTCCCGGAAGTCCTCATTGCCGGTGATCGAGGCACTGACGCCGTCGGCGCCGAGCACGTATTGAATATCCAGGCTATCCGCCGTATACGGCACCGTTACGGTATAGAAGTAGGTCGTGTAATCGAACGCCGGCGACAGCGGATAGCCCACGTCCAGCGAAAGCAGCGATTCGGCACACTCATTTTCGAAGAAATCGCCTGCCACCTGCAGCGTCTGCTGGTTGCCGCCCATATAGTGCGACCACAGCGGATCAAAATCGGCGTTGCAGTCGATTTCGGTGCCGGTCTTGTTGCCGGCCGCGTCCGACTCATACAGGGCGGGGCAGGCAAAATAGATCTCCTGCTCCTCGCCCCAGCTGTTTTCGCCCAGGGCCGCCCCCATCTCAAAGGTACTTCCCTGTGCCGTAAAGGTGTAGCGCAGCGTTCCGTTGCGCACATCGAAGGACGCGCCCTCCTGGGGAGTGTTTGCCACGATCAGGGCTTTGGTGCTGCCGATCGCATCGCCGTACAGGGAGAAGTTGGTGCCCTCTCCCGTTACCGAGCGCCACAGCACGGTAAAGGTGTAGGTTTTGCCGCTTTCCACCGCTACACTGGTATAGATCGACTGCCCCGCGGTGTAATTTCCCATCTTATAGGCGGTCAGCGTGGTTCCCCCCGCGTTTGCCGCAGCCTGCAGGCCGGCTGCCAGCGGCATCGCCAGTATCCCGAACAGGAGACAGACCGCCGTCAAAAGCACTTTGACCCGCCGCGAGGCGATCGAGATCCGTCTGAAGCATGTATGCAGCATAAGACTATCCTCCTTCGAAATGCAGCGTTACTGCCAGCTGATATCCGATTCTTTCAGGGTCCCTTTGATATAGTGATACAGTTCGTCGTACAGGGTCCGCACATACGGACTGGATGACCTGAGGCACTCGTTCCGGATGGAATTGGGCCCGCCATTCAGCTGATAATTGAGGAAGGGCCGATCCATATAGCCGTATCGGATACCGCCCAGCATATACTCCTTAAAGTAATCCGCTCCGTCGGTCTCCAGGCAGGACCATTCCATCGTGATCCCCATGCCGAGCCTGTCGGTCAGTTCGGCCGCTTCCTTAATGGCGGTTTTCGGCTGCGCATTCAGCTGCGGCTCGCCGTTTACCAGCGGGAAATAGTTGATCTGCATCGTGGCCATGGAAAAGCCGGCCTCCTGCCATTTATCGCGATAGGTGCCCGCATTGTTAAACGGATTGAAAAGCGTTTCCAGGCCCAGCTCCGCCACATATTGGTTTGCATACTGCACGGTGGACATGATGTCCTCCTCCTGGATCATCAGAGCCTCCGTCACATAGAAAAAGCCGGCAAGCTGAATGTTTTGATAGCCCTTTTCATTAAACCGGCGAATCTGCTCATCGATCTGCCACTTTACGCCCGCGAGCCGATCCTCCTCTTTGGAGAAATCGAGATCCCTTCCGTCGACCTGGCCGAATGACCGCACCGTCGGGATCATGTTAAAATACGGCAGAAAGACATTCACCTTATAAAGCGGCTTATCGAGCGCCTGCTTCACCTCGGCCGTGGCGGCATCCAGCGCGTCCAGGTTGAGGGAGCTTCGGAATTCGACATCAAAGAAATCCTCCAACATCTCTTTGGTAAACTGCGTACAGCCGGAATAGGCGGCCTGCGCCCCGTTGTGATGATAGCCCGGCGAAGGCAGGAAGATGAAGGTATCAAACAGCGTATCGGTCGGATCCGCATCGGTATCGCCCTGGGGATAATACCCCACACTTGTCAGAAAATCCAGTTTGGACTGGTATTCCGGCATGGTCGGCGAATGAATATACGTCTGCAGCATGCTGTGCATGGAAGCTTCGACCGGGCCGGTTGGCGTGTCGGTCGGCGCCGTCGTCTGCGTCCCGTTGGAATCGGAGGGATTGGAAGAATCGGTGGCGGACGCGGTTGTATCGGCAGCCTTGGTAGGCGGAATCGTTTTGGTGCCGGTCCACGTTACCCAAGGCTTTGGCTGACGGGTCGAGGACGAACCGCGGGTCTCCGCCGTTCCTGCCGAAACAGACGCCGTGCTTCCCTGTTCCGTCGTGACCGTGGCCGTGATTTCAGAATCCGAAGCCACCATCGTGCTTTCTGCGGCTGCCGTATCGGAAAAAGCGGTTTCCACTGCTGCCGTCGTGACCGCCGGCTCAGAACCGGCCGGCTTCGGCGACGTTTTACAGGAGGCCGCCAGGACGGCGATTCCCAGAACCGCCGCCAGCGCCGCGCTTTTTCTCCACGTTGTTCTCATGCTTATCACACTCTCCTTTTGACATGATGGTTCGTACGGGCAGCTCATGCCGCTGTAAACTCTGCGTCACCCCCTCTGCGGCCTGTCCAAGCGTTTTCCGGAGGCCGCTGTACCGCGGCTTTAGGTTATGTTTGAGGCGCTGATGATATTGGTCCATCGGTTTTCGTGCGTAGCTTCCGCTTCCCAATCCGTGTCATAAGGCAGCCGCTCTGCCTCCAATTCGTCGATCCGGTCCGTTTCGCCGGTTAACCAGGCGCTTATCCGCCGGCCGGCGGCGGCAATGCGCGCCTGCAGTCCGCCGAGGCGCACATCCTGCACCTCATAGCCGAATGGTTTATTCTCCGCAAACCATTGTCTTTCAAATGCCAGATGAAAGTCGTCAACCGCCCTGTGCAAATCCGGTATCGGTTCTATTCAGATTCCGGATGAGATGAATATTCCTCTTCCGCAAATCGCGATGAAGACCCGGAGAGGAGTCGTTGTGACATACGATCCGACGCCGGCCGCTGCCAGTTAAGCTGGCAAAATGAGCATAGAAAACGAGTGTCCTTATAGGATGCTCAAATCCTATAAGGACACTCGTTATGGTGCGGATAAGAGGACTTGAACCCACGGCCTCTTGGTCCCGAAGGAGCCGGAGGCTTAGCGGATACACCCGCTCAGGCCGCATGAACACTCACTTTTTCATTCCACTCCAAAAAGTCGTGCAGTACCACTACTGCAAACGAAACGGGACAAGACGGGAAATGGAATATATATTCTTCGATTTTACTCAACCGTAAGATCCGTCTCCTATACCGAACATCAGCAGCGACGCAAGGAAAGATCGGGAAGAATCACGGCAGTTTCTTCTTTGTCCTCCTCACTTTTCCATGCCACTACAAACCGAACGCTGGCCGAACAAGGGCAATAGCCCTTACCCCGCAATTTTTGAAGTCTTTCGCGGCAGGCTTTCGAAAACTTAGCGACGCGAATGTTTTGCCCTTTCATCTCCGCCCAAAGATAGTCCTCCCTTACAGACAAAATGGTTCCACTGTGGAGCCCGAGTATGGCATCCTTTTTATCTCTGAAAAAGTCTAAAACAACATCTTTGTGGGTCAACTGCAGCGTCAACTCATCCGGTTCTCCATATACCGTACCGTCATCTGTATAGGTTACACCAGGAACCGCATCCGTGGAAAACAGATCGGAATTGCAGTGGATATACAGCGCGTTCTTGGCTCTGGTTATGCCAACATACAGTTTTCTCAAGTTTTCATCTGTTTCCATGATATGGCCACTCAACAGCATATAAACCGTGTCAAATTCGCGGCCTTTTGCCTTGTGAATGGTAGAAATTAAAATGGTTTCCTTTTCGTCGGCATAAAAATCCTCAAAATTGGATTCCTTTATAAACTCATCCAAATCGGACCGGTATTTTGTGGGATTCACGCGCTCAAAATCCCGCATCATATTTTGGCAGACTTCAAGACACGTACTATCTGCATAGACGTCAGACAACCTCCTTTTCGTCTTTGTCCACAAATCGTCCGGTATTACTGGAGAGCGGAGCTCCCTATCTATGATTTTTAAAAGAAACCGTACTTCCGCAAGATTGTACAGCCGAAATCCGTCGAGAGACTGGATCAGTTTTGCCCGGCAAGATTTTTCGTTTAAGAGGCCCAGTATCTGCAACGCCTCATCGTTGGTATTGGTCAGGACGCAGGCTTTTTCGTTACTGCGTGTTTCCAGTATCTGTTGAACAACCGCTTCCGCCATATTTTTACAGGTATGACGGATAATGTGGACAATACCTTCTTCCATTTGAACCGCTTGTACGGGAGCGCCCTTCATTCGATTCTGGATACGTCCGGCAAATGCATTTCCCAACGCAACGATATTCGGCCGGCTGCGATAGTTCTCGAGCATTTCATAAAGAACGGCTCCATAGTCCTCGGCCAAAGAACGCAGATACTTTGGATCCGACCCGCGGAACTGGTAAATGTTTTGGTCATCGTCCCCTACTGCGATGATACGCATATCCTCATTGTTCTGCATCAGCGCACGGATTAGGTTAAACTCATTCTCATCCATATCCTGGGCTTCATCGATCACCAGGACGCTTTTCGTAGTTTTGTTGGGCTCTACCTCCCCATTGCAAATCATATCGCCTGCATTTTTGACGACATCATCGACGCCCTCCAAGTTTCCTATTTTTCCAAGAAGATCGAAGCAATAGGAATGGAAGGTTTTGATTTCCACAAAATTGGCTGCGTTTCCAACGAGGGATATCAGCCGTTTTTTAAATTCGGTCGCAGCGGCACGTGAGAAGGTCAGCATTAGAAGCTGTTCATGCTTGACATCTTCCAAAAGAAGCAAAGCGGCCAGTTTATGGACAAGCACACGGGTTTTGCCGCTCCCGGGCCCCGCCGCCACCACGATATATTTTGATTCCGCATCGTTAATAATCTGCGATTGAATATCTGACAGTTCGCCAAACAATTGGTGATACTTGGCGGGAGTAATGTTGCGGTCGATCTCTTTTACCCGCTCTCCCTGAAAGTACTTTGTAATGAACCTGCGGAAATCCATCTGGAAATAATCCTGTACAAACTGCAGCGCCGCCTCATAATCCCGTACCATCAGGTTGGCGTACTCGCCCACGATGTGGATCTGACGAATCTTCTGTTTATAGAATTCGTCCAGGAACCGATAATCTTCGGCTTTATATTTGATACGGTTATCCGTTACAAGGCGTTTGATTTCCATGCCGTTATAGAGGATCAGAAAGCCCCCCTCCAGCTTCAGTGCGCCGATTTTGGACAGATACAAGAGCGCGTCCTCAATGTCGGAGAGGACAATTTCCTCCATAAATTCCATCCGGGGGATGGCCTTATACTCGCGAAATAAGCCGACGAGCGAAAACAGAACCGGCTTTTCATCGCGTTCCGAGGGGGCTGCCTCTTCCGCCCTGGCATACAGAGTTTCCAGAATAAAATGGCATACGTCCATTCGGCGGTTGTACTTATCCATTAGCTTAGAAATGTCCAGTGCCGGAAACAGTTTTACAGTCCGTGACTCTCTATCCTCCGATTTGCGTATATAGTTTTTCACCGTATGGTAATACAGGAGCGTACGGAGATTTTTGACGCTGGCAGCAGCTATCCCCTCTGCCTGTGCCGCTTCGTTCAGTTCCTTCAGATTCAGGTCGCAGCCATCCTCCGCAAACCGAGAAAGAAGGAACCGTTCTAACTTGGCAAACCGCTCCAAAATCAGCCTGGATCGGTTTTCCGTATCTGAGGCGAGAATGTACGCGGACATATCCATAGAGTCTTCCAGAAGCCCATCCTGCCGCATGAGGTTCACCGCATTGACAACCTCTTCTTTTGTCATGCCCAGTGTATCGGCAAGATAATCCACTCTGGATTCCGCGTCATCGCCTTCCGCAGCCGCGATGCTCCGGCTGGAAATCAGCGACTTGATAATGCGCTTGGCGGTTATCCTCTCATCATCCGAGAACAGAGTCGACTGATCGATACGGGAGGACGCCTCGCGCATATCCTTGGCGCGAATGCTGGTCGCGTATACATGAGGCATATTTCTCCCGCGCTTCACATATCCGGCACTTTCCAAGGCGGAAACAGCCGTCTTCACACGGGTTTCTATATCGCTGACCGAATCGTCCCATCCGGCCTGCCGCGCAATTTCAAGAGGGGAACAGCATATGCTAGGACGCAGCTTGGTGAGATCCTTAACGGCCTTCCATACCTGTTGGATCTCACTAATGCTGAGCTTCGTCTGGTTGAGCAGAATAAAGTGTTTATCCAGATCGTTGTCGTTATACAGTACATAGCATTCCGCCTGCAGAAAAGGATCCCGGCCTGCACGGCCCGCTTCCTGTACGTAATCTTCGAGGGAACTGGAAATATCGTAGTGAACGACCAGCTTCACATCTTTTTTATCCACGCCCATGCCGAACGCAGAGGTAGCGACGATGACCTTTATCTCGTTACGGATAAAAGCCTCCTGATTGGCAATCTTGTCGTTGGGATCCATTTTGCCGTTGAATGGTCTGGCCGAAAATCCATCGCTGGTCAATTTATCCGCCAGTTCCCGGGTGCGTCTTGTTCGGGAAACGTAGACGATGGTGGGGCAATCCTTAAGCGCAATCAAATCGCGCAGCGCACTATACTTTTCCTCGTCTGTCTCCTTATATAGAACCGTGTAGTGCAGGTTTTCACGGGTAGCCGAGGTAGCGAAGATTTCGAGATCCAGATCAAGTTTCCGCTTAAAATAGTCGCAGATGTCACGGACAACCTTTTGTTTGGCGGTCGCGGTAAAGCAGGAAACAGGGATCGGCTTTTTGTCGGCTTTTTTCTTTTGGAGTTCACGGATGAAGTCGCCGATATATAAATAATCCACGCGAAAATCCTGTCCCCATGCTGAAAAGCAGTGGGCTTCATCAATCACAAATCGGGCGATGTTCCGCGACAGGAGCATTTTTTCTATCGTGCGGGAACGAAGCTGCTCAGGTGAGATGTAAAGGAGCGTCGCCGCTCCATTTGCAACACGTTCCAGTGCATTGGCCCGTTCAATCGGGTCAAGCAGGCCGTTTACCGTCACGGCTTCCGTAATACCGATGCTGTTCAGGTTATCCACCTGGTCCTTCATCAGCGACTGCAAAGGAGAAATAACCACCGTTAATCCATGGACAGCCTTTCCGGCTATCAGCGCAGGCAACTGGAAAGTAATGGATTTGCCGCCTCCCGTCGGAAAAACTGCGAGAAGAGACTTTCCATTTACAGCGGCCTGCGCGGCGTTTTCCTGAAGCGGCTCACCGTTATAGGTTCGGAAACTGTCATATCCAAATATGGTTTTCAGTTCTTTATGTATGTCCAGTGCATTCCGACAATAGGCGCATTTGTTGCAGGGAGTTCCTCTTAAATATTTTATGACATTCTCAATTTTGGGAAAATTCCGAAGCAACCAGGGTGGCGTGATGGAGGTGTTATCGGCCGTACCGATCAACGCTAGCGCATAGGCTAACTCAACCGGATAATGGCGAATTAGAGGAGGCATATCGACATTTTCGCAAATTTTTCCGTCAAACTCTGCATGGATTAAATCCGGCAAATTGTACTTGTAGGGCTTAAAATTCACATAGTTAAAAAAGCCCTGGAATTCTTCTCGAGAGTATAGTAAACCGCAAAAAATTTGTTTCACTTTCGGCGGAAGGGCAAAAAAAGCGTTGACTTCATCATAGAACAGTTTCTCAGCCTTTTGACAATCATTTACGGGATTATTTAGTTCCTCCACCTGCAGCTTATCGTCTTTTAACAGGGCATGATAAGGTCGCTTAGGGAAAAGAAGCGGGGATAGATAGAGTGTATCGATCGCTTGGATCGGCCATTCTTTCTCCATAGCCTTTTGCAGATATTTCAGGTCGTGCTGGACAATATTGTGCCCACAGACAAATTCTATTCCGGAAACAAAGGCGCAAAAATCCTGTATGGAGGCCGAATGAAAAACAGCATGATCCGTTCGTACCGCACCGATATCATGAATGCGCTTATCTTCTATACCGACTTCCGTATCCATAAACACAACAGGTTTTGCCATCATCCAGACCTCCTTTGTCGTTCCGCCTGGTATCCGATATTCCGAGTGCCTTCTTCCGTGAATCCTGGTAATTCTCTCTTGGAACATGATAAGGCTCGAACTCTTTATCGGCTAGGTACATTTCAAAGCAGATTGCAGGGAATGAAGCAGTTTTTGGCGTCGATGGGGACCACCTCTTCGCACATACAGACGATGCCGCCGCAGCCTCTCTCCACAGAGGTCTTGTCCAGCACCTCGAACTTTTTGACTTCCCGATTGTTGGGACTGGCCGACTTCTTGATTTCCAACGGATGAATCCGCTGGTTTTCCTCCACAAACAGGTCGATCTCCTTGGCGTTGGCGTCCCGGTAGTAGGTGAGGTTCGCCTTCGCCGGCGAATAGGAGAAGCTCTTGAGAACCTCCATCACCACATAATTTTCAAAGAAATGACCGCTGGCCGCCCCGTTCATCAGGGTTTCCGGCGTCAGCCACATGGAAAGGTGTGCGCAGAGCCCGGTATCGTAGAAATACAGCTTGGGCGTCTTTGTCAGCCGTTTCAGTTCGTTGCTGGCGTAAGGCCGCAGCAGATAGACAATGCCAAGCCCCTCCAGCAGCCGCAGCCATTCCTTGGCCGTGGGCTGCGAGACGTCCGCCGCGTCTGCCAGGGTTTTGTAATTGACCTGCTCGGATACGAGAGCGGCACAGGCGTTCAGAAACTGGCGGAACTTGACCGAATCGGTGATGCCGCCCAGCTCTGCCACGTCCCGCATCAGGTAGGTGTCCACATAGGAATCCCAGTATACCTGCCGCTGTTCGGCGTCCGCCGTCACTAGCTGCGGCATACCTCCCTGCCAGATGGCGCGGTAAACGTCCTGAATATTGTTTTTAGAGGTCAGCCGCTGCCGCTCCATCAGGCAAAACAGGGAAAAGTCCAGCTCGTTCTCGAAAACAATGCCGTCCCGTTCATTTTTAGACAGGCTGAAGAGTTCCAGCAGGCCCAGACGCCCTGCCAGCGTCTCCCGCACATTGCGCATCATGGCGTACTGCTGGGAACCGGTCAGCCAGAAACGGCCGGTCTCCTCGCTCTCGTCGCACAGAACCTTAATCTGCCCGAACAGCTCCGGCGCATACTGAACTTCGTCGATGATAATGGGCGGCGGATAGGTCTGGAAAAACAATACCGGATCGGTTTTGGCAAGCTGCCGCGCCATCAGATTGTCGAGGGTAACATAGGTCCGGTTCTGCCCTTCAGCCAGATGCCTCAGCATGGTCGTCTTTCCCACCTGGCGGGCGCCGGTCACCAATACAGCCTTGAAAAAGCCGCTCATCCGCAGGAATTTGTCTTCCAGCCGTCTTGGTATATATGCCATAACCGCGCCTCCAATTTATGATAATATAAAATTCACTTTATTTTATCATTAAAACAACTGCCCGTCAATCGGCTATTTCATAGGATTTTTATGCAGGCACCGATATCATCGACAAGATCAATCTTCGCCGGGTACCGCAGAAACACGGGTGTTTCTGCCGAAGACATGCCTCATTAGCTATGCGGTCGACCGCTCACGGTCGACTGCAATCAGTACTCTGTTCCCGCAGAGTACGTCGGCAAGGATGTGGCAGTCGTGGCCCTCGACAACATGCTGGCCGCATACTACG